>NZ_CP130060.1:0-307347 GCF_030644385.1 Stomatobaculum sp. F0698 | reverse complement strand
CGAGAAGTTCAGCGGACTTCTGTAGTGCGCCGAGAGCATGAAGAAGCGGAGCACCTGGAGATCGTACTCCTCGCTGATCTGTCGCACGGTTTTGAAGTTTCCGAGCGACTTGGACATTTTGATGTTGTCGATGTTCAGGAAAGCATTGTGCATCCAGTAGCGCACAAACTGCTTGCCGCTCACCGCCTCGGACTGCGCAATCTCATTCTCGTGGTGCGGGAACACTAAGTCCTCGCCGCCGCCGTGGATGTCGATCGACTCGCCGAGGTACTTCTTACTCATGACCGAGCACTCAATGTGCCAGCCCGGACGCCCCTCGCACCAGGGCGACTCCCAGTACGGCTCACCTTCCTTCTTCGGCTTCCAGAGCACAAAGTCGTTCGGATCTTCCTTTGCCTCCTCGCCGCGCACCTTGAGGGTTCTTAAGCCCGCCTGATTCTCTTCGACATTCTTGTGGGAGAGCTTACCGTAGTCCGGGAAGCTGCTCACGCGGTAGTAGACCGTGCCGTCCTCCGCGACATAGGCGTGACCGTTGTCGATCAAATCCTGAATCATCGCGATCATCCCGTCGATTTCCTCGGTCGCGCGGGGATGGTAGCTCGCCGGGCGCACATTCATGCCGGCCATGTCCTTCTTGCACTCCGCAATGTAGCGCTCGGAGATCACGGAGGCGTCCACGCCCTCTTCGACCGCCGCCTTGATGATCTTGTCATCCACGTCGGTGAAGTTCGAGACAAAGTTCACTTCGTAGCCCCTGTACTCGAGATAGCGCCGCACCGTGTCGAAAAAGATCATGGGGCGCGCGTTGCCAATGTGGATCAGATTGTATACCGTCGGACCGCAGACATACATCCTGACCTTGCCCGGCTCGATGGTCTTAAATTCTTCTTTGAAACGTGTCATGGTATCGTAAATTTTCATCTCGTTCTCTCCGTTAAAAAGCAGACGGCATGTGCCGCAATGCCCTCTCCTCTCCCTGTAAAGCCCATATGTTCCTCGGTGCTCGCCTTGACGCTCACCGCTTCTGTCGGGAGCGCAAGCACCTCCGCAATCCGCGCCCGCATCGAAGCAATGTGCGGCGCGAGCTTCGGCGCCTGGCAGACCACCGTGCTGTCAATGTTTCCGATCTCATAGCCTGCCGCGCGAATCAAGTTCCCGACCGCGCGAAGAAGTTCCGCGCTGTCCGCGCCCCGGTAAGCCGGATCGCTGTCCGGGAAATGCGCGCCGATATCGCCGAGCGCCGCCGCACCGAGCAGCGCGTCGGAAATCGCATGCAGGAGTACATCCGCATCGCTGTGCCCGAGCAGCCCCTTCTCATAGGGAATTTCAATGCCCCCGAGGATGAGGGGGCGCTCCGCAACCAGGCGGTGTACATCGTAACCCTGTCCGATTCTCATTTTTTCTCCTCCATCTCTCAACAGAGAAAGCGTAAACGCCGTCTGACACAGCGCAGCGTGAGTTCCCTTCTGCCGCCCAGTCCCTCGCCGTCCGCATGCAGCGGCAACGCCTCATCGAGAAAGAGACGAAACTCCCGGCAACGGTACACGCGGACCCCCGCATAGGACTCCGGCGCTTTGCGCCGCGGCAATAGCAACAGTCTTGCCTGCTGCAGGCGACTGCGCGTATTCAGCACCGCGACCGTCAGAAGCCCGTCCGTCGGCGGCACCTTGTTTACGAGGCGTATGCCACCGGCTTCGGTGGCATAGAGTTGAGCGCTGAGCAAAAAGAGATGCCCGAATTCGACCCGCTGTCCGCTGTCCGTCTCAAAGTAGCCCCGCGTACAGTGTGCGCGTAACAGGGCGCGGAAGCCGACCAGAAGTCGTAAGCCTCCCCGGATGAGGCGCGAACGCCTTCCGTTTCTTTGCTCCAGCTCATAGAGTTTTGCGAGCCACTCCGCATCGAAACCCATGCCGCAACTCACCAGAAAGCGGTGATGCGAGGGCTCATCGCCCCCGAATTCCGCGACCCCGTAATCCAGCTCCCGCTCTTCGCGGGGCGCGAGTATGCGCTTCAGACAGCCGAGCGGCGTCCGCGGAAGCCTAAGCCCGCGCGCAAAATCCGAATCGCGCCCCACCGGAATAAAACCGAAGCGAAGCCGCTCCGAGAGTCGGGCGCCGTTCAGCACCTCGTTTAGCATGCCGTCGCCGCCCACCGCGACCAGCGTGAGGCTCTCTCCTTCATACTCGGCGCTGAGCCGCGCCGCAAGCTGTCTCGCCTCCCCGGGGCCGCCCGTCACATAGACCTGATAGGCCGTCTTCGTGCGGAGCAGCCGTCGCTCCAATTTCTTAAAGACGCGGTAGCCACGCGCACCGCCCGCATTCGGATTCACCAAAAAGATCAGCATCGAAATGCCCTCGCTCTCTGCCGTAACCGGCTCTCGCGGCACCATACATCCTTGCCAAATCCATACGTACCGTTTGAGTATAGCACAAAATGCACCCTGCCGAAAAGGCGGGCTTCCCGCGCGTCCCGTTTCCGAAAAAAGTATTAAAATATCGGTTGACAGGCCACGCATCTTCCCGTATACTAACAAAGTCCTAAAGACATGCGGCGGAATAGCTCAGTTGGCTAGAGCACACGGTTCATACCCGTGGTGTCGAGAGTTCGAATCTCCCTTCCGCTACGATAAAAGCGCCCCCTGCGGGGCGCTTTTTTGTGTCCCCCGAAAAATCCTGTACACTTTGTCACTTCTTTGTTTGCGCGAGCCATGCTAAAATAAAAGCTATCGCAATGCAAATACATGTATACAGGAGATCGCTTTGGATCAGAACAAAACGAATTACTCTCCCGCCCATATCCTTGCGAGAGAACATCTCTTCACCGTCATCTGTCTCTACACCGTCTTCTACATTTTCTGGTTCCGCCACCTGGAGCAGACGGTGTCCGGGGATTACCTCATCATGCACACCAAGGTCGACGAGTGGATTCCCTTCCTGCCGGTGTTCATTGTCCCCTACCTGCTCTGGTTTCTCTACATCTTCGCCGCGCTGGTCTATTTCAGCCGGGCGGATAAGGATGAGGCCGCGGACCTCTGCCTCTTTTTGGCGCTCGGCATGACGAGCTCGCTCTTAATCTGTACGCTCTTTCCGAACGGCACCGACCTCCGCATCGCGGCGAATCCCGCAAACGGCTTTTTTGAACACCTGGTTTGGATGATACAGCGCACCGATACCCCCACCAATGTGTTCCCGAGCATTCACGTCTTCAACGCGCTCGCGGTCCACGCGGCGGTCGCGCGAAGCAAGACGCTGCGCCGCCATCCCTTGGTGCAGGGGCTCTCCCTGCTGCTCATGGTTTCCATCTGCCTCTCGACCGTTTTCTTAAAACAGCACTCGGTGCTCGATGTCCTCGGGGCTCTTTTACTCGGCTACTTTGTCTACGCCGTCATTTATGAGCAGAGCGAGATGCCCGCTCTCGTCCCCGCCGGCGCGGACGGCTTCTTCCGCCGAAAGAAAAAGGCGACGCGCGCGTATCAAGCCTTCAGCGAAAAAAACAGAAAATAAGCTCACAAAAAGACCGGATTCCCCGCGGAATCCGGTCTTTTCGTTTAGTTAAAGCCGTAGAACTTCTGTGCGATTTTATAGCCCGCAATGCTGATTTTTCTGCCGCCCTTGCCCGGAAGATTCATGCTCTGTCCGAGGAAGCCGAAGCGGATACGGAAGTAGAGACGCGGATTCAGTTCCTTTAAGAACTTCCAAATCTCCTTCTTCTTCTCGAGGTTCTCGGGGAGCTCCGACTTGATCGCGAGAATCGAGCATATGGTCATCATGATCTCAAGATAGAGTATCATATAGCGTCTTAGCTTCTTCGCCGGAATCTTGTAGGGGTCGTAGCTCTCGAGCATAAGCCTCGTCACGCGGAGCTGCTGATCGATGCGCCCTATCATGACCTGCTCGTTGACCGACTGATCCTCTCTGCCGATGTAGTAACGGTAGAAGTTTACATCGAGGTAGTAGAGGGTCTTCACGCTCGGCAGCGGCTGGTAGACAAAGATATTGTCCACATAGAAGGTGTGTGCCGGCAGCGAGAGCCCGCAGTCGCGGAGCAGGGCCGTGCGGTAGATGACGGAGTGCATGAGAATGTACTGGCCCGGCAGGAAGTGCCCGATCTCGTCCCAGCCGATTAACTTCTCCTGCGGCAGCACCTTTCTGTAGTTCATGACGCGCTTATGCGCGGCGCCCTCCTTCTCGTAGACAAAGTTGCTGATCAGAAGATCCAGCTGCGTGTTCTTTGCCGTAAAGTCGCGGAGGGTCGAAAGAATCTTGTCGTAGCTCTCGGGATCGACCCAGTCATCGGAATCGACCACCTTAAAAAAGACGCCGCTCGCATTTTTGAGACCGGTCATGACCGCAGCGCCGTGTCCGCCGTTCACCTGGTGCAGGGCGCGGCAGATATTCGGATACTCCCGCTCGTAGCGGTCCGCGATTTCTCCGGTGTTGTCCTTCTGCGAGCCGTCGTCGACGATTAAAATTTCGACCTCGTCGCCGCCGTGCAAGAGAGAGCGGATGCAGCGGTCCATATAAGCGGCGCTGTTGTAACAGGGCACCGCAATACTCAATAGCTTCATGCTTTCCTCCTTTGATTTGGATTGCAACGAACGCATTGTTTCATTTTACCCGCTTTCCGCTTATTTTTCCAGTCTAGACAATAAGGGCCAGGAGATTGATGCTGAGGTGCGCCGCAAGCGCGGCCCGTAAGCTGCCGCGCGCTTTCAGCCGGGAAAAGGCAAGGCCCAACGGAAACGCAAGGAGCCCCTGGGTGAGGTTGCCGTGGTAGAGCGCGAAGAGAAGCGCTGCGATACAGGCAGTAAGCCACCTCCGCTTCAAAAAGACCGCGAGGCCGCGCTCCAAAATACCGCGGAACAAGAGTTCCTCGGCGGCCGCGCCGCAGAGCGCATAGAAAATCAGCGCGGCCCGTTCGCCGTCTCCGCCGAGGCTTCGGAGCGCGGTCTGATAGTTGCGGTCCGAAGCCGCATAGCCGCTTCGGAAGAGCAGAAAGATAAGCAACAGGTAGAGGAAGAGTGTCCCCGCAAACTCAAAGAGCGGAAAGCGCCTTTTTTCCCGCGGACCGTCGCTACCGCCCTGCCGGTACCGAACAAACGAAAAGAGGAGGAGACAGCCCTGACAGAGCGCATTAAAGCGAAGCGCTGTCTCCGCGCCCGGCACAAGTTTCAGCAGCAGCGAGGCCGAGAGATTCGCGGCGAGCGGCAGGAAAAAGACCGCAAGTAAATCCGCGATGCCGCTCCGCTTACCGATTGCCGACATTCCGCTCATTCCGTTCTTCCCTTCCGCTCCCGAGCCGCCAAATCTTCCAAAATACGTTTTGCCGCCTCTCGGTTTCCGCCGCTCGCCTGCGCTTTTCGCTTCATTTCAGTCCGCGCTTTCCTAGCTTCGGGGTCCCTCAGTAAGTCCTTGACCGTGCGCCAAAGCCGTGCGGCTTTGAGTTCCCGCGGCTCTATGACCCGCCCGAGCTTATGTCTTTGAAGCTCCCGCCCGACGAGCGGCTGGTCCAGACCGAAGGGAATTACAATCATCGGGACCCCGTAGTAGAGCGCCTCATTCACGCTGTTCATCCCGCCGTGGGTCACGAAAAGAGAGGCGCGGCGCAGTACTGTGAGCTGCGGCACCCGCGCGTAAACCCGCACGTTTTGCGGCAAGTCCCCGAGGGCGCGCACCAGCTTTTCGCTGCCCACCGCGCATATCACTTCAACCCGTTTCCCGGCGAAGACCGCAATCAGCTTCTCAAAGAAGCGCTTGTCCGCATGCATCAGGGTTCCGAAGGAAATATAGACAAGGGGATTTCCGCTCTCTCCGAAGGAAAACGGCGCTTCCCCTCTGTCATCGACCGCGGGTCCCACAAAGTGATAGTTTGACTCCGGAAAACACGCTTCCTCCGGCTGAAACTCCCGCAGGGTGTAGATAAAATTGTGCGGCGGTGCTTCACTCACCAAGGCTTCCGCGAGGTTCTTCTCCCGTAGCGAAAACTTCGGGAGAAAGAGGCTGCTCAGTGCCGTGCAAAGCCGCTCCGAGCGAAACAGCGCCGTCAAATAAGGGCCGCCGGTTTTTCCGAGCACGCGGAGTAAGTTCCGGTTCAGCGCAAAGGTGGAAATCAGCCGATACGAGGGGATGCCGAGTTCCGCCGCGAGCGCCTTCCCCGGGAAAAAGAGGAGTTCATAGATCAGGCAGTCGTAGTTCGCGCCGATACGCCGCACGGTGCGGTAAGCCGCCCCCCAGTTCAGCACTTCGTTCAGCGCAGGAACGAAGCTGTTCGGCGGCGCATCGTAGGGGACAAAGCGCGCGCCGCTCGCCTCCACCTGTGCGCGAAAAGACTCCGCCTGCACATAGTCCACCTCATGTCCCGCCTCGACGAGGCAGCGCACCAGGCCGAGCGAGGGGTTTGTGTGCCCCGAATAGGGCAGGTTCACCATCAAAATACGTCTCTTTTTGCCTTCCATCCGTTCCGCCTCCCTCCCTGCGGTTGCTTTTTTGTTCCTCTGAATTTATAATTTTATCATGATTTTTCACGCATATCAGCTGAATTAGGAGGTCTCTCATGTCTAAAAAGCGTCTGGTGCTCTCACTCGGCCACAAGGATCTCGGCACCAATCTGCCGGAGCAAAAAGCGGCCGTCGCGAAGACAGCGCCTATCATCGCAGATTTTGTCGAGGAGGGCTGGCAGGTCGCCGTGACCCACTCCAACGCGCCTCAGGTCGGCATGATTCACGGCGCTCTCTCCGAGTTTGCGGCGCGCCACGAGGGCTACACCCCTTCGCCGCTCTCGGTCTGCTCGGCCATGAGCCAGGGTTACATCGGCTACGACCTGCAGAACGGACTCCGCTCGGAACTTCTGTCCCGCGGCATTTATAAGTGTGTCTCGACCATCATGACCGAGGTTACGGTGGATCCCTATGACGAGGCCTTCTATCAGCCCCTGAAAACCATAGGCCGCTTCATGACGAAGGAAGAGGCCGAGACCGAGGAAGCAAAGGGCAACCACACAGTCGAAGTTCCCGGCAAGGGCTATCAGCGCATTGTCCCCGCGCCGAATCCGGTCGCCATCGTTGAAATCGATGCGATCAAGGCGCTCCTCGACGCGGACCAGGTGGTCATCTGCTGCGGCGGCGGCGGTGTCCCGGTGCTTGAGCAGGGCACGGTGCTCCGCGGTGCCAGTGCCGTCATCGAGAAGGATCTGACTTCCGGCCTCCTCGCGCGGGAAGTGGATGCGGATGTGCTCCTCATCTTAACCGCCGTCGACAATGTGACCCTGAACTTCGGCACCCCGGCCGAAGAAGCCATCTCCGAGATGAGCATTGCGGATGCCAAGGCCTACATGGAAGCCGGTCAGTTTGAATTTAAGAGCATGCTCCCGAAGGTCAAGGCAGCGGTCGATTTTGTGAGCGCGGGCAAGAACCGCGCCGCGATCATCACGAGCCTCGCAAAGGCGCGACAGGCACTCCGCGGCAAGGCGGGCACTCGCATCTCCTAAACCGCCGCATTGCGCGCCACACAACAAAAACAACAAGACCCCGGTTCTTCCCGAAAAGGCGGAAGACCCGGGGTCTTGCTCTTTGCTCGTAACGCTGTACTGCTTCTCTCCGCTGCCAAGGAGCGCTTTCCCTTGCTCCGGCGCACTTCGCTTTCTCTTAGCGGAAGAAGGGGAATAAACTGCCTTCCTCACTCTCATCCCCGTTCTCGGGAATGATGCCCTTCGGTAAGCTTTCCTGTGATTCCGCCTCCTTATCCTGACTCTCTTCCTTGCTCTCTGTGTTTGTGCGCTTCAAACTGCTCTGGCCCTTCAGTGTGATACTGATTTCCTTCTCTTCGTAGCCCTTGTTGCCCGGGCGCTTGACCGTCAAAGTCACTGTCTCGCCCTGCTCGTAGCGGGTTAACTTATCCTTGAGTTCCTCGATCGAGGAGACGCTCTGTCCCTCGAACTTGGTAATGATATCGTTCTCCTGCAGCTCGGACTCCGCCGCGGCACCGCCGTCCAGTATCTTGTAGACAAAGATGCCGACCGGCATGTTAAACTTCTGCGCGGCCTCATTGTCCACGTTCTGGCCCTGGAAACCGATGTAGCCGCGATTCGCCTCCGCGACCGTGCCCCTTGTCTTCTGCAGGGAGAGGGTATTGATGAGCTCGGTCACGCTGGAAATCGGGATTGCATAGCCCATGCCCTCGACCTTCGTGTCCACGCTCTTCGACTCGTTGATACCGATGACCTGCCCCTGCATATTGAGGAGCGCGCCGCCCGAGTTGCCGGGATTGATCGCGGCATCGGTCTGCAGGAGATTCTCAACCGTCGTGCTCTCACCGGTCGAACCGTCCCGCGCGGTGATGCTGCGCCCCTTGGCGCTGACATAGCCGACGGTGACCGACTGGCCGTAGCCGAGCGCATTGCCGATGGCCACAACGCCCTGTCCGACCTTCAAATCATCCGAACTGCCGATTTCGGCAATCGCAATCTTCGACTTGGTCTCCTCCGGCACATCCGACTTTTTGACCGCAATCACCGCAACGTCCTTGCCGGCATCGGTCCCCTTCATCTCCGCATCCACACTCTTGCCGTCGATGAACTGCACCTTGACGCTCGTCGTATTCTCGATCACGTGGTTGTTCGTGACAATCAGATACTCCTCTTCGTTCTCACCGATGAGAATGCCCGAGCCCGCGCCCGAGGTCTCATAGGAGGCCGTGCGCCCAAAGATATCGCTGACCTTCTGCTCCCCCTTCACATCGATGGCCACGACCGAGGGCATGGCCTTTTCGACGATGGCGGAGACATCCAGGCTGCTGCCCTCCGTGCTCGTACCGCTCGGAGCACTCTCGCTTTCGGTCGCTGTCTTGGTCACACTCGGAACCATCTCGGCCGCAACGCTGCTCTCCGCCTTAGCCACGGCATTCTTCGGCATGACCGCGCGGCTCACCGTACCCATTGTGACACCCGCAACCGCGCCGAAAACCAGCGCACAGGCCGCCGCCGTGCCGAGCTTCTTTGCGAGACCGCTGCCCTTTTTCGGTTTCTCGGGCGCTCCCGTGCCGCTGCCCGCGCTGTAATAAGTCTCATCCGAAACCGTGTTATAAGGATCTGCGCTCTGCTTCGCGCTGCTGTCATAGGGAAAATTATTGAAATTGCTGTAGGTATCATTCGACTCGTACATGCTGATTGCCTCGCTTTCTTTCTTACTTTGTTTCGTTGTAAACAGTATAGAAAAAAGCTGTGAACGAAGTGTGTTGAGATGCCGAGCAAAGTGTGAACAATGAAGCGTTTTCTTCCCGCCGTCGCACAAAAAAGAACTGCCCTGCCGGCATGTTGCGATCCGGCATGACAGTTCTTCTTTTTTTCTTCGTTTATTCTTCGTTCACGGCGGGACCGTTGGTCTCCGAAGGCTCGGCCGCCGTGCTCGCCGCGCGCGTTTGGAGCTGGCTGCTGCTCTCCGCCGCCGAGCTGCTCTCACGTGCCGAACCGCTTTCCCGCGCCGAGCTGCTCTCCGCCGCATTCGAACTCTCGGCTGCGGAAGAACTCTCCCGGGCCGAGCTGCTGCTCTTGGCACCGGAACTCGAAACCACATTGCCGCGGGAATCCGTCGACTCCGCACTGCCCGACTCGCTCTCGCGAGACTCGCCGCTCTCGCGCGTGCTCTTCGTGCCGCCCTCCGAATCGCTGCGGCTCCGCTTGGTCTCCTCCTCGGTCGTGCTGCGCTTCTTCGAGGAAGAAGTCTCGTTCTCCTCGCTGTACTGGCGCATCTTCTCCTTGTACTTTCTCTCCTCGGAGCGACCGCGATAGCGCGCAATGTCCGAAGCGATGTGATTGTCGATCTCCTTGACCTGCTTGGAAACCGAGTACTCCTCGCCGCCGAAGAAGAAGGTATGGAGGTCTTTCACGTTCTTTTCCAGCGTGTTCGGAATGACGCAGGCACCCTTAAAGCTCATGTTAATCTCGCGGCGGTCCATCGGGAAACCGATGGTATCCACGATTTTGTACTTCTTGACATTCATCGCGAGATTCATGCCGTCCTCCCAGGTAAGGCTTGTCGCGACCATCGAGAGCATATTGCCCGCGAGGTCCGAGAGCGTACCGGAATCGGCCTGCTTTGCTTTCTCCACACAGAGCTCCAGAACGCGGCGCTGCCGCTCCGTTCTCGTGTAGTCGTTGTCCATGTAGCGGAGACGCGCGTAAGCGACTGCCTGAATGCCGTCCAGGTGGTTCATACCCGCGTGCGTCAGCTGCACCGAACCGATCTTGGTGCCCTTGACCGTCTCGGTGATGTAGGAGTTGATGTACTTAAACTCCGGCTGACTCAAATCAATATCGACACCGCCCAGAATGTTAATGCCGGTTGCGACCGCCTTCCAGTTGAAGGTCACATAGTCGGTGATGTTGAGGTCCAGGTTCTGGTTCAGCGCCTTGACCGCAAGTTCCGGACCGCCGACCGCATAGGCCTGATTGATCTTATTGTAATTGCCGTTCGCGAGACTCAGATACGAATCGCGGAACACACTCGCAATGCGGATTTCGCCGTTCTCGCGGTTGATACTCACCACCATGATGACGTCCGCATTGTTGCCGCGTCCCACCGAGGAGTCACGCGAGTCGACACCGAAGGCCGCAATGTTCCAGTAGCCCTTCATCTTTGCGATGTCGTCTGTCGTGAGTACCGTGTTCTCGACGTTCTTTACCTCAAACACCGGCCGTTGTATCTTGGAGTACTGCTTCAGGAGATAGGCATAGGCAAAAATGGCTGTCAGTACCAGAACTTCCAGCACCGCCATAATGATGAAGCGCCGCCGTTTGATTGCCTTTGCACTCATCGGCTTTTTCTCCGCAACTGCCGCAGTCGCTTTCTTTCGGCTTCTGCCTCTCTGCGGCTCCTGCATCTCGTTTTCCATAAAATCTCCTGTGTCAATAAGCGTTTTTGTTGATGAACCCGCGAATCAAGGTGAGCAAAATGATTTTAAAATCAAAGCCCAGCGTCCAGTTCTCAATGTAATAGAGATCGTGTTCGATGCGTCTCTCGATTGAGGTGTCGCCGCGGAGTCCGTTGACCTGCGCCCAGCCCGTGAGCCCCGGTCTCACCTGGTGCTTAATCATATAGTGCGGGATTTCTTCTTTGAATTTTTCAACAAAGTAGGGTCTCTCCGGTCTCGGACCGACCAGACTCATATCTCCCCGCACAATATTAAAGAATTGTGGCGTCTCGTCAAGACTTGTTTTTCGAAGAATGCGTCCGATCCAGGTGACACGCGGGTCTGCCTTGACCGTCCAGCCCTTCTTTTCCTCCGCATCGACCTGCATGCGCATGGAGCGAAACTTATACATCCAAAATTTTTTCTGGTGCAGTCCCACGCGCTCCTGTCTGAAAATAATGGGACCCGGGCTCGAAATCTTCACCAAAATTGCCGCTAGCAGCATAATCGGCGAGAAAACAATCAGCCCGACAATGCCGCCGACAATGTCGACCAGGCGCTTTGCCGCCGCATTGTAAAACTCGGTCAGCGGCACATGGCGGATGTTGATGACGGGCATGCCGGCCACATCTTCCATATAGGGGATGGTCGGAATGACGCCGTAATAATCCGGGATAAACTTGGTGTGCACGCCGGATTTTTCGCAAATGCTCACGATGCCCTGTAATTTCTCGTACTGGGAGAGCGGCAGGGTGATTGCGATCTCATCCAGCGCATTCCGCTCGAGCAGAGGCTGTAACTCGTTCACGGCGCCGATGACCCGTATCCCGTGATAACTGTAGCCGAGCGGCTGCTTGTCATCGAGTATGCCGTTGATCTGATAGCCCCACTCCGCATTGGTTAAAATGCGGTCTATGTAGCCCTTTGCCGCCTCTCCGTAGCCGACCAGAAGTATATTCTTCTGATTAAAGCCGAGGCGACGCATGCGGCGCAAAAAGCCGCGTATCACATTGCGCTCAACGGTCATTGAGACGACGCAGGTCAGGTAGAATACGACCACCAGTCGCCGCGAGAAGTGGTAGAGCACCATATTTTTGGAGCCGAGATACAGCACCAGCGTGAACAGCAAAAGGCCTATCGTGTTGACCTTCAGAATTCCGGCGAACTCTGCCCGCCGCCCCCTGGTCCGCTTCGGCGCGTACAGCCCGAAGAGAGCATTCAGGAGGAGATACAGCGGGACAATGAGGATGAGTGCCCGCATATAGATGGCAAAGCTGAGCCGACCGACCTTCTCGTGGTAGAGACCAAACAAAATATACCAAGCGAGAAAATAGGATCCGCCGATGACCAGGGCATCCAAGAGGATGTGCAGTCGATTAAATTGTTTTTGGAAGTCTTTTACCATAGGGAAATTATACTGGATTGGGGGCCGATTTTCCAGCTTCCTTTTTCAGCGCCCGGGAGACATAGTGGTTGAGATACGCGAGCGTTCCGAGCAGCAGTTCCCACTCGATCGCGAGAACGCGGGAAGTCGGAATCTTCGAGAAATCCGTCTTATCCCGCTCCGGGAGCGTCGTGAGCCCCTCCGTGAGACCGCGCAGATAGTCGGAAAGCAGGCCCTTCTTCGCAAAGAAAGCTGCCTTTACGGCAATGCCGCCGAGAAGGAAGGGCAGGTTCCAGATGAGCTGCCATAGCGGCTGGTTTTTCGCCATCGTGAAAATATGGTTTCTCGCGGAGAGCCGCACCTTAAACGCATTGTATTTCGATCCGCTGGTCGCGGAGCCGAAGTGATACACCTTGGCCGCCGGGCAGTAGAGATTCCGGTAACCCGCGAGCTTCGCCCGCCAGCCGAGGTCTATATCCTCCAGATAGGCAAAGTAGCTTTCGTCGAGCCCGCCGAGCTCCCGGTATACGCTTGTCCGGTAGATGGCCGCGCCGCCGCAGGCGGAGAAGACCTCCGCCTCTTTCTCATAGGCCGCGCAGGGCTCCATGGTGCCCCGCTGGAAGGCCCAGCCGGGCAGGGAGACCAAATCTCCGGCATCGTCGATTTCATCATGGTTCTGCGTGCGTATCATCATCGCACTGACCGAAAAGATGCGCTCGTGCCGTGAAATGCTCTCTTCGAGGGCACGCACAAAGCCCGGAAACACCTCGGTGTCGTTGTTTAAGAGCAGCACATAGGGCGTTCTTACCTCCCGGACCGCGCGGTTCACGCCGCCCGCAAAGCCCAGATTTTCCTCGCTGAATATGGTCGGAATGCCCTCTTCCCTGAGCCATTCCGCACTCCCGTCCGTCGAGCCGTTTTCCATGACGAGGAGGGAAAAATCCCGCTCCGTCTGCCGCCGAAGCGCCGCAATGCACTGCGGCAGATACTTCATTCCGTTATAATTCGGGATGACCACCGTGACGCGCGCATCCTCACACTCCCATGTTTCCGCTCTCACGACTCTTCCTCCGATTCGCTAAGGTATTTCTCAATCCCCGGCATGTGATAGGGCTCTCCGATTTTCTCCTTGTCGAGATCCCGGAGCGCAAAATTTGACTTTCTGAGTGTCAGATTGGGGTTATAGTAGGGGTCTCCCTGCTCCAGAATTTCGGGCCAGCGCTTCATGAAGCGCGCCACCTCGCGGTTAAAGCGCTCCACTTTTTCCGGCGTGTCCTCGAGACCGCGCGACTTCGACTCGTAGTGATGCAAAAGCGCGTAGGGGTTATAGACCACCAGCTGCCCCGCCGCTCTCACTTTGAGGCAGTAGTCAATGTCGTTAAAGGCGACCGCCAGTTCCTCCGTGAAACCGCCCACCGAGAGGAAGAGTTCCTTCTTCGTGAGCAGGCAGGCCGCCGTCACCGCCGAGTAGTCCTGGGCGGTCAGCGCGCGGTGGAAGTAGCTGTTCTGCACCTCATGGAGACCGATAAAGGTGTGCCCCGCAATGCCGCCGAAGCCGATCACCACGCCCGCGTGCTGTATCGTATCGTCCTCGTAGAGGAGGCGGCAGCCGACCGCGCCGACATCCCGTCGCATCCCGTAGCCGAGCAGCTCCCGCATCGTATCGGGGTTAATAAGCTCCACATCGTTGTTCAAAAAGAGCAGATACTCGCCCTTCGCATAGCGAACGCCGAAATTATTAATCTTCGAGAAATTAAAACCGCCCTCATAGTAAACAACTTTGACCTGCGGCAACTCCTTCTGAATCGCCTCATAATAGGCAAAGGTCTCGGGATCGGTCGAGTTATTCTCGACGACAATGAACTCCAGATTCTTGTAAGTTCCCTTCTCGAGGAGCGAACGCACGGCCTTGTCGAGATCTTCACGGTGATCCTTGTTCGGGATGATGACCGAGACCAGGGGCTCTTCCGTGAGTTCGAAAATCGTGTGGTAAATGCCGTAATCCACGCCCTTTTTGACTTCTTTGATTTTGAGTTCCGGGTAGACGCGCTCGTAATGCGCGCGGATGGCCCTTGCTCCCGCCTCGAAGGCATAGAGCTTGCTCTCCGGGTTCGAGGCCGTCGAGTTCATGTGACAGCGCCAGTGGTAGAGCACCTTCGGGACATGGACTATGTGCCGCGCTTTCTCGGTCACGCGGAAGATAAAGTCATAGTCCTGGGCGCCGTCATAGGCCGCGTCAAACTGCCCGACTGTGTCGAGAAGACTCTTCCGCACCGCAAAGAGGTGGCAGATATAGTTGACCGAGCCGAGCAGATCCGGGTTAAAGTCCGGCTTAAAATGCGGGTCGAAGAGGGAACCGCCGTCCATGTCGAGCTTGTCCTCGTCGGAGTAGAGACAGTCGGTCTCCGGCTCCTTCACGATGGCCTCTGCAAAAAAGAAGAGCGCCTCGGGCGGCAGAATATCGTCGTGGTCGCAGAGCACCACAAAATCACCCGCCGCAAGGGCAAGCGCCGCATTTGTATTGCCCGCGATGCCGCGGTTCTCGCCGAGCACCGTATAGCGTATTCTCGAATCGCGCGCCGCATAGTCCCTGAGAACAGCCTCCGTGTCCTTCCCGGGGCGGCTGCCGTCCGCAAGACAGAGCTCGAACTTCGTATAGGTCTGCGCGAGCAGGGAGTCGAGGAGCGCCTTCAAATACACCGCCGGTGTCTCAAAGAGCGGAATCACAATCGAGAAGAGGGGAGCCGTATCGTCAAAGACCGTTTCCCGCTGGCGCTTTAACTCCGCCTCCGTGGGTCTTGTCTTCTCGTACCACTCGGCGTACTCGTAATCCGAATCTATGCCCTGTAACTTATTCTTGGATTTTAAGAAGAGCTTTTTTAAGCCGTGCTTCTTGAAATAGTCAAAGGCCACGCGCACGGTCTCCATATTGCAGAGATCCTTGATTTTCTCCATGCGCTTATGAGCGACCGAGGAGCGCTTCGCGATCAGCTCTTCGTTGTACTTGACTCGCACTTTCCGCCCTTCGACGGAAATGACAAGATAGTAATTCTTTCCGCGCTCGTAGGGGAAGCGGATGTCAAAGCCGTATTCTTTTTCCGAGGCTTGGTGATAGTAGATCTGGCTCACATCGTCCCGCCGCGTTCTGACGAGCTTGAAGGGAAGGGCGCGGTGTGCCTCATCCTCGACCGAAAACGTCGCCTCACTCTCCGGGTTTCGCCCGATGGCCCAGCCGTTTAGGGTGATATAGTTCTCTCGAATTCGCACCACGTCGACTCTGTACTTCATCGCGTCTCCTCCGCGTCCTCACTGTCAAAATTAAGTCGCTCCGCCTCGACCACCAGCGGGCGCTTCATGACGCGCTGGTTAATCGTCAGCACATACTCGCCGACCATGCCGATGAAGAAAATCTGCACCGCGCCGAGAAAGAGCATGCCGATTAAGAGCGGCGTTAAGCCCGCCTGGAAGCGATCCCAGTAGAGGAGCTTCATCACGAGATAGATGAGCGCAATCACGACGCTCAGCACCAGGGTAATGCCGCCGATGAAAGTCGCAAGGCGCAGCCCGAACTTCGTATAGGAAGTTACCGAGAGCATGGCCGCGTCGTAGAGCTTATAGAGATTGTTGCTCGTCTTGCCCGCGCGGCGCTTCGGCTGATCGTAGGGGATTTCCTTCCGGCGATAGCCGAGTTCCGCGACAATGCCGCGGAGAAAGGGCGTCGGGTCATCCAGATCCCGGAGCACCTGAATAAAGCTCTTGTCGTAGAGACCGAAGCCCGTGAAGTGCTCAATCTGATCCACCTCGGAGAGCTTCCGTATCCACTTGTAGTAGAGCGAGCGGAGGTGGTACATGAGCGGATTCTCCGCGCTGTGGGTCTTGATGCCGATTGCGATCTTATAGCCCTCTTCCCAGGCCGCCGCATACTTGATCAGCATTTCCGGCGGGTCCTGGAAATCCGCCGCCATGAGTACCGTCGCATCGCCGGTCGACTGGAGCATCCCGTAGTAGGGCGAGTTGAACTGTCCGAAGTTTTTGGCGTTAAAGATTGCCTTGATTTTATGGTTCTCCGCGCAGAGCGCGCGGAGGTACTCTCTGGTTCTGTCCTGCGAATCGTTGTCAATGAAGATGAGCTCGTAGTCATAGGCTGCGAGCTCATGCCGAAAGAGGCCCACCAGCGTTTCCGCCATCGGCCCTACATTTTCTTCTTCGTTATAGCAGGGAATCACAACGCTGATTTTTTTCATGCCTGCTTTTCCTCTCCTCCCGGCGAAAGGCGCACCATCACCTTGATTAAATCCTGCGGTTTTTGCCGCATGAGTTCGAGCCCTTCCGCAAGTGCCGGAAAGCCCTCGAGCTTATGCGTGACCATGCGCCCGGGCTGTATCCTGCCGGCCTTCACGAGGCGCAGAAGCCGCTCCATACGCGCCCTTCCGCCCTTGCAGAGCTCCAGATGGACGGTCTTTCCCGCCATGCCTCTGCCGCCGGAAAACTTCGGAATCCCGATGTCGCCGTCTCCGGGATAGTGCTTTAAGTTCACGACGCGGCCTATGCCGTAGCGCACCATGTCGACAGCCTCCCGGAAGGTATCGTCGTTGCCGCCGCAGACAAAGACCGCATCCGCGCCCCGTCCGCCGGTTCTCGCAAGAATCTGTTCCCGGATATCGCCGTCCTTATAACTCAGAACTTCCGTCGCGCCGAATTCCAGGGCGCGCCGCACGCTGATTTCCCGCGTGCCGACCGCGTAAATCTCGGCGGCTCCCTGCAGCGCGGCACCTTGCACGACCATGAGCCCCACCGCGCCGATGCCGAGCACCGCGACCGTATCGCCGAATTTGAGTTCTGCCGCCTCAACGCCGGTAAAGCCTGTCGTCGCCATATCGACGCACATCAGCGCGTCCTCAAGGCTCACGCCTTCCGGCAGTTTTGCGAGGGTCGTATCGGCATCCGCAATCGCAAATTCCTCGGCAAAGACGCCCGGAATGCTTCTCCCGAGCGCATTGCCCGAGAAGGGACGCCCCGCATGGCGGTCGTTCCCCTCCTGAATTTCGACATTGCGCCAGTCCGGCGTAATGGCCGGCACCGCGACCAAATCGCCGACCTGAAAGTCCCGCACACGGCTTGCGACCGCCTTGACCCGCGCAATGCACTCATGTCCCAGGATGAGATTGTCCGGCTTTTTGGAACCGCTTCCGTAGACCGTGTTGACGTCCGAACTACAGGGGGACACAACCACCGGCTCCAAAACAGCGCCGTAGGGTTCCTCCAAGACGGCGCGCGGCGCGTCGTCAATCAGCAGCGCGCGTCCCGGCGCCTGTAACACAAAGGCTTTCATGCATCTCTCCTGTCTGTGAGCCGCTCGGGTACATCGCTCCGAAGCGTCCAAATCTCGGTTCCCGCCGGGAAGTTCTCACGAATGCGCGCCGCGATTTCCTCGGTATAGCCCGGCGCGACGATCAGGATGCAGCTCGCCGGATCCCGCATCGCCGTCTCCGGCGAAACAATCGGAATATGCGACGCGGGGGCGATGTGCCCCTGCTTAAAGGGCGCGGAGTCGATGATGTAGCAGATTCTATCGCCGAGTCCGAGGGAAGCCGCAATCGAAAAACCCTGGTGCGAAGCGCCCCAGATTGCGACCTTCCCGCGCGCCGCAGCCTCATCCACAAGGCCCGTGATATCCCGTGCAATGCTCTTTTGCTTCTCAATGAGCCCCGAGACCTCGGGTCTCGCCTTCTTTTTCACCCAGACCGAAATCGTATCGCGGTTCACGCGTTCTTTTTTTAGGACGTCAAAGCCGCAGCGGTTCATAAGCGAACTTAGGCTATCCTCGGTGAAGTAGGAGAGATGGTCCGGAATGAACTCGTAGAAGCTGTTCTCTTCGAGAATGTACTCAAAGCTCGGCACCGTCACGAGACCTGCGCCGCCCGCCGTCAGATTGTTTGCAATCGCGCGAAGATAGGCCGCCGGGTCCGGCTGGTGCTCGAGAAAGTTAAACGAGGTAAAGCCGTCAAAGGGGCCGTTCTCAAAAAGCTGATCCTCCCGCTCCGGATATTCCTCCGCGACCGTGAGGCCCTTTTCGCGCGCCTTTACCACAAGCTCGTGAAAGTGCTCCATCCCGTAGGCTTTAACCGGATACGCCGCGAGGATGGAAAGAAACTCGCCCTGCCCGCAGCCGGCCTCCAGTATCTTCTTCCCCTCTAAGTGAAAGGCAGGAATCCAGGCGTCGTACTGCGCGCGGCGAAGCTTATCCATGGTCTCCGAATAGCCGCCGGAACGTATCACATCGCGGTAGTAGGAAACCGGCTTGGTGTCGAGCTGGGTGAGCCCGCAACCCGTGCAGGCGCAGAGCCTGAGTGTGACCCCGCGCTCGGTCGCGGCATCCTCCGGGCGCGGCAGATGCTGCGCGGCGGCGGGCATGTTCTCAATGGTAAGCAACGGCTCCGCGGAAAGCGGCGCACCGCAGGCAATACATCTCTTCACGTCTGTTTCCTCCCTCAGTTCTCTCCGTTGACGGTATCCGAGAGCAACTCCCGCACGCCCGCGCGAAAGCTGATTTCGGGTTTCCAGTCTATGCTCCGCAGTAATTTCGCAATGTCCGGCGCGAGATAGGGTGTTCCTTCGGGCCCTGTCTCTCGCGGCGCAAAGTGTGCAAGTGCGGCGGGCTGTCCCGCCGTCTCAAATATCTCCTCGACAAAAGACCGAAGAGATCGCGTGTCGAGGCTTGCGACATTGAAGATTTCGCCCTGCATTTGTCCCTCGGCTTCACCGAGCAGACGAAGGGCACGAACGGCATCCTGGAGCGCCAAAAAGTTCCACTGCTGTTCGCAGGGACCGAAGCGCGCTTCCTCCCCCGCCGCGGCTGCCCTGACCGCCGTCGGCACAATCGCGGTCTCGTGATCCCCGGGCCCGTAGACCGAGAAGATGCGAAGATGGCGATAATCCGCGCCGAGACGCACCGCAATTTCCCGTCCGCGCTCCGAAAAGGCGAGCTTGGCGCGCCCGTACTCCGAAATCGGCCGACAAGGTGTCGTCTCATCATACGCGCCGTCCGGGAACTCCCCGCGCCGCACGCGCTCCAGCGTGACGCCGTACTCCGCCTGCGAGCCCGCAAACAGAAAGCGCTTCGCGCCGAATTCCGCCGCAAGGGCCAACATGTCCTCCGAGGCCTCAAGGTTTCTCTCCTGGATTTCCCGGTCCATGCGCCCGCGCTGTCCCACCCCGCCCCAGGCGAGGTGGAAACAGACATCTAACGGCAGCGCCTCCGCTGCCGTCAGTTCCTGTTCCAGATTCTGCCGAAGAACAGTCCTCTCTTCCATATCGCCCGGGAAGAGATGAAAGCCCTTCCCCGCGAGCGGCAGCGCTGCCCGCCCCGGCTTCGGCCGGAGCGGCGCAAACACTTCATGTCCCGCGTCGAGCAGCTCCTTTGCGAGTGCGAGCCCCAAAAAACTGCTCACACCGCTTAAGAGCACTCTCACGGCTGATACCTCGGCACGATCATATTCTCATCCAATTCCTCATCGCTCAGGAAGGGCACCAGCTCCTCAAGCGGCGGGCTCACCATGCTGCCGTCCGGCAGACGCTTTCCGCCGGATTTCGGCTCAAAGTTCTGGTCCGTGTCCACGAAGATCTCGCAGAGTATCGGTCCTTCTGCCGCGAGGGTCTTTTGCAACGCCGCGTCGATCTCATCGTTATTCCGCGCCGCGACATAGGGCAGCTCAAACGCCGCCGCGACCTTCTCAAAGGACGGGAAGCTGAGATCCCCGCTGTCGCTGCCGATGCCGATTAACGGCTGGTCGCCGAAGAAGTTGCGCTCGGTCTGGCGAATCGAGTGGTAGCCGTCGTTGTTGATGAGGAAAATTTTAATCGGCATCTTTGCGCCGGAGATGGTCTCAAGTTCCTGCAGGTTCATCATAATGCTGCCGTCGCCGGTCAGGAGGACAATATCGCGCTCGTAGCGCTCACGATCCTCGTTCGCCTTGGCCGCGCCGATGGCCGCCGGAAGATCGTAGCCCATCGAAGCGATTGCGGAATTCGAGATGAAGCGCTGCCCCTTCTTAATCCGGTAGGCATGGCCGCCGACCACGCAGGCGGAGCCGTTTCCGACCACGGTGATCGTGTTCTCCTTCACCGCATCGCCGAGCTTATGAATCAGCGCATAGACATTTGCCGGGCGCGAAGCCGGAACCGCTAAGTGCTTCTCCTGCACGACCGGATAGTGCTTCACCCAGTACTTGCAGGTCTCGCTCCAGCTCATGCCGCGGAGCCCCTCGCCGCCGCCGAAAATCGGCGTCTGCGTTTCATCCAGCAGCTCGTTCATGACCGTCAAGAGATCCTTTGCATCCGCATGGACCGGAAGCGAGACATGGATGGTGGGCTTCTTCAGTTCCTCCGCGTCGATGTCGTTCACAATCGTGAAGGCCTCGCGCGCCCACGCCTTCGACTGGAAGCCGACCTGGCGCACGCTGAGGCGAGAGCCCACCGAGAAGACCAGGTCCGCGTTCTGAACCGCAAAGTTACCCGGGCGGTCGCCAAAGTTACCCGGGCGTCCCGCGTAGAGCGGGTCGTCGCTCGGGAGGCAGTCCTCGGAATCCCAGCCGACCACAACCGGAATGCCGAGCTTTCGCGCGACCGCGAGGAATTCCGCGTGCGCGTTCGCAATCCGGATGCCGTTGCCCGCGTTGAAGACCGGGCGCTTTGCCGCGGCAATGCGGTCAATGATTTCCGCCGCAAGTTCGCGGCTCACCTTCTTCGGCAGTGCGGCGCGATACTCGCCCTTCCCCGCCTCGTCCTCGGGAATTTTGTGCAGAGAGGGGGCCGCAAAGCCGTCGCCGCCCGCCTCGTAGTTCTCGGGATCGAAGCCCGGGAGCTCGTCTGTCTCCACAAAGGCACCCTGCACATCGAGCGGAATGTCAAGCCAAGTCGGGCCCGGTCTTCCGTGCTCCGCGAGGTACAGCGCCTTCTCAAGACAGTAGCGAATGCGCAGCGGATCCGTGACCATCTCACAGTACTTGGTCATCGCCTCGACCGACTTGCAGATATCAAATTCCTGGTCGCCGAGCGCCCGGATGTGTACACCCGACATGCGCGCGGTCCAGTCCGTTCGGATCTGGCCCGAGATCACAAGCATCGGGATGGAGTCAAGCCATGCGCCGACCACACCGGTCAGCGCATTCGTGCCGCCGGGGCCTGTGGTCACACAGACCACAGCGGGCTTGTTGTTGATGCGCGCATAGCACTCCGCCGCAATCGCACAGGCCTGCTCATGATGGTTGTAGGTAATCGTGAGCCCCTCTTCGTGTCCCAGCGCATTGTTTAAGTGCATCGCACCGCCGCCGACCACGCTGAAGCCGCGCACAATGCCGCTCTCCACCAATTTTCTCGAAATGTAGTTGCTGACTTTAATCCGCATTTTGACCTCCGGCCTCAAAATTTTGACTGCCACCCACTACTTGGCATATATCGTTTAGTATACCACAAAGCCTATATACTGCATAGGACACAGGCTCTGCTGGCAAAAAGGTAGAATTCCTTACGATATGCTTACAGCTCTCCTAAGTCGCTTTTTTCCTGCATAAAATCTGCTATAATTGATGCAGACAAAGGGGAAAGGAGGATAATACCATGAAGCATAAAGGGTTGCGGATTGCATTACTGTTCGCGCTGGTCCTTTCCATATCACAGGCAGTTCCCGCCTTTGCTGCGCACAAGCTTCTGGATGCAAACAGCTATACGCTCACGCAGACCGAGCAGGGCGTCGCCATCAGCGGTAAGGACGGCAAGTCCGTCACCGGCTGGGTGCAAGACAAAGAGGGCAATTTCTACTACTTTAAAAAGGGAGTCAGAAATTCCGGCTG
The DNA here is from genome assembly GCF_030644385.1 of Stomatobaculum sp. F0698. Classification (GTDB taxonomy): domain Bacteria; phylum Bacillota; class Clostridia; order Lachnospirales; family Lachnospiraceae; genus Moryella. The sequence goes on along the minus strand of NZ_CP130060.1, from coordinate 285,208 downwards.
GGACAAAATCAACGGAGACTGGTACTACTTCTATCCGGAGACAGGTGCTCTCGCAAGGAACACCAAGGTCCTGAACTATGATGTGGATGATGACGGCCGCATGATTAAAGTCCACGAGTGGTAATCAATCATCACTTTTGTCAAGCAATTTAAAGGGGAAGCGCCTCGGCGCTTCCCCTTTTTCATGTCTCACACCTTGCTCGACTCTCGCACCCCGCTCAACGCTTCCAAGCGCCGCTCGCATCCACATAGAAGGTGTCTATGGTCGTATTGCGTGCCATCTCGCCGCTCTCCGGGTAGAAGTAACCCCAGTGATCGCCGAGCTGTGCCCAGCCCTTGGCGCGCTGTCCGTCCGCAAGCGCATAGTAGAACTTGTTGCCGTCCATGATGAGCTCATTCGCAGCCATTTTGCCGTAGGTCGGCGAATCCGCGTCCGGATTCAGATAGTACATGACACCGTTCACATTCTGCCAGCCGGTCAGCATCTCGCCGCTCTCGGCAAAATAGTACCAGCCGGAGACGGTACGCGCCCAACCGGTGCGCATTTTGCCCTCGGAGCTGAAGAGGTACCACTTGCCCTCAATCTGCTCCCAGCCGTCCTTCTTAAAGCTGCCGTCCGGATAGCGGTAACTCCAGCTGTCGCCGTTCAAAATCCAACCCGCTTTCACGACATTGTTCGTCTCACCCGTGGGACCTCCGTTCTGATCCCAGACGGCACCGCGCCCGTCGGAAACCTGTTGCGCACTGATGCGCATTGAGCCCGATTCGGTCCAGCCGGAGGCCTTGCCCGTGCCCTTCGCTTCGGTGCGCACGCGGAAACTGTAATGACCCGGCTTGGTCATGTAAGGATAAAAATTATAGCTCTCGCCCGTCACAGCGAAAGCGCGTTTCACGACATCGTTTCCGCGCCGCAGCACGACTTCGTAGCTGCCGCTTGTATTCGAGGGGGCACGCCAGCTTGCAACGCCCGTCTGTCCGGACTTCCACTCCGCCTGCTCGGGTTCCGCATACTCTCCCTTGATGCCCGATAAACGCAGACTTACGATGAGTCGCTGCTTGCTGCGCCGCACATCCGTAATCGTGACGCTGTTGTCCGAGAGGTGTACATCGCCCGCGCCGAGTGTCGTCGAGAAGGTCCTGCCGCCGCCCGTCGTGCGTATCACCGCCTCCACGCCGATTTCGGTGCCGATTGCGAGATTTTCACCGAAGCCCGAGGTCACGCGCACACTCTCCAAATCATAAGCATCCGCGGTCTCCCAGATGCCGAGTTCGCCCTTTGCCGGCTCGCCGAGTATCACGCCGTCACGGCCTATGCTGCTACCCGGCTCCAGACGATTCTTCACATTGAGTCTCACATTGCCGATTTTCTGTCCGCTTGCGGCCCACGAGACCGTCGCGGGCGCTGTCGACAACAACGCCAGTGCGAGCGCCGATAAGAGTACTTTCTTCGCCTTCATGTTACGCCTCCTTCTGTTCTTCTATGCAAAACGCACAATGCTCCCCACTATTGTAAGTATACAAGATATTTGCGTGCAGAGCAAATAAAAAAGCCCCGCCCCGGTATCCCGGGACGGGACTCAACACTCTGCTTAGACCAGCTCAAGCAGCACTTCCATCGCTGCGTCGCCCTTTCTCAGGCCGATCTTCACGATGCGGGTGTAACCACCCTTTCTGCTCTCATACTTCGGTCCGTACTCATCGAAGAGCTTCGCAACCAGGTCAACCTTCTTGCCGACCTTCTTGTGCTTCGGATCGAACTCGCCGACTGCGTAGAGCTTTGCGAGCATGTGGCGTCTTGCGTTCATTCTGGACGGCTTATCCTTCTTGATTTCCTTCTGGACCGTGTCGTAAACAACAACCTTCTTGCCGTCCTTCTCTTCTCTGACGCGCTTGCCGTTTGCATCCTTGCGCGGCACTTTAGCCGTGACGCTCACGGTCTCAAAGTTGTCCTTCTCCTTCACCGCAAGTGCGATGAGGGGCTCGACCATCTTTCTGACTTCCTTTGCTCTCGCCTCGGTCGTCACAATCTTGCCGTTTGCGATGAGCGCCGTCGCCTGACTTCTCAGGAGAGCCAGTCTCACATCCGTTTTGCGTCCAAGCTTTCTGTACTTTGCCATTGGTTTTCTCCTCCGTTTGGGAGCGCGGTCCGTGCCATATCGGGACTCATCGGAGCCGCACCATACTCACAGACTGTCACCGTCTTGCCCGACAGTCTTTACTGAATTTCTTCTTCCTCTTCGCCCATCTCTTCGCTCTGGCGCAGCTGCAAATTGAGATCCGCAAGCTTTTCCAGAACTTCGTCGAGCGACTTCTTGCCGAGATTTCTCACCTTCATCATGTCTTCCGGCGTCTTGTTGATCAACTCTTCGACCGTGTTGATGCCCGCGCGCTTCAAACAGTTGTAGGAACGCACCGAGAGCTCAAGCTCATCGATGTTCATCTCAAGCACTTTTTCCTTCTCGTCGCTCTTCTTCTCGGACATGACCTCGACTCTGCGAGCATTCTCCGAGAGATCCACGAAGAGACCCAGGTGCTCCGAGAGCACCTTCGCCGCGAGGCTCACCGCCTCATCCGGCGCCGCCGTGCCGTCGGTAAACACGTCAAGCGTGAGCTTGTCGTAGTCCGTCATCTGACCGACACGGGTGTTTTCCACGCGCATGTTGACGCGCTCCACCGGCGTGTAGATGGAATCCACCGCAATCACGCCGATCGGCAGGTCACCCTGCGCCTTATTCTTCTCCGCGCTGACGTAGCCGCGTCCGTTTGTGATCGTGAGCTCTGCAGAGAACTTCGTGCTGCCGCCGGAAATGGTCGCAATGACCTGATCCTTATTGAGGATCTCAATGTCAGCATCGCACTGGATGTCTGCAGCGGTGACCTCACCCTCGCCTTCAAAATCAATGTAGGCGATCTTCGGTTCCTGGGAGGTCGAGCTATTCTTGATTGCAAGGCTCTTGATGTTCATGATAATCTCCGTCACATCCTCCTTGACCTGGGGGATGGAAGAGAACTCATGGAGCACACCGGCAATCTTCACCTGGCTCACCGCGGTTCCCGGAAGGGAGGAGAGCATGATGCGGCGCAGGGAATTTCCGAGCGTCAGACCATAGCCTCTCTCAAGCGGTTCGCAGATGAAACGGCCAAACGTTTTGTCTTCGGAGATCTCAGCAATCTCGATATTTGGTTTCTGAAATTCGAACAAGAATGATACCTCCTTTAAATCTTTGGCCACGCATTGAAACACTCCGAAAAGCCCCACGTAGGGAGTCCCTCAAACAGAGACTCCCTAGCGGTAGACTTATTACTTGGAGTACAACTCAACGATCTGCAGTTCATCGACCGGAACGTCAATCTCCTCACGGGACGGCAGTGCCTTGACTGCGCCCTTCAGGTTCTCCTTGTCGGACTCGAGCCAAGTCGGGACAATGCGACCGGAAGTCATCTCGAGGACCTCCTTGTAGCGCTCCGAAGACTTTGCTCTCTCCTTGATCTCGATCGTGTCGCCTGCCTTGATCAGATAGGACGGGATGTTCACAATCTTACCGTTCACAAGAACATGTCTGTGACCGACAATCTGACGAGCCTCTCTTCTGGTTCTTGCCCAGCCGAGGCGGAAAATCACATTGTCCAGTCTGCTCTCGAGAAGGATCATCAGGTTTTCACCGACCTGTCCTCTCATGCGGGACGCCTTCTCGAAATAATTGCGGAACGGCTTCTCCAGCACACCGTAGATGAACTTTGCCTTCTGCTTCTCGCGAAGCTGAGAGCCGTACTCGCTCATCTTGCGGTTTGCTCTTCTCAATTCTCTGTTGGATCTTTTATCGATGCCGAGGAATCCGGGCTCCAGGCCGAGAGATCTGCATCTTTTAAGAACAGGAACTCTGTTAACTGCCACTTTTCTACCTCCTGATTATACTCTTCTGCGCTTCGGCGGACGGCATCCGTTGTGCGGAACCGGGGTCACGTCCTTAATGCTGGTCACCTCAATACCACACGCAGAGAGCGCACGGATTGCGGCTTCGCGCCCGGAACCCGGACCCTTCACCATCACGTCAACAGACTTTAAACCATGGATGATAGCTGCTTTTGCGGCAGTCTCTGCAGCCACGGAAGCTGCATACGGAGTAGATTTCTTTGAACCTCTGAATCCAAGGCCACCGGCACTTGCCCAGGACAGCGCATTGCCCTGTAAATCAGTCAGCGTAACAATCGTGTTGTTAAACGAAGACTGAATGTGTGCCTGGCCGCGTTCAACGTTTTTCTTAACGCGCTTCTTGGCGGACGCCTTCTTCGCGCTTGACATCTGCTGCTTTGCCATTAAACTAACCTACTTTCTCGTTTACTTGAACCAAGTTCGCTCCTGTTGTTAAAACATGCAACGTGATTCAATTCTGCGGTTACTAAATTTACTTCTTCTTATTAGCAACGGTCTTTCTCGGGCCTTTGCGAGTTCTTGCATTCGTCTTGGTCTTCTGACCGCGAACGGGCAAGCCCTTACGATGGCGAATTCCGCGATAGCAGCCGATTTCGGTGAGTCTCTTGATGTCCATGGCGATCTGTCTTCTCAGATCACCCTCGACAACCTGAGTTTCAGCGATCACTTCGGCAATCTTCTTGACTTCGTCATCGGTGAGATCCTTGACTCTCGTGTTCGGATCCACGCCGGCCTGGGACAGAATTCTGTTGGAACTCGTCACACCGATACCATAGATATAGGTGAGTCCGATTTCAACACGCTTCTCTCTCGGTAAATCAACGCCTGAAATACGAGCCATTGTGCTGTCTTCCTCCTGTATTATTTTTGCTGCGTCTTAGCCTTGTCTCTGCTTGTGCTTCGGGTTCTCGCAGATGATTCTGACGGAGCCCTTGCGCTTGATGACTTTGCACTTCTCGCACATCGGCTTGACTGAAGATCTGACTTTCATTGTGTGATACTCCTTTCATCTGCCAACAAAGTCGCCATAGTAGTATAGCAGTTTTGATTCCGCTTTACAAGTCTACAGCTCACTTCTGCAGATTATTTATTTCTCCAAGTAATTCTTGCCTTGTTGAGGTCATAGGGCGACAACTCCACCGTCACCCGGTCGCCCGGGAGTATGCGGATGTAGTTCATTCTGAGCTTGCCGGAAATGTGCGCGAGCACCTGATGGCCATTCTCCAGTTCTACCTGAAACATCGCGTTCGGCAGCTTCTCGATGACCTTGCCTTCCAGCTGGATTACGTCCGTCTTTGACATCCTACTGTCCTTTCGGTTTATTGCTCTCTGTCCGGATCGTCCTTGCCGAGCGATAAAATCTCGGGTTCACCGTCCGTGATCAGAATTGTATTCTCATAGTGGGCCGCGAGGCTGCCGTCTGCCGTAGTCACGGTCCAGCCGTCATCGCCCCAGTCCACTTCGTAGGTTCCGATGGTAATCATCGGCTCGATCGCGAGGGTCATACCCGCCTGTAAGCGTATGCCCTTCCGGTTCATGCGGAAATTCGGAACTTCCGGATCCTCGTGCATCTCGGTGCCGATGCCGTGGCCCACCAGGTCTCTCACGACCCCGTAGCCGCGTTCTTCGGCGTAGTCGCCGATTGCACCGCAGATATCGTTTAAGTGATTGCCCGCCTTTGCAAAGCGTAAGCCCGCAAAGAAGGACGCCCGCGTCACGTCGATCAAATCCTGCGCCTCTTTCGAGATTTCGCCGATGGCCCAGGTTCTCGCCGCATCGCTCTGCCAGCCCTTCCAGATTACACCGGTGTCAAGCGACACGATATCGCCCTCGCGGAGCACGCGCTTCTTCGAGGGAATGCCGTGGACTATCTCCTCGTTGACCGAAACACAGACACTCGCGGGATAGCCCTCATAGCCGAGGAAGGAGGGAATGCAGTCGTAGCCGCGTATCAGCTTCTCGCAGAGTCTGTCGATCTCGTAGGTCGTCATCCCCGGCTTCAAAGCCGCGTGCAGTTCCTCGTGCACCTTGGCGAGAATTTCGCCCGCCTCCCGCATCAGCTGAATTTCATGTTCCGATTTTACCGTCACTGCCATTTCAAACTCCATTCTCCGGGGCAGCTCAAATCAGCGCCTTGATTGCCTCGAACACTTCTCCCATCTCCATCGTGCCGTCCACTTCCCGAAGCACACCCTGCGCCCTGTAGTAGTCGATCAAGGGCTTGGTCTGCTCGTGGTAGACCTTAAGGCGTGCCGCCACCGTCTCCGGCTTGTCGTCCGCGCGCTGTACGAGCTCGTGGCCGCAGACATCGCAGACATTCACCGTCTTCGGTGCGCGGTAGCGAACGTGATAGCTCTCGCCACAATTCGGACAGCTGCGCCGTCCCCCCATGCGGTCGATGATAGCCTCATCCGGCACTTCGATATCGACCGCTTCATCGATCTTGGTGCCCTCCGCCGCAAGTGCTTCCGTCAGCGCCTCCGCCTGCGGTATGGTCCGCGGGAAGCCGTCCAGCACATAGCCCTCGCTGCAGTCCGCCTCGTGAATGCGATTTATCAGCATCCCGATGGTCACCTCGTCCGGCACAAGTCCGCCCGCATCCATATAGCGCTTCGCCTCAAGGCCGAGCGGCGTGCCCGCCTTGATGTTTGCGCGGAAAATATCTCCGGTCGAGATATGCGGAATTTGATAGTACTCCGCAATTCGCTTTGCCTGTGTTCCTTTTCCGGCGCCAGGTGCGCCGAGCATGACAATCTTCACTGCCGTCTCCTTTGCTAGCGTGCCCTTCGCAATGTAGAGCATCCGGCGGACATACTTGCCCGCCGGACGCCGCGCTCTGCGTTAATTTCCGAGGAAGCCCTTATAGTTCCGCACCAGCGTGGTGGAGGTAATAGACTTCAGCGTCTCGAGAATTACGCCGACAATAATGATCAGAGAGTTTCCGGTGAACGTGAGCGATCCGATGTTGAAGACACCCGAAATGAAAATCGGGATGACAGCAACGATCGTGAGGCCCGTTGCACCGAGAAAGATGACATACTTTAACACTTCGCTCAGGTAGTCACTGGTCGGACGGCCCGGACGAATGCCCGGAATGAAGCCGCCGGACTTCTTCATGTTGTTTGCGATCTCCAACGGGTTGAAGGTGATGGAGGTGTAGAAATATGCAAACAAAATGATGAGCACGATGTAGAGCACCAGACCGATCGAATAAATCGGGCGCTCCGGCTTAAGCCAGTTCGACGAATTCAGGACCATGATGATCTTGCCCGGAATGCTCGCGTAGTCCAGGTTAAAGAACTGCGAGATGACAACCGGGAAGGACATCAAGGAGCTTGCGAAGATAACCGGAATCACGCCTGCGGTGTTGACCTTCAGCGGAATCTCCGAGGACTGTCCGTTGCCGAGCACTCTTCTGCCCTGCATCTTTGCCGTATACTGCACCGGAATGTGGCGCTCGGCGTCGCAGAGCAACACGACAAAGACCGTCATGAGAAGAATGCAAGCCACGATAATCAGGCCTGCGACCACAGCTGTGGCCGGCGACTTCGCGTTCATAATGAAGCGCTCCCAGAGCGTCGCAAAATCTCTCGGAATCGAGGAAAGGATGTTGATGAGAAGTACGATCGAGATGCCGTTGCCGACACCCTTCTCCGTGATTCTCTCACCGATCCACATGAGGAAGGCGGAACCCGCAGTCATCGTCGCAATCGTGACGACCACGCTCTTCAACGTGAAGTGGGTCAGTAGACCCTGACTGCCGAAGCCGACCGCCATGGCAATCGACTCGATGAGCGCCAGCGCAACCGTCAGGTAACGCGTGTAGCTCAGGATTTTCTTTCTGCCGTCCTCGCCCTCCCGCTGCAGTTCCTCAAGCCGCGGGATGGCAATCGTCATGAGCTCCATGATAATGGAGGACGTGATGTAAGGTGTGATGCTGAGCGCAAGAACGCTCATCTGCTCAAACGAGCCACCGGTAATCGCGTTAAAGAAATTAAACGCATTGCCGGAGCTCTGTCTTTGCTGTTCAAAGAAGTTCTTCAGATAGTCCGTGTTCACGCCGGGAATCGGTAGATTGCTTCCGAAGCGGATCACAATCAGCATCAGAAGGGTGAACAAGAGCCGTTGCCGAACCTCCTTGACTTTCAATGCCTGTCGGAGACTCTTCAGCATAGTTACAGCACCTCGCAGGTACCGCCTACCGCCTCAATCTTAGCCTTTGCACCCTCGCTGACTGCGCAAACCTTGACGGTCAGCTTCTTGGTGAGCTCGCCGTTGCCAAGGATCTTCACGCCGTCGCGTGCGTGGGAGATGATGCCGAGTGCGATCAGCGACTCAGCCGTCACTTCGCTTCCGTTCTCGAACTTCTCAAGTCTCTCGACATTGACCGCCACGATATCCTTCGTGTTGCGGTTCTTGAAGCCTCTCTTCGGAATGCGTCTGTAGAGCGGCATCTGGCCACCCTCGAAGCCCGGTCTCGGAGCGCCGGAACGCGCCTTCTGACCCTTGTGTCCCTTACCGGCAGTCTTTCCGTTGCCGGATCCGTGACCGCGGCCGCGTCTGAAGTTGTCAGAGTGGACAGCGCCCTCAGCCGGTCTCAAATTCGATAAATCCATGACTGAACCTCCTATCCTTATTCTTCTACTTCTTCGACACGCACAAGGTGTCTCACGCGCCAAACCATGCCGCGCATTGCCTCGTTATCCGGCATGATGACGGTCTTGTGCATTTTCTTGAGTCCCAGTGCGACCACAGTCGCTCTCTGCTTCGGAATTGCGCCGATCGGGGACTTGACAAGAGTAATCTTAAGCTGCTTCGCCATGTTCCTGTCCTCCTATTCAGCCGAGAATTTCTTCCACGGACTTGCCGCGTCTCTTTGCAATCTCCTCCGGAGAGCGGATTGCCTTGAGTCCCTCCAGGGTCGCAAGCACAACGTTGGTCTTGTTGTTGGAACCGAGCGACTTGGTACGGATGTTCTGGATACCTGCGAGCTCAACCACAGCACGGACCGGGCCGCCTGCGATGATACCGGTACCTTCCGGTGCGCGCTTCATGAGCACCTCGGCGCTGCCGAACGCACCCGTGTAGTCGTGCGGAATGCTCTTGTTCTCGTCAATTGCAATCGAGACAATGTTTCTCATAGCTGCCTCTTTGCCCTTGCGAATTGCCTCCGGAACCTCACCTGCCTTGCCGAGTCCGACGCCGACCTTGCCCTTGCCGTCTCCTACAACCACGAGAGCGGAGAAACGCATCGTGCGGCCGCCCTTGACGGTCTTGCTGACGCGCTTGATGGCGACGACCTTGTCGTTGTACTCAGAATTCTTCTGATCGTTTCTATCGCGATTCATTGCCATTGTCTTCTGTTCCCCCTCTTAGAATTGTAAGCCGGCTTCGCGTGCAGCGTCTGCGAGCGCCTGAATCTTACCCGTATAGAGGAATCCACCTCTGTCAAACACGACGGCGCTGATACCCTGCTCCTTCGCGCGCTCTGCGATGAGCTTGCCGACAAACGCAGCAGCTTCCACGGTATCCGTGTGCTCCAGTGCGCTCTTTGCCTCCTTCTCCAGCGTGGAAGCAGCGACGAGGGTACGGCCGACCGTATCGTCGATAATCTGCGCGTACATATGGCTGTTGCTGCGGAACACGGAGAGGCGCGGTCTCTGCGCAGTACCGCTCAGGTGGCTGCGCATTCTCCAGTGCTTCTTCTCGCGGACAGCTTTTCTGGATTCTTTGCTTACCATAATAAAACCCTCCTAATTATTTCTTACCGGTCTTACCGACCTTGCGTCTGATGGTCTCCGTAGCGTACTTGATACCCTTGCCCTTATACGGCTCCGGCAATCTCTTCTCACGGATCACGGCAGCATGCTGTCCGACTTTCTCTTTATCGATACCCTGCACCTTGATGATGTTCTGACCGTCGAGGACCGTCGTGACGCCTTCCGGATCCTCCATCTCGACCGGATGAGAATAACCAAGAGACAGGACGAGTTTGCTTCCCTGCTTAGCGGCTCTGTAACCAACACCGTTGATCTCCAGAACCTTCTCATAGCCCTCAGTCACGCCGACAACCATGTTCTTAATCAGAGTTCTCGTGAGACCGTGCAGCGACTTGATTCTCTTCAAATCGTTGGGTCTTGTGACGATGATCTCGCTGCCTTCCTGCTTGATCTCAAGCTCAGCGGGCAGCACTCTCTCCAGCGTACCCTTCGGACCTTTTACAGTCACAAGATTATTTTCTGCGATCGTGACAGTAACGCCTGCCGGGACCGCGATAGGCATTCTTCCAATACGTGACATGCCGATTTCCTCCTGATGTCGTTAAAATAATCGGGATCTTATGCGCATTTCATGCGGTAATTTCTTACCAGATAAATGCTAAAACCTCACCGCCCACACCTAAACGGCGTGCCTCTTTGTCTGTGATGACGCCCTGGTTTGTGGAGATGATTGCCGTGCCGAGGCCACCGAGAACCTTCGGCATATCCTCCTTGCCCGCGTAGATGCGAAGACCGGGCTTGGAGATTCTCTTCAGACCGCTCAGAATGCGATCGTTCTTGGTTGCGCCGTACTTCAGGGTGATGCGAATGTCCTTAAAGCCCTCGTTCTCAACAAACTCGTACTTCTCGACATAGCCCTCGTTCACAAGGATATCCGCAATCGCGACCTTCATCTTGGAAGCCGGGACATCGACCACATCATGCTTTGCAGTATTTGCATTGCGGATTCTTGTCAGCATATCTGCAATCGGATCGTTCGTTGTCATGGAATGTTTCCTCCTGTTGGATTTCTTTCAGCTTCGCTTTACCAGCTTGCCTTCGTGACACCGGGGATCTGCCCCTTGTAAGCGAGCTCTCTAAAGCAGATACGGCAGATTCCGTACTTTCTGAGATAAGCGTGAGGGCGTCCGCAGATTCTGCAGCGGTTGTACTCTCTGGTGGAGAACTTCGCCGGACGCGCCTGCTTGATCTTCATCGACTTCTTAGCCATGAGTCTTTTCCCTCCTGATTATTTGGCAAACGGCATGTTGAACAGCGTTAACAGGTAGCGTGCCTCTTCATCCGTCTGTGCCGTGGTGACAAAAATGATGTCCATGCCGCGCACCTTGTCGACCTTATCGTACTCGATCTCCGGGAAAATCAGCTGTTCCTTGATACCCATTGCATAGTTGCCTCTGCCGTCGAAGGAATTCGGGTTCACACCTCTGAAGTCACGAACGCGCGGAAGCGCAAGGTTGATCAGGCGATCTGCGAACTCGTACATCTTTGCGCCGCGCAGCGTCACCTTGCAACCGATCGGCATATCCTCACGAATCTTGAAGTTTGCAACCGACTTCTTGGACTTCGTGACAATTGCCTTCTGGCCCGCAATGATCTCCATGTCGCGAACCGCAGCTTCGAGGACCTTTGCGTTCTCCTTTGCCTCGCCGACACCCATGTTAATCACGATCTTGTCGAGCTTCGGAACCTGCATCGGATTCTTGTAACCGAACTTCTCAATCATCTTTGCGACAATCTCGTTGTCGTAGATTTCTCTTAATCTAGCCTTAGCCACTTGGAATGCTCCTCCTCTCTGCTTTAGTCGATGACCTTGCCGCTCTTCTTTGCGACACGGACCTTCTTGCCGTCTCTCAGCTCAAAGCCGACCTTCGTGCGCTCACCGTTCACGAGGAGCGCCACGTTCGAGACGTGAATGGAACCTTCCTTGCTCACGATGCCGCCGTTCTGGTTCTGCGGGCTCGGCTTCATATGCTTCTGAATCATGTTGCAGCCTTCGACCACAACTCTGTTCTTCGCCGCGTCCACATGCAGCACCTTGCCGCTCTTGCCCTTGTCCTTGCCAGCGATGATCTGAACGTTATCGTTCTTCTTAATCTTACGCATTGCGGACCTCCTTATAATACTTCCGGAGCAAGGGAAACGATCTTCATGAACTGCTTTTCACGAAGCTCTCTTGCCACCGGCCCGAAAATGCGGGTTCCTGTCGGCGTCTTGTCATCCTTGATGATGACTGCCGCGTTCTCGTCAAAGGTGATGTAAGAACCGTCTTTTCTGCGGGTCTTCTGCACCGTGCGAACCACGACTGCCTTGACAACATCACCCTTCTTAACAACGCCGCCCGGCGTTGCGTCCTTAACGGACGCCACAATCACGTCGCCGATGTGCGCATATCTTCTGGTTGAACCGCCCATCACGCGGATGCAAAGGAGTTCCTTCGCACCGGTGTTGTCGGCAACTCTCAAGCGTGTTTCCTGCTGAATCATGCCGGATACTCCCTTCCTCTACTCGATTATCTCGCCTTCTCGACGATCTCAACCAGTCTCCATCTCTTATCCTTCGAGAGCGGTCTGGTCTCCATGATTCTGACTCTGTCACCGATTCTGCACTCATTGTTCTCATCGTGCGCCTTGAACTTCTTGGTCTGCTTGATGATCTTGCCGTACAGCGGGTGCTTCACGTGATCCTCGACCGCAACCGTGATGGTCTTATCCATCTTGTCGCTGACGACTTTGCCGACACGTGTCTTTCTAAGATTTCTCTCTTCCACGGTTTATCTCCTTTCGGCTCACGCTCTCGCCTGTTCCGTGATAACGGTCTGGATTCTCGCGATGTTCTTGCGAACCTCGCTGATTCTCGCAGTGTTATCCAGCTGGCTGGTGGCATTCTGGAATCTGAGGTTGAAAAGCTCCTTCTTCGCAGAGACCAATGCCTCTCTCAGCTCAGCTGCACTCTTCGCTCTTAACTCTTCGACATACTTATTCGTTTTCACTCTGTTCACCGCCTTCTGCAGTCACTGCGGAAACTCCGTCCACGCCTGCGTTGACCTCTTCCTTGGAAGCAATCTTGCACTTGCACGGAAGCTTGTGCATTGCGAGGCGCAGTGCCTCTCTTGCATCAGCCTCTGCGACGCCGTCGATCTCAAAGAGAACGCGTCCGGGCTTGACAACAGCCACCCAGTACTCCGTGGAGCCCTTACCGGAACCCATTCGGGTCTCAGCCGGCTTTGCGGTGACGGGCTTATCCGGGAAAATCTTGATCCAAACCTTACCGCCACGCTTGGTATAACGGGTCAGTGCGACACGGGCTGCCTCAATCTGATTGCTCCGGATCCAGCAGGGTTCCTGAGCAACAAGACCGAAGGAGCCGTTTGTGATTCTGTTTCCGCGCATCGCTTTTCCGGCCATGGAACCGCGGAACTGCTTTCTGTGCTTGACTCTCTTAGGCATTAACATAGTTTATTTCGCGCTCCCTTCTCTGGTCTCAGCCTTTGCCGGCAGAACCTCGCCCTTGTAAATCCAGACCTTGACGCCGACCTTACCGTAGGTCGTGTCTGCCTCGGCGAAGCCGTAGTCGATGTCCGCGCGCAGGGTCTGCAGCGGAATGGTGCCTTCCGAGTAGAACTCGCTTCTTGCGATATCCGCACCGCCGAGACGGCCGGAGCAGCAAGTCTTGATGCCGAGGATGCCCGACTTCATGCTTCTCTGCATTGCGGACTTCATCGCGCGGCGGAAAGAGGTTCTGTTCTCAAGCTGCTGTGCGATGTTCTCTGCGACGAGCTGTGCCTCTCTGTCCGGTCTCTTGATCTCCTTGATGTCGATGAAGACCTTCTTCTCGGTGAGCTTCGCAACTTCCTTCTTCAGCTTCTCGATCTCAGCGCCCTGCTTGCCGATGACAACGCCCGGCTTCGCGGTGTGAATGATCACGCGGACTCTGTCCGCTGCGCGCTCGATCTCGATGCCGCTCACGCCGGAGGCATAGAGTTTCTTCTTCAGGAACTTCCGGATGTTGTAGTCCTCGACTAAGTTGTCCGCGAAGTCTCCCTCTGCGAACCATCTGGAGTCCCAGTCTTTGATCACGCCGACTCTAAGGCCGTGCGGGTTAACCTTCTGTCCCATTCTCTACCTCCTCATCTCTCGTCCAGAACAACCGTGATGTGGCTCATTCTCTTGAAGATTCTGTAGGCTCTGCCCTGCGCTCTCGGCTGGACTCTCTTCATGATGGGGCCGTTGCCTGCATAGCACTCTGCGATGTAGAGCTTGTCTGCCTGCAGGTTGTTGTTGTTCTCTGCGTTCGCGATTGCGGACTCCACGAGCTTCTTAATGACGCCGGAAGCATATCTGGGATTGTAAGCCAGGATGCCGAGCGCCGTCTTCACGTCTTTGCCTCTGATTGCGTCCAGTACGAAGCATGCCTTCTGTACCGGGATTCTCGCATAAGAAAGCTTTGCAGACGGTCTCTTGTCGTTCTGTGCGTTTCTCTCTCTCTTAAACTGGGATCTATGTACTTTCTTGTGTACGTTAGCCATGTTGAAACCCTCCTTTCAAACCTTTCTTATTATCTGGGCGACCCGACCTTCTTCTCGTCTGCGCCGTGACCTCTGTAGGTGCGCGTCGCAACGAACTCGCCGAGCTTGTGTCCGACCATGTCCTCGGTGATGTAGACCGGAACATGCTTTCTACCGTCGTGAACCGCGATCGTAAGACCGACCATAGCCGGGAAGATCGTGGAGCGGCGGGACCAGGTCTTGATAACCGTCTTCTGGCCGGATTTGTTCATTTCTTCGACCTTCTTGAGCAGGCTCTCGTCTGCGAAGGGTCCTTTCTTCAGTGAACGTGCCATCTGTATCCTCCCTTAATTAGGCCTTGCCGTTTCTTCTTCTGACAATCAGCTTATTGGATTGCTTGTTCTTCTTTCTGGTCTTGAGGCCCAGCGCCGGCTTGCCCCAAGGTGTGCACGGACCCGGGCGGCCGATCGGCGCTCTGCCCTCACCACCGCCGTGCGGGTGATCGTTCGGGTTCATGACCGAACCGCGGACCGTCGGGCGAATGCCCATGTGGCGCTTTCTTCCTGCCTTACCGAGGTTGATGAGGTTGTGCTCGCCGTTTCCGACGCTGCCCATCGTTGCGCGGCAGTTGATCGGCACCATTCTCATCTCGCCGGACGGGAGACGAAGCGTTGCGTACTTGCCTTCCTTTGCCATGAGCTGAGCGGTGATGCCTGCAGCGCGTGCAAGCTGTGCGCCCTTGCCCGGGTAAAGCTCGATGTTGTGAATCTCGGAACCGACCGGAATGAGTGCAAGCGGAAGGCAGTTGCCCACTCTCGCCTCAGCCTTGTCGCCGCTCATCACGGTCTGGCCGACCGCAAGACCCTGCGGAGCCAGGATGTAGGACTTCACGCCGTCTGCATAGCAGAGAAGGGCGATGTTAGCCGTTCTGTTCGGATCGTACTCGATCGCAACAACCTTTGCCGGGATGTTGTCCTTCGAATTTCTCTTGAAATCGATGATTCTGTACTTTCTTCTTGCGCCGCCGCCTCTGTGTCTGACCGTAATCTTACCCTGCGCATTGCGTCCTGCATGCTTCTTCAGGCTCACGACCAGGGACTTCTCCGGCGTGGATTTCGTGATCTCTGCGAAATCGGAACCCGTCATGTTTCTTCTGGACGGAGTATACGCGGTATACTTTCTAATTCCCATTGTCTTCTCCTTTAGTTTGTTATCGCGGATTCACACCGCATAGTTTGAGGCTTTACAGACCCTGGAAGATCTCGATCTCCTTGGAGTCCGCGGTGAGCTGCACAATCGCCTTCTTGCTCTTTGCAGTCTGACCGAAGGTCACGCCTCTGCGCTTGGTCTTGGTCGGGCGGTTCATCGTGTTGACGCTCTTAACCTTAGCGCCTGCGAACATCTTCTCCACCGCTTCCTTGATCATCGTCTTGTTTGCTTCCGGATGAACCAGGAAGCAGTATCTCTTCTCTGCCATGCCCGCCATGCTCTTCTCGGTGACCAGCGGCTTGAGGATTACATCATAGTACTGAATGCTTGCCATTACGCGTATACCTCCTCAATCGTAGCGACAACATCCTTCGACGTAACCACCGTGTTGTACTTCAGAATGTCGTACACGTTGATGGTCTTCGGAGAAGCCGTCTTGACACCGGCAATGTTTCTCGCGGAGAGAACCGTGGTCTTATCATTCTCCGGCGCGACAACCAATGCCTTCTGAACCTTCAGGTTCTTCAGGGTCTCTGCCATCTTCTTCGTCTTGATCTCGCTGAGCTCAAAGCTCTCGAGGACGATGAGCTTCTGCTCCTGAACGCGGCTCGAGAGTGCGCAGCGAAGTGCCTGGCGCTTCTCCTTCTTGTTCAGGGTGATGGTGTAATCTCTCGGGCTCGGTGCAAATACAACGCCGCCGCCCTTCCACTGCGGAGATCTCGTGGAGCCCTGTCTTGCGTGACCGGTACCCTTCTGTCTCCACGGCTTTCTGCCGCCTCCGGAAACCTCGGAGCGGGTCTTCGCCTTCTGCGTGCCCTGGCGCTTATTGGCGAGCTGTGCAACCACAGCCAAATGTACAAGATGCTCGTTCAGCTCTACGCCGAACACAGCGTCATTCAATTCAATCGTTCCGACTTCTTTGCCGTCGGTGTTGTAAACAGATACGTTTGCCATCTTGCGTTCCTCCTTTCCTCTCGAAATTACTTCTTGCTCTTAACCGTCTCGCGAAGCGTGACCAGAGCCTTTCTGGAACCCGGGATTGCACCCTTGACCAGAATGAGGTTGTTCTCAGCGTCGACTCTCACGACTTCAAGGTTCTGCGTCGTGACCGTCACATGACCCATGTGACCCGGCATTCCCTTGCCCTTGAACACGCGGCTCGGATCCGAAGAGGAACCGTTGGAACCCTGGTGTCTGTGGAACTTGGAACCGTGCGCCATCGGTCCGCGGTGCTGACCGTGCTTCTTGATTGCGCCCTGGAAGCCCTTACCCTTGGAGACAGCCGTCGCATCGACCTTATCGCCCGCTGCAAAGATATCCGCCTTGATGACATCCTTCACATTGTACTCGGAAGCGTTCTCGAAGCGGAACTCTCTGAGGAAACGTCCTGCGGAGAAGACCTCTCTCTTGTGCTCGCCGCGCGTCACAACTTCCTTCTCAATGCCTGCCTTCACGAGCTGACCCGCATCCGGCTTGTTGACAAGCTTCGTGCGAATCTGTCCGTACGCGACCTGAATCGCGTTGTAGCCGTCGCTCTCCTCGCTCTTCACGCGAGTCACGACGCAGGGGCCTGCCTGGAGCACCGTAACCGGCACCAGTACGCCGGTCTCGTTGTAGACCTGGGTCATACCGACCTTTGTTGCAAGAATTGCCTTTTTCATTTCTTCCTCCTGTTTATCCTACAGCGGAGCGCCGAGGCGCTCATACTAGAGCAGGATATTATTTTGTCTTCATGCGGATATCAATGTGAACGCCCGCCGGCATTTCGAGACGAGACAGTGCATCGACCGTCTTGTCCGTCGGTGCGAGAACGTCGATGAGTCTCTTATGCGTTCTCTGCTCGAACTGCTCACGGCTGTCCTTATACTTGTGAACCGCACGGAGAATTGTAACCACTTCCTTCTTGGTCGGCATCGGAATCGGACCGGAGACCTTTGCTCCCGTTCTCTTCACCGTGTCGACAATCTTTCCGGCAGACTGATCAACCAGCTTGTGATCATACGCCTTCAACGTGATTCTCATTACCTGATTTGCCATAAAAAAAGTCGCCTCCTTTTCGCACTTTTTTTGAAAGTACGACAAGCGGTGACTGTACACAGTGCCGGGCGTGTCCTTCGAAACACCCATGGCAGGCCTTCTCTCTTTCGAAATACGGCGCTCTTCGTTTGTACAGTGACTTGTCGTCAGTATCGAGACTTGACATTCGCTCCGCGGAACTCCTGCTCTTTCGAGACAGCAACCTCTCGCTTCACAGCTATCATGTCACAGCGCCATATAGCTTAACACAAAAGAAAGAGCTGTGCAAGCAAAAGCACAGCTCTTTTTTAGAAACAATTCGGCTCAGTGTCCGCTCTCCGGCATGGTCGCATCCGACGGCGGTTCCACCGCTCTGCTGGTGCTCTCCGGCTTCACGTAATTGCCCGCCTTGTTCTTTTTGATCTTGGTCACCTTACCGGTCGGACCGGAATCATCCGCACTGTCCGTCTCCGGTGCCTCGGTGGTATCCTCGCCCTCGTGGAAAATCTGGCTCGGATAGGTCTGCCGGGTCGCCTTCGCCTGAGACTTGGTCTCCGCAACCTTTGCCTCGGTCTCCTCCTCGGCTTCCTCTACATTCTCCTCTGCTTCTTCCGCCGCCTCGGAAGCCTCAATCGAAGCCTGCTCCTCCGGGGAAAGGGTATCGTAAACGACATTCTCATCACCCGGGTCCGTGCTCTCGCCGGAAGCCGTCTCTGTCACGCTCTCCACCGCACTGCTCGCAGACTCCGCCGCAGTGGTATCGCTGTTTTTCTTCCTGCCGCAAGCAGTCACAAGCACAATGCTAGCCGTCGCAAGAAGCGCAAGCGCCATCTTCTTTCTTCTCATTGGACCATCCTCCGCTGTAAGTCATCTTCTGGTGATTTCTCATTATTCTAGCACGAAGGCGCAATTCTTGAAAGCTTTTCATAAAAACACAAGAAAGTTGCAAGAAAGCGCCTTGAAGCGCCCCGCTCCCTTTGCTAGACTAGACCCGTACACTTGCATGAGAGAGGAGGCTGCTATGCTGAGAGCCGATCGCTGGAGAGACTATGAGGTTTTGGACTGCGCCGGAGGCGAAAAGCTGGAGCGCTGGGGAGATTATTTTTTGGTGCGCCCGGACCCGCAGGTTATTTGGCGCAGCGACAAGAAGGACCCGCATTGGCGTAAGCCCGACGCCCACTATCACAGAAGCAACCGCGGCGGCGGCGACTGGGAGTTTTTTTCGCTTCCGAAGCAGTGGGATATCTCCTATGCGCTTCCCGAGTCCCTTGTGAATCCCCGCACAAGTACGCTCCGTTTTCAACTGAAACCCTTCCGCTTTAAGCACACGGGCCTCTTTCCCGAGCAGGCCGCGAACTGGGACCGCTTTTCTTCCATTATTAACCGCGCCGCAAAGGAAGGACGTCCCGCGCGCATCTTAAATCTCTTTGCCTATACCGGCGGCGCGACGCTCGCCGCAGCGGCTGCGGGCGCGGAAGTGACCCATGTCGACGCGAGCAAGGGCATGGTCGCCTGGGCCAAGGAAAATGCGGAGTCCTCCGGCCTCTCGGCAGCACCGATACGCTGGCTCGTCGATGACTGCGGAAAATTCGTACAGCGGGAGCTTCGGCGCGGTCGCCGCTACGACGCCATCATCATGGATCCGCCCTCCTACGGACGCGGCCCGAACGGCGAGCTCTGGAAGCTCGAGGACACGCTCTACGAACTCTTGACGGACTGTGTCTCCCTGCTCTCCGACACGCCGCTCTTCTTCCTGATCAGCTCCTACACAACGGGCTTACAGGCTTCGGTGCTCTCCTACCTCCTCGGCGATTTGATTGTGCCGCGCTTCGGCGGAAAAATTGCCGCCGAGGAACTGGGGCTTCCGGTCAGCGGGAACGGGCTCACCCTTCCCTGCGGCGCGAGCGGCCTCTGGATTGCGCCCTGAGCGCGTAAAGCCGGCAAAAATCTGCCGGCGCTGCGTTTTTTTCACCGCGCCTTTTTGCCCTATCACTCTATCACACAAAAAGAAGAACGGCCGCGGCCGTTCTTCTTTGATTACAGCTCCTCTTCGATTACATGTCCTCTTCGCACTTCTCGACAGCCTTCTCCGCCGTCTCGTCGTTAAAGACAATGCCCGCAACCGCCGTGCCGTAGCGCTCGAACATAGCCGCTGCGCAGGAAATGCTGTTGTCGATGATGTCGCGGTTCGGAACCATACCCGTGCAGTCCGTGTGCACCTTAAAGCGCACCTCACCGTCCCGCATGTCAAGCTCAAAGTTTCCGAGCTTTAAATTGTAGTTCGCGCGGCAGGTAAACTCCGCCATCTCCTTCATGATGCGCGCATCGTCCTTGTCGGCGCCGATCGGCGAAATCGCATAGGACGTATAAGACTGCTCATTGACCACGATGACGTAGCGAATCTGCTTTAGCTTTCCGTCAATCGAAAGACCGAAGCGAAACACACCGGACTCCTCGTCAAACGAAATGCTCCAGTCGTTCTCAATCAAGTAGTTATCGATTGCTTCCGCAATCGGCCGTGAATACTCTCTGCTCGCCATACTCTCTCCCTCCATCGTCTTACTTTCTTCCTTATCTACTGTATCACGAAACGTCCGCGCACTCCAGCGAAATCAGCGCTCACCGAGTATTTTTGCAGCCGCATCCGCGAGATTCTCCGCAACGAGATCCGGCACTGCGTCATACTTGCCGTCCTTCCCCGCTTCACCGGTCCGCACCAACACGGTTCTCACGCCCGCATTTTTTCCGCACTGTATATCGCCGGTCGTATCGCCGATCAGACAGCAGGCGGAGAGATCCAAGTGGTAGCGCTCCGCGGCGCGTAGGAGCATACCCGTCTTCGGCTTTCGGCAGTCGCAGTCAATCTTCAATTCCTTCACCTCGCCCGGGAAGCCGCTGTCCGGGTGATGCGGGCAGTAGAAGACATCGTCCACGAAGGCCCCCTCCCGTCCGAGCAAGGTCTTCATCTTGTTGAAGATGGTCTCGAGCTCCGCCTCACTCGTCTCCCCGCGTGCAACGACGGGCTGATTGCTCACGACAATCGTGAGATATTCCGAGCTGTTTAAGCGCTTTAAGCCCTCCGCCGCTTCCGGCAGGAGTTCCAATTCTTCCGGCGTTCTCACGAAGCCGTTGTAGCGGTTGATGACGCCGTCCCGGTCAAGAAAGACCGCGCGCTGCGGAAACGCTAAGTTCCGCTTTGCAGGGAAACCGGACTTCCACTCTTCCTCGGCCGCCTGTATGCGCTCCACCGTGCCGACATCCTTTACGTACTCCGGAGAACGGTAAGCGTAAATCGCCTCGCCGCGCGCTGCCATGGGGGCCAAAATCTCCTTCTCGAAGTCCGTTTTTTTCACTTCCGGGACGCGGCGCAGCATATCCCGCGAGAGCAGGTAGATGCCGGCATTTACAAGATTGTCCTGCCAGCCCGTCCGCACATTGTGCTTGGAATCAAAGCCCGTGACGCGGTTCTCCGCATCGGTCACAATGAGATCCGAGTCGTAGGGATGGGAATTCGGGTGCGCAAAGAGCAGGCACTCCGCCCGCTTCTCGAGGAAGAAGCGCTCCATCCGCGCGATATCGATGTCAAAGCGGATATCGCCGAAGAGGAGCAGGAAGTGCGCGCTCTCGATTTTAGGCAGAAGGAGCGGAAACGCCCCTGCCGTGCCGAGCGGCTCGGTCTCTTCGACATAGTCTAGCTCCATGTCGCGCGAAGCGCCGTCGCCGAAATAGGAGATAATTTTCTCCTTCAGATGCCCGACCACAAGGGTGACACGTCGTATGCCGTAGCGCTTCAGCTCTTCGAGCTGCCATTCGAGTAGGGGCTTCCCGAGAAACGGGGCCATGGGCTTCGGAATCTCATCTCTGGTGAGCGCCGCGAGCCGGCTTCCCTTGCCGCCCGCCATTATCACTGCCTGCATGCTTGCTCCTCCCTTTTTATCGCTGTTTTCTGGTCGATTATACCATAAAACAGGCTTTTTCCGGCGCAACATTCTATTTTTCATTTTCGCGGCACACTGCTATACTAAGTCCGAAAACAGCAATTGTTGCTATTATTGCTTTGTGTAAGGGGGTACTCATGAAAGGATTTATGAAAGAGTTCAAGGAGTTCGCGCTGAAGGGCAATGTCCTTGATCTGGCAGTCGGTGTGATTATCGGCGGTGCGTTCAGCACGATTGTCAAGTCGCTGGTGGATGACATCATCATGCCGCTGATCGGCATGATTCTCGGCCAGATCAACATTGCGACGCTCGCGCTGACCATCAAGAACCCGCTCGGCGGTGAGGCTGTCTCGCTTGCTTACGGCGCATTCCTGCAGAACGTCCTGAACTTCTTCTTCATCGCACTCGCAGTCTTCTGCATCGTAAAGGCGGCAAACGCGGTCAACAAGAAGAAGGAAGAGGCTCCGGCGGAGGAGCCGAAGCCGAGCAAGGAAGAAATCCTGCTCACCGAGATTCGCGACGCGCTTCGCGAGAAGAAGTAATTGAAACCGCAAGACAAAAACAGCCGGGCCTATGCCCGGCTGTTTTTGATTGCTCGCTTCCGCGATTTCACTTTCCTTCCTTCGCCTCTCGCGCCTTATAGTAGAGCGCAATGTGCACCGCCTGCGCAAAGCTGCCGTCCTCCATGGCGCGACGAAGTTCCTCTTCGCCGAGTCTCACATAGACCACACACTCACTCTCGTCGAGTTCCTGTGCGGAAACCACGCGGCAGCCCTCCGCGAGAAAGCAGTGCGCCCGGCTCGTACCCATGGTCGGATTCGCAAAAAAGCTCCCAAGCTCTGTCCAGCGCTCCGCAACCGCCCCGGTCTCCTCGAGAAGTTCACGCTTTGCGGCCTCCAATGCGGACTCGCCTCGCTCAATGCCGCCCGCCGGAAATTCCGTCGTGACCGCATCGATGCCCACGCGGTACTGCCGCACACAGATGTACTTGCCCTCGGTATCCCTGGCCGCAATCACGACAAAGTCTCTCCCGCTGTAATGATAAAAGGGCGCAATCTCGATGCCGTTCGGCAGGCGGTATGTTGCCTCCCGAAAATCGATCCAGCGGTCCTTTCGTATGATTTTATCTTCCAATTTTTCCCAGCGAAGATTTTCTTCCATCCCTTTGCTCCTCTCCGGCGCTCCCTGCGCCGCAGCGCGCTTCTTTGCGCTCTCGCCGCATTGTTTCGTTATTTTCGCGGTTTTGTTGCCGTTTCCGCTTTCTCTTATCTGTACCGCTCCCGTTCGCTCTGCACTGAAAGGCGCCCGACTCTCCCCCTCTCTTAACCGCTTTTACTCTCCTTCTCGTTTTACTTTCCTCACCGTTCCGCGCTCTGCCATGCCCGATACCGGAGACTTTCGAGTCGATGCCCGATCCGTTTGCGAAGCAATCGAAACCGATAAGCAAAGGCAGAACCACGCTTCAATGCTTTCCCGTCGCATACGGGCGCCGCACCGCAAGGCGTAGGCCCTCGCCGGACTTTAAAATCCACTCGAGCGCGCGGTTCAGAAGATAGCAGATAAAAAGCAGGAGCGTACTGTTGACCCGCTTCGGGAAAAAGAGTCCCAGCACGCAGTAGACATAGCTGCAGAGCGAGAACCAGACAAAAAACCAGATGCTGAGCCGAAACGCCGGGAGTCTCACAATCAGCCAGACCAGCGCCCCGCCGACCAGCAGTGCGAGCAGCGCAAGCGGCAGTATCTTGAGCCAGCTGCCGCTCGTAAAGAGCGCCGCGACATTTTGAAGCGGGCGCGATAAGGTCTCTGCGAGCGCATCGCCCGAAACGGCATCCTGACTCTTCGAGGCAGCCCGGTTTAAAAGCCCGGACAACAGCGGCAATATCCAAATCTGAAACAACAAAAGATAGGCCGCATTGATATTTGCCGCGTACTTCGAGTTCATCTTCACTTCCACGAGGGACAGCGCACGATTCACCAAGAGAGACAGAAAATAGGAGATCGCAAGCGCCTGCACGACGCCGAGATTTTGCAGTTGATAGAGCTTCCCCTGATAGTTGTAAACGCTGCTCCCAAAGAAGAGCTTCATCACATCGCTGAAGCCGGAGATGCGCCCCGTTACAACGGTCAAAATCCAGAGCAACAGACAGCCCGCCGCGAGCAACAAGGTCTGTTCCCGGCTCACGGCAAGAGAGAACACAGGCTTCTTTTTCTTGGGCGGCTTCCGCCTGCCGAGCGTGCGTTCCTTTGTCAAGCAGACAAGAATCAATGCGGAACCCGCTGCCGCGAGGAGCCCGAGGACAAGCTGTACCCAAGCGCCGAGCAGATAGCTGTGCCCCAAGAGCCAGGCCGCGGCCGGCAACCAGGAGGCCAAGAGTACCGGAAAGAAGTTTCTGCGCCCCAAGGTGCTCGCACTCAAATAAAAGGGGTAGAGAAAAAAGAGAGCCGCCGCAATTCTCCAGCCCGCGCTGCGATCCCAACTCATCTTCATCCGAAACACACCCGCAATCAAATTGGCAAGCGAATTCACGAGACTCTCCACAAAGCGTCCGGTCATAAACCAGGCAGTCGTGAAGTGGTTGTCAAGCAGCATATAGGGCCGCAGGCAGGCGAGCAGATAGAGTGAAAAGCCGAGCAGGACAAAGCTGCAAAGCTTGATGCCTTGCGTCTCTTTCGCCAGCGCGCCGCCCGCAAGGGCCAGCGAAAAGAGAAGCTGAAACAGCAGAATCAGCACAAGAAAGAGGAGCAGCATCGCATCTAACTCGCTCTCCGTCCGAAAACTGCGGCTCGCGATTGCCTTCGGCAATGCAAAGAGGGATCCCGCGGCCCGGAGCGTAATCCAAAGGAAGGAAAAGGCCAAAAAAAGAACGGCAGCGCGGTAGCACTGCCGTATAAGCCGCTCAGACATATTCCGCCTCGCTGCCCGCGCCTTCCGGCTTTCCCTCGCCCATAATGCGGTCAAAGTCCTTCTTCTCCGAAGAGTAGCTCGACATACAGCCCATACCGCAGCTGCCGCAGTTTCCGCTGCAACCGGTGCTGTGCTGATGGCTGCCGTGCTGCAAAATATAACGTGTTATGAGAACGATTCCGATCAGAATCGCAAGCGCCAACAAGGCGGTATAAACATTCGGTCCTTCTGTCATCATACACCTCCTGCGCTTTCGCGCGTCTTCATTGTAGTCCCAAAGTCCGATTTTGTCATTACGGATTCTCTTTGCCGTCCGAGCTTCCGCATGTTTGCTTTGCCGTATGCAAATCCACGCCCATAGTTTGCCACAGCTGTCGCGTAAGGCGAACTTTGTCGTTTAAGGATTTCGTAACGACTCCTCAATGAATATTCAGAATAGTTTTCGACAAACTTCAAGCATTCAAACGCCTTTCGACCTATACTAAAGCCACAACAAAGAGCGATATATACAAGAACAAATGAACAATGCATACAAGAAGTACTCTCTCTTGTTTTGAAACCCCACCCTAATGAAAAAAGCCTCCGGCCGGTAACGGAGGCTTTTTTCATGTCTTGTTTGCCCGAAATCCATTCTGGCGGGAGTACAAAAAGAGCGGTTCCGACGCCGCGCACCTGCCTCCCCGATCGGCCGGCATGCTTAGGAATCATCCCTATCCGGACTGATGCCTCCGTGTTTTCGGCGAGCAGCCCTCTTTACGATAGGCACTCCGTCCTTTTGACACGAAGCACGCCGCCGGAAAGACGGATGGCCCGCTTTCCGACGCGTCCTCCGAACATAGCGTTTTACGGAGATGTCAGCGGAAACCTGCCCTGTAGCAAGGGTTTGCAGCACTTATGATCGACTCTTTTTGTCCCATAACTCGAATTTACCCATGATTTCAAAAAGGAGCCCGCAAACAGCCAAAACAAGGTGTTTACGGGCTTCTCGCATTCCGATGTTCCGATTGCGCCGTTTATTGCCGTTTATTTCAGATACTTGTCCATGAGACCGCAGAAATCGAAGGTCGCAAAGTAGTCCTTCGGAGTCTCCGCACGGCGTATTAACTGCACGGAACCGTCTTCACGGAGCAAAAGCTCGGCGCTCCGAAGCTTACCGTTATAGTTATAACCCATCGAAAACCCATGCGCACCGGTATCATGGATGTAGAGATAATCTCCCATCTCAATTTTCGGCAATTCTCTGCCGATTGCGAACTTGTCGTTGTTCTCGCAGAGGGAACCCGTGACATCGTAGACATGATCGTGCGGCGCGGTTTCTTTGCCGAGCACGGTGATGTGGTGGTAAGCGCCGTACATGGCAGGGCGCATCAGATTGACCGCGCAGGCATCCACACCGATATAGTCCTTGTAGATGTGCTTTTCGTGAATGGCCTTGGTGACAAGCGCGCCGTAGGGAGCCAGCATGAAGCGCCCCATCTCGGTATAAATCGCAACCTCACCGAGTCCCGCGGGAACCAAAATCTCCTCGTAGACCCGCCTTACCTCTCTGCCGATTTCCAGGATATCGTTGGCACTCTGTTCCGGGCGATAGGGCACGCCCACGCCGCCCGAGAGGTTGATAAAGGCAATCTCCGCGCCCGTCTCCTCTTTTAAGCGCACCGCCTCGCGAAAGAGAACGCCCGCAAGCTTCGGGTAGTACTCGTTCGTCGTCGTATTGCTCGCGAGAAAGGCGTGCAGACCGAAGCGCTTTACACCCTTTGCCTTCATCGTGCGAAAGGCCTCCGTGATCTGTGCCGGCGTCATACCGTACTTCGAATCGCCCGGGTTATCCATGATGCCGTTTGAAAGTTCGAACATACCGCCCGGATTATAGCGGCAGCTCATGGTCTCCGGGAGCCCCCCGAGCTCGGCCTCGACACTCTCAATGTGGGTGATGTCGTCCAAGTTGATGATACCGCCGAGCCGCGCCGCGAAGGCAAACTCTCCCGGCGGGGTGTCGTTCGAGGAGAACATAATCTCCTCTCCCGAAAAACCGCAGGCATCGCTCATCATGAGCTCGGTCTCCGAAGAGCAGTCCACGCCGCAGCCGTACTCCTTAAGGATATTCAACAAAAAAGGATTCGGGGTCGCTTTGACCGCAAAGTACTCGCGAAAGCCCTTGTTCCAGGCAAAGGCCTCTCGCACGCGGGCAGCGTTTTCGCGTATGCCTCTCTCGTCGTAAATATGGAAGGGCGTCGGATACTGCGCCGCAATATCCCTTGCCTGTTCCAGTGTCAAAAATGTTTCTTTTTTCATACCTTGCCTCATGATTCCGTATGCGTGTGCGTGTTCAAATGCTCGTTGCAGTACTCGTGATCCCCTTGGCACTTGGAGCAATAGCGGAACTCCAGTTCCGGGTTCGTGAGCTCCGTGCGCCCGCAGACCTCACAGCGATGGCGCGCGGTCTTTTCGGGCGCCGCTTCTTTCTTCCGCTTTGCACTGTCCATCGGAATAATCTTGGGACCCGCACTGCCCTGCCGCCGCTTCGTACCCCCAAATTTTCCGGCAAGAAGACGCTTCAGCGCGCCGGCCCAGTAAAGATAGAGCCCCAGGTTGAGCAGCGAGAGAAAAATCGCAACCCGGCTGCCCGCAGTGCCCATAATGAAATAGTAGAGCTCAATTCCCGCATAGAGCACCGCCAAATAAATCGCACGTACGGGAAACAGTCCCATGAAATAAATCTGAAGATTGGGGTAGGTGAGCGCAAACGCAAGGAAAAGCGACAAATTCAGCGCGGTCGGCGTAATCAACACAAAGCTGTGCATCACAAAATAGACGACGAAGGCTGCCGTAATGTGAAACAGTATGCCGAGAAAGAGATAGAAGTTAAAGCGGAAGCGCCCCCAGCTCCGCTCCAGCATACCGCCGACCCAGTAGTAAAAGTAGAGCCCCATGAGGCCGTAGAGCACAGTCTCTATGATATTGCGTCCGTAGCCCGGCGGGAATAAGAGCCAGGTGACCAGACGCCAAACCTGCCCCTTCAAAATGGCGACCGGATTGAGCGCGAGATATAATACATAGGCCGCCGGATTGATGATCCAAAGCACCAAGCCTATGGCATAGATTACAGTAAAGATTCGCATCACATTCGGGATGGCAAAGCGCCCAAAGCGCTTCTCAAGGCGATCTAAGGTATTCATGTACCTTCCTCCTGTCAAGAATAAACTTATTATCTAAGAAGATTTGGGCTTTGTCAAATAACGGAACGCCCGTTCCCCCTCCTTGTGTTTCCCTATGTGCTGTGCTAGAATTTATCGCTATATATGGTATAATCGCTGTGCATGCGTCCGCGTGGCGTCTGCACAGCATCGTTTTTACGACTTTGAGGAAAGTAAAGCATGGATAGAAAACAATACAGACTGGGCATCGACATCGGTTCCACGACCGTTAAGATTGCCATCTTAGACGAGAAGAATGAAGTGCTCTTCTCGGATTACCAACGTCATTTTGCGAACATTCAGGAGACGCTTGCCCGCCTTCTGATCGCAGCCAAGGAAAAGCTCGGAGAACTCGACCTGATACCGATGATTACCGGTTCCGGCGGTCTCACGCTCGCAACCCATCTGCACGTGAGCTTCGTACAGGAAGTGGTTGCGGTTGCGACGGCCTTAAAGGCCATCGCACCGAAGACCGATGTCGCGATTGAGCTCGGCGGCGAGGACGCAAAAATCATCTACTTCACCGGCGGCATAGACCAGCGCATGAACGGCATCTGCGCCGGCGGCACGGGTTCCTTCATCGATCAGATGGCTTCCCTGCTCCAAACGGATGCCTCGGGTCTCAACGACTACGCGAAGAGCTATAAGGCCATTTACCCGATTGCGGCGCGCTGCGGCGTGTTTGCGAAGTCGGACATTCAGCCGCTCATCAACGAGGGCGCAACCCGTGAAGACCTTGCGGCTTCGATTTTCCAGGCAGTCGTGAACCAGACCATCTCCGGCCTCGCGTGCGGAAAGCCGATTCGCGGCCATGTCGCCTTTCTCGGCGGCCCGCTCCACTTCCTGCCCGAATTAAAGAATGCCTTCATCCGCACCCTGAGACTCACGGACGAGTACATCATCGACCCGGATAATTCCCATCTCTTCGCGGCCATCGGCTCCGCGATGAGTGCCGAACAGGAAGCGGGCGTGGACATCAACGATTTGATTGAGCGTCTCCAAAAGGGTGTCTCCATGGACCACGAGGTGCAGAGACTGGCCCCGCTCTTCAAAGGCGAAGAAGACTATCGCGAATTTGAGGCGCGCCACACCGGCCACTCGGTCAAGTCCGGCGACTTCGAGAGCTACGAGGGCAAGATTTTCCTCGGCATCGACGCGGGCTCCACGACCACCAAAATTGCGCTGATCGGCGAAGACGGGCAGCTGCTCTACAAGTTCTATTCGAGCAACGAGGGCTCCCCGCTCACCACCGCAATTCGCGCAATCGAAGAGATTCAGAAGCGCATGCATCCGAATGCGGAGATTGTCTACTCCTGCTCGACCGGCTACGGCGAGGCGCTCTTAAAGGCTGCCTTCCAGCTTGACGAGGGCGAGGTTGAGACCATTTCGCACTACTATGCCGCTGCCTTTTTTGAGCCCGACGTGGACTGTATTCTTGACATAGGCGGTCAAGATATGAAGTGCATCCGTATCAAGGATCACACCGTTGACTCCGTGCAGTTAAATGAGGCCTGCTCGGCGGGCTGCGGCTCCTTCATCGAGACCTTTGCAAAGTCGCTCGGCTACTCCGTGCAGGATTTTGCAAAAGAGGCGCTCTTTGCAAAGAATCCCGTGGACCTCGGTACCCGCTGTACGGTCTTCATGAACTCGAACGTCAAACAGGCGCAGAAGGAGGGCGCAACCGTCGCCGATATCTCGGCCGGTCTCGCTTACTCGGTCATCAAGAACGCGCTCTTTAAGGTCATCAAAATTGCCGATGCCTCGAGCCTCGGCAAGCACATTGTGGTGCAGGGCGGTACCTTCTACAATGACG
The DNA here is from genome assembly GCF_030644385.1 of Stomatobaculum sp. F0698. Taxonomy (GTDB): domain Bacteria; phylum Bacillota; class Clostridia; order Lachnospirales; family Lachnospiraceae; genus Moryella. Next base: position 255,912 of record NZ_CP130060.1, on the reverse strand, counting down.
CTGTGCTCCGCGCCTTCGAGCGCACGGCGGAGTGTCAGTGCGTGCGCCCCGACATTGCCGGCATCATGGGTGCCTTCGGCGCGGCCTTGATCGCACGCGAGCGCTGGGAAAACCAGACGACCACCATGCTGCCGCTCGACAAGATCATCGCGCTGCAGTATAAGACCGCCATGACGCGCTGTCAGGGTTGTAACAACAAGTGCGTGCTCACCGTGAACCAGTTCGGCGGCGGCCGCCGCTTCATCTCGGGCAACCGCTGTGAGCGCGGCCTCGGTCTGGATCGCAAGAAGAAGGAAGTTCCGAATCTCTTTGATTACAAGATGCACCGTCTCTTTGACATAGAGACCCTCTCGGAGGATGAGGCGCCCCGCGGCACCATCGGCATCCCCCGTGTTCTGAATCTCTACGAGAACTACCCGTTCTGGGCGGTCTTCTTCCGTGAACTCGGCTTCCGTGTGGTACTCTCTCCGGTTTCGACCAGAAAGATATACGAGCTCGGCATTGAGTCCATCCCCTCGGAGTCGGAATGCTATCCCGCAAAGATTACCCACGGCCATGTGAGCTGGCTCATCAAGAACGGCGTCAAAACCATCTTCTATCCCTGCATCCCCTACGAGCGGGATGAGGAAAACGGCGCGGGCAACCACTATAACTGCCCGATTGTCACAAGCTACGCCGAGAACATTAAGAATAACGTCGAAGAAATCGAGACCGAACACATCCGCTTCCTGAGCCCCTTCATGGCGTTCACGAACGAAAAGATTCTGAGTACCCAGCTCGAGAAGATTATGCAACAGGAATTCGGAATTCCCGCTGCCGAGACCCGCGCCGCGGCACATGCGGGCTGGGCGGAACTTCTGCAGGTCAAGAAGGATGTCGAGTCCGAGGGCGAGCGCGCCGTTCAGTGGTGCAAAGAGAATAAAAAGCACGGCATTGTCCTTGCGGGTCGCCCCTATCACATCGATCCCGAGATTCATCACGGCATTCCGGATATGATTGCGGGCTTCGGACTTGCGGTTTTGACCGAAGACAGCATCTCCCACCTCGGCAAGGTCGAGCGCCCGGTCGTGGTCTCCGACCAGTGGATGTACCACTCCCGCCTCTATGCGGCGGCGAGCTATGTAAAGAACAGCGAAGTCTTGGATCTGGTCCAGCTGAATTCCTTCGGCTGCGGCCTCGATGCGGTCACAACCGACCAGGTCTCCGATATTCTGACCGGCTCCGACAAGATTTATACGGTGCTGAAAATCGACGAGGTCAATAACCTCGGTGCGGCGCGCATCCGCATCCGCTCCCTGATTGCGGCGCTCCGCGTCCGCGACCGGAAGCACTACCAGAGAACGGTTAAGTCCGCGGCATACGACCGCGTCCTCTTCACAAAACAGATGAAGAAGGACAACTATACGATACTCTGCCCGCAGATGTCGCCGATTCACTTTGACCTGCTCGCACCGGCGATCTCCGCCTTCGGCTATAACGTGGTGCTCCTCGACAACGATGACCGCCGCGCGGTCGATATGGGATTAAAGTACGTGAACAACGACGCCTGCTTCCCCTCGCTCTGCACGATAGGTCAGGTCATGGATGCCCTGCTCTCCGGCAAGTACGACTTAAACCATACCGCGATTTTCATGAGCCAAACCGGCGGCGGCTGCCGCGCTTCGAACTACATCGGCTTTATCCGCCGTGCCCTCGAGAAAGCGGGCATGGGACACATCCCGGTCATCTCGGTCAATGTGGGCAACATGGAGCAGAATCCGGGCTTTAAGGTCACGATTCCCATGGCCATCAAGGCGATTCAGGCGACCGTCTACGGCGATGTCATGATGCGCTGCCTCTATGCGACCCGCCCCTACGAAAAGGTGCCGGGCAGCGCGGAGCAGCTCCACAAGAAGTGGCGCGCCATCTGCACCAAGGCAGTCTCCAAGCGGAACCCGGCCATGAACGAGTACCGCCGCATCGTCCGCGCCATCGTGAAAGACTTTGACGAACTGCCCCGCCGCCCGGTCAAAAAGCCGCGCGTCGGCGTGGTCGGCGAGATTCTGGTTAAGTTCTCGCCGCTCGCAAACAACCACATTGTGGACCTTCTGGAGCGCGAGGGCGCCGAAGCGGTTATGCCGGATCTTCTCGACTTCATGTACTACTCTTTCTATAACCTGAACTTTAAGGCAGAGAATCTCGGCTTCTCGAAGAAAGGCGCCTTCCTCTGCAATGTGGGAATTAAGCTCATGGACTGGTTCCGCGCAGATGCAAAGGCGGCACTCCGGCGCAGCAAGCACTTCACCGAGCCCGGCGATATTCGCCACATGGCAGAGATGAGCTCCAAGTTTGTCTCGCTCGGCAACATGACGGGTGAAGGCTGGTTCCTGACCGGTGAGATGTTAGAGCTGATTGAGAGCGGCGTGAAGAACATTGTCTGCACCCAGCCCTTCGGCTGCCTCCCGAACCATGTGGTCGGCAAGGGCGTGATCAAGCAGCTCCGCGCTTCCTATCCGGATGCGAACATCATCGCGGTCGACTACGACCCGGGCGCGTCCGAAGTAAACCAGTTAAACCGCATCAAGCTCATGCTCGCCATGGCACAGAAGAATCTGCGCGGCGAATCCTGTGCGCTTCCCACGGAAAACGACACACAGAGTTCCTGCGGCTGCGGAAGCCATGGCAGCGGTCACAGCCACGGCGGCTCCTGCGGTTGTTCGCACTGCGGCTGAACTGCCCGCAAGCAAGACAAATAAAGTTCCGGAAAAACGCCGGAATCGGATTACAAAAGACCCCGAAGCTTCCGCTTCGGGGTCTTTTTGATGCAATTTACGCTCGCTCGGGGAAGCAAGCTTGCGTGTGCCGCTTTTCCTGTTTTGCCTCTTCGTTCGGCTCACTGCAGGCCGTTAATCGTAATCTCACCGAGTTCGCTGCGAAGCAAGAGGCGCTTGCCGCTGTTTGCGCGCTGCAAAAGCTTCGTGCCTCCGGCAGCTCCGTTCAGGTACACGCTGCCAAGTTCGGTGCGCGCTAAGATATCAAAATCAGCGAGCGGCTCCGCGAGGGTCACATTCAAATTCGAAAGCTCCGCATCCGCCTTGAATTCCGAAGTCCGCAGTGCGTCCGCACGGAGAGAACCCGCGCTCAGGGTTACCAGCGCGCGCTCTGTGCTCACATTCTGCAAGGTCGCATCGCCGAGTGACAAGTTCGCCGTTAAGCTCTCCGCGCTGACTCCCGTGAGGCTTAAATTGCCCGAACCGAGCTGTATGTTCAGCTGCCCGAGCGCAGTGCCGCGCGGCACCGCAATGCGAAGCACCTTGCCCTCCGCGCCGTTTTCCTTCACATAGAGAGTCTCGTTCTCTCTGTCCTCGAGCTGTAAGGGCGTCGTTCCGTCGTAGTCCAAGTGGAAGTTGCGGTCTATGCTCTCCGAGAGCTCCAGGCTCAGGCTGTCGCCCTCTACCGTGAGGCTACGGAAACTCCGCGTAAGCGTGCCGCGATTCACCGCGACCGCCTGTGTCTCCGCGGCCGTGCTCTCCGAAACTGCGGTCTCGGCCGTCGTCTCTGTCTCTCCTTCGGCTGCGGCAAGGCTTTCGCCCTCCGCAAGGCTCTCGCCCTCTGCGAGTGTCTCGCCCGCCGCAAGGCTCTCACCCGCCGCATTCGTCTCGCCTTCGACAGCGCTCTCCTCGGCAGTCGCTACCCCCTCGCTCTCTGCGGCGCCGCTCTCTTCACTGCTCTCCAACGCAGCTGCACTGCTCGCATTGCTGCCGCTTGCGCGAAGCTCTGCTTCGGTGCTTGTCTCCGTCACACGGCTCTCTGCCGTGCTCTCCGGACGCGAAAAACGCTCCACGACGGACGAGCAAGCTCCGAGCAACAGTACACTTCCGCCGAGCGCCGCAAGCAGCACACAAAGTCTTTTTTTCATCTTAGCCCTCCTAATAACAGCCGATTCCGGCAGGTCTTCTCCCATGATTCAGTATGCCGAAAAAGAGGGCATATGTCAATTGACAGGAATCAGTAGCTGTTCTATACTCAGGACATGAATAGAAAATATCTCTCACCGAAAGTTCGCAGTGCACATTTTGAGACAGAAAGCGAATCGATTTTCATCGGCCTTGTTCGCGGTCTGTTCCCGACTCTCAGTACATTGGCTCTTAGCAAATTGGCCAACAAAAGCGTATTGGGCGGTATCGTAACGATTGCCTATGCGGTGTACACCCTGCGTTTATTATGGCAGAACCGTCACACCGAAGATCCGACGAGCGAAGTTACCTTACAGATAGGTCGTGACATCCGCAAAGTGTTCCGCTTCTGATATTCCGCTCGCCAAAGCTTAACCGAATAGAAAGACACAGCCGAGATGGTTGTGTCTTTTTGTGATGCCTTCTCCGGATATTCCGCTGTCGCAAGCGCTCTGTCTGTTCCTGATAAGTCAGAAACGGTATGCAATACAAGTCGCTCGACAATAAAACCCCCGCCGGGGTTAAGCCTCGGCGGGGGTAAGTAGGATTGATTAGAGGGAAAGCACATCCGCAAACGCCTGGATTGCGGTCTGCGCCTGACCGAAGTCTCTCATCTGCTGGTCAATGCCCAGCTTGATGTGCGGGATGCCCGCATCGTCAAGAGCCTTCTTAAGGTACGGATACTCCATCTCCTCCGGATCGCAGAACTGCTGCATGAAGAGCACCAGGCCCTGTGCGCCGCTGTTCTTCACAAGGTCTGCAACGAACTCGCCGCGGCGGTTCTTTGCGGACTGCGGATCGTAGAGCAGAATATCGTGGTCGCGGTTTGCGAACTGCACTGCGAGGTCTCTCATCGGGTCGTCCGTCTCCGGCGCGTCCGTCTTGAAGAAACGACTCTCGTGTGCCACATCGTCCGCTGCGATCGCAATGTGGTTGTCCTCGAAGATCTGGAGCAGCTTCGGGTTGTCGCAAATAATACCGCTGGTCACAACCTTGCTGCCGGTCCACTTCGCTGCCGGGAGCTTCTCAAGCTCTGCGTTCAGCTCCTCGATGAGCGGGACATACTCGCTCTTCGCGGTAAACCAAGCGGACTTCAGGACATACATTCTCTTGACCGGCGTAATCACGTCGCAGTGCTCGTTTGCGAGCTCCACGAAGCGACGCGCCGCACGGCGATAGCGATTGTAAAGCTTGATGCTCGCCTGGAGTGCCTCCGGGGTAATTGCCTTCGAAGCAATCTTCTCAAGCTGACGCTTGATCTCGTGATACTGATCCATCGTGAACTGCAGGCCCCACTCCTCAAAACGGTTCTGCGGGTGTGCGAGGAAGATGGTCGGCATCTTGTGACCCATTGCGACACGGATGTTCTGAGACATCGGGCGCAGCGTATCACATACGGTCGGCGTGATCACGCCGTCCAACTCATCGAGGGTGCCGTTCAACAGCATCTCAAGTCCGAGCTGTGCAATCGTGCAATAGAAAGTTGCGCAGTACTCCTTCGCCATACTGATGGTCTGGTCGTTTGCACCCCAGATACCCATCGGCACCATGCCTGCCGCATCGACAAGCTCTTCCGGCGCGTAGTAAGGAAGCACGCCAATGACCTTCTTGCCCTCTGCCTTATACTTCTTCAGCTGCGCCTTCGGATGTCCGGAAATCGACGCAAACTTCTCTAATAATGCCTCGATGCTCATGCTTTACGCCTCCTTTGTCCCGTTGTTCAGATCGTTTGCTTCCATTGCTTCCATGAGACCCTGGACTCTGGTCTCGTACTGTGCCGCGTTGAAGTTACGCGGGTCAGCCTGGTCGCCGTCAAAGCCTGCGGTCGGAACACCGAGGTCCTTCGTAAAGCGTCTCTGCATCTCTGCCATATAGCCGGACCACGGCTTGCAGGAGCGGTTGTAGTGCACCAGAACGCCGTCGACCTTGTTGTCGCGGCAGATGCCCTCTCTCCAAGCAACGCCCTGCTCAATGCAGACCGAGTTCGGAGCCTTGTAGTACGCCTTCGCCATGCCGTCCAGGTCCTTGTAGACAAAGCCGAATGCCGGTGCGTACACGACCGCCGTGACGTTGATGCCGTTCTCCTTCAGCGGCTTGAAGAGCTGCGGGAGCTTCGGCCAGCACGGGATACCCTCGAACATGATGCGCTTCTTCTCCGGGAACGGAAGCGTCGTGGTGCCGTTCTTTACATTCTCTGCGAGGTCGATTGCAAGCTGCTCGAAAGCCTCTGCGGTCTCGACCTTACCGCGTGCGGTAACGATATCCGCCATGTGGTTAAAGAGGTCAAAGCCCGACATCGGAGCCGGCTTGTACTGCAGGAAGTCACAGACCTTGAGCCATGCGGATGCGGAACGGTTCGCGTTTGCACACGCCTGCTCGAACTTCTTCTCATCGAACTTCTTGCCGGAAATCTGCTCCAGCTGCTTGATTGCCGCATCGAACTGCGCGCGCACATACTTGACCTTGGAATCATCGACCTCGACATCGTTGTTGTACGGGATGTCGATCATGATGAGCGGGATGTTGTGAATGCGGGCAATGTTCTCATACCACTTCGTCATGCAGTTGCAAATGTTGTTGCAGCAGAGGACAAAGTCGGGCATCGGCATCAGGTTCTGACGGATCGGCTTCAATGCCTTTAAGCGCATTTCCTTCTCCGGGCCGTCCGGGAGAGCCTCGATGTCGTTGATGTTAACCAGCTCCTCAAACGGAGTCTGGGTCTTCGGATCCTTCTTCGGCTTGCCGGTCTCGGGATCGATGACCACATTGCCGTTCTCATCCTTTAACGGCTTGCCGCTTGCCGGGTTGATGATGAACTCGCCCGTTGCCGGATCAAACTTTCTGCCGACGCGGAAGCCCTCTGCGTATGCAAGGCTGATACGGGTATAACCGCAGATATCGTTGTCATAACCCATATCCTCCGCCGCCTGACAGAGCATTTCGCCGTCGCGGTTTGCCGCAATACCTGCTGCCTGGTTCTCCGGATAGACAACCTTCAAGTCAAATGCCTCTGCGAGCTCGCAGGGGAACTTGGAAGAAGACCAGCCCACCGGCTCGCCGCGCTTCTTTGCCTCTCTCGCCTGCTCGTAGACATCGTCTACGACTTTTCTCAGCGCAAGAACGCCGGGGCTTACTTTCTGCTTCGCCGGCTTCTTCGCTTCCGTGTTCTTTACTTCTTCTGCCATTTCAATCGCCTCTTTTCTAATAAAAGCTTATGCCTTTGCGTGCTTTAACGCACCCTGATATGCAAACAGCGCCGCACCGAGCGCACCGTTGTACTGCGTGAGCGGTGAGGTCTTGATCTCACAGTTCAGCTGTTCTTCCAGTGCGAGCACCAGACCGTGGTTCTGCGCAACGCCGCCCGTCATGACAACGTCCGGCACGAGACCCACGCGGTGCGCGAGTCCTGCGACTCTGCCCGCAATTGCTCTGTGAATGCCCGCAATGATGTCCCGCTTGTCGGTGCCCTGCGCGAGCTGGCTGATAACCTCACTCTCCGCAAAGACCGTGCAGGTGGAACTGATACCGATGCGCTTCGTGGACTCCGCCGAGAGCTTCTCGAGATCCTCAATGTTGACCTCAAGAACCCGCGCCATGACATCCAAAAAGCGTCCCGTTCCCGCCGCGCACTTGTCGTTCATCTGGAAGTTGACCATAGCGCCATTTTCAATCTTTAAGACCTTAACGTCCTGGCCGCCGATGTCGATGACGGTGTGCACCTTCGGGAAGAGGAAGTATGCGCCTCTCGCGTGGCAGGAGAGCTCACTCATCTGCTTGTCCGCAATGCCCTCAAGGGAGTTGCGGCCGTAGCCGGTTGCGAGCGTGTAATCCATCTCCTCGCGCGTCTTGCCTGCATTCTTCAGAACCTCCTCGATGGCGCGCTGGGGACCGGATGTACCGGTCCCCACGCTCACCAAGGATTTCGATACGATTTCCTTGCCGTCCTTTAACATGATGCACTTGGAGGCAGTGGAACCGACGTCAATACCCAGCGTAAAAATTGCCATAAAAACCTAACCTTCTAAACTTCTTTGTGAATGAGAATTAAGCCTTAGCTCCCGCGGTCTTCGCGTTCTGGCCGTTCTCGTCATAGTCCTTGATAATTCTCGGGAGAATCATCTGGTGAACCGGGCAAATGGACTTCGGATTCTGGTAAGCAGCATCCGCAAATGCCACGACGTAATTTCTGAGCTTCGGCATATCGACAATCTCGTCAACCAGGCCTGCCTTCGCGCAGTAAGCCGGGGTGGAGGTGTCGATGTAGTGCTGAATCAGCTCGTTCATCTTGTCGATGGTGCCCTGGAGATCCTTGCCGGAATCCTGATCCTTCACGAGGCGGCGGCTGTACATTGCGCCTGCAGCGGTCTTGCCGTACATGACGTTGATCTCGGTTGCAGCCGTACCGATCGAGAAGACGTTGTTGTCATTGCCCTGCGGGCCGCCGAGCACGTAATGAGCCGCTGCGGTACCCTTGCGGAGCGTGATCTCGAACATCGGGAGCTTCGTGGACTGGATCGAGTAGATCAAGCTCTGGCCGAGACCAAGCAGCTCTGCCTTCTCCGCCTCGTTGTCGACATCGATACCGGTCGTATCCTGCACCCAGAGGATCGGGAGACGGTCGCGGCCGCAGAGGGTCACGAACTCGTTCATCTTGATCAGGCCCTGACGGTAGAGCTTACCGCCCATACCCATAGCGCCCTTGCCTCTGTACTCCGGATAGTTCGGGTAGCCCTGCATTGCGAGCACACCCTGACGGTTTGCGACGACACCGACCGGAAGGCCGTTGACCTTTGCGATACCGGTGATCATCTCCGGGCCGTAGTCCTTCTTGTACTCCATGAACTCGCCGCCGTCGATGAGCGCCTTCAAGACATTGTACATGTCATAGGTGCGGCGGGTGTTGCGCGGCACGATGTCATAGAGCTCTTCGCCCTGAATTGCCGGTGCCTTCGGCGTATCGACCCGGAAGAACTCCGGATTGAATGCCGGCATGTAGTCCATGTACTTCTTGATGGAATCCAGAACGCCGAACTCCTCCGCATAGACCTCGCGGAAGAAACCGGTCACGTTGTAGTGGATGGAGACGGAGCCCGGCGGGTCGTTCTTCATCTTTCTGGTCGCATCGATCATGCCCTGTGCACCCTCGAGGTCCACGTACGGCTTGGAATCCATGCCGCCGACAATGCCTGCGCCGCCGACTGCCATGTTTGCCTTCTCGTGCGCAATCAGAACGGTCGGGGAAATTGCGTGATAGCCGCCGCCCGCCGGGTTCGTGCCGTAGATACCGACAATGACCGGAACGCCGAGCTGGTTCAGCTCAGAGTTGCGGTAGAAGGGCGTGCCGCCGCCTCTGCGGTTCGGGTAAACCTTCTCCTGCTCGTCGAGCTTAACGCCGGAGCAGTTCAGGATGTAGACCAGCGGAATGCCGAGCATCTTCGCCGTGTCGGAACCGCGGAGCAGGTTGTCTGCCTGGCCGGGAACCCAAGCGCCCGCCATCTTCTTGTTGTCGGATGCGATGATCACAGCCCACTTGCCGTTGATGCGACCAAGGCCCTTGACAATACCGGTGGAGACGATACCGATCTTCTCCTCCGCATTGTCCTCCGGGTTGTAGAGCGTGTTGATCGGGCAGAAGGTGCCCTCGTCAACGAGCTGATTGATTCTCTCGAGTGCCGTGTACTGGCCCTTCGCGTGAATCTTGTCATCCGGCGTACCCGCAGAGAGAAGCTTCTCTGCGCGTGCGTGGATGTCCTGCTCGACTTCCTTTAACTCTTTCACGTTCTCCGGATTCGGTTTTGCAGCCGGCACATTCAGAACCTGCATGTTCTGGAAGTAGCGCGGCATGGTGTAATTACTCATTTAAATCTCTCCTTAAAAGTGAGTTAACTGGTGGCTGAAATCTTCGCTTACTGCTTCGGAACCTTGATGAACGCCTGACCCGGGTCGATTTCCTCACGAATCAGCTTGATGATCTCCGGGCTCGGGCCCTCCATGAGCTTTGCTCTGGAGACATCGACATCGAAGCCCGTGTTCTCCTTGACCATCTCCGGGCTGGAGAAGGGATAGTAGTATGCGAGGTACATTCTCTTGGTCTCATCATCGAACTTCATGATGCCGAGATCCGTAACGACCATCTGCGGGCCTCTGTTGCCCGGAAGACCGGCTCTCTCTCTGCCGCCGGGGCCGTCCATCCAGCCCGGGCTCGTGACATAGTCGATCTTGTCCATGAATCTTCTCTTCTGGTGCTGCATCATGATGACCGTGTTGCAGTAGGTCGCAATGCCGTTCGCACCGCCGGAGCCCGTGAAACGGGTCTTCGGGTTGTTGTAATCGCCGATGCAGGTCGAGTTCACGTTGCCGTAGGGATCGATCTGTGCGCCGCCGATGAATGCAATCAGGCGCTCCTCGCCGTGCAACCACTCATTTGCCTCGAAGCCGACAAAGCGGATGTTCGGCCACTGCACCGCGCAGTGTGCCATGAAGCGGAGATCGCCGACCGAACGCGGCACCTCAACCGGATCGCAGTCCATGAGACCGCTCTCAACGATCGGATGGCAGGACGGGCAAACCACGCGCTTCGCAAGGGAAGCGCCGATGAGCGGAAGTCCGGTTCCGACGATGACAATCTGATTCTCCTGAATATTCTTTGCAATGGCGTAAGCCTGCATCTCCTGCTTGGTATAATTCGTGTAATCAGCCATGTCTCTCTCCCCTCCTTTATCGCTTCGCGTAACCGAGTCCCGGAATGACCTTCAGGCTTGCGAGATGCGCACCGCCGATCTTGTCGAGAACATCGTTGTTGTCCTTGCAGCTGTAAACCCACTTGTCCAGATAATCGCGGAAGGTTTCCGGATTGACCGGTGCGGTGTACGGAAGGCCCTTCTTCTCAGCCTTCTCCTTCTCCTTCGCGATCTGACGCTCTGCGTCTTCCTTATCCTGGTACTTGGAAGCCTTGTCGTACTCCTTCAGTGCCTTGTCGTCGCAGTCATAGTAGTTGTAGACCTGAGACGGCCAAGCGCCGAACGGCACGTGCACAACCGCGTTGACGCACTCGCCGAAGACCTTGTTCTGGGAGGTCTCGCGGCGGATGTACTCATCGCTCACAAGCTCCTCGCAGGTCACAATGACCTTTCTCGCCGCAACCGCGATGTCGACATCGTGGAACTCATCGCCCTCGATCACGCAGGTGCCGTCCGGAGACGCCTTCTGCACATGGATGATAGCCGTGTCAAGCTGCGGGGTCGGAACCGCAACAACCTTCTCGCCCGGGTTGAAGGGGTTCTCGACATAAGCGAACTTTAAGTTGGTCAGCTTGTCGAGGGTCTGTCTCTTCTCCTCGGAGATGCCCCAGAAATCCGTGAGGCCGGAGCCCTGCATGAGGCGCACCGGAAGGTAGGGAAGGCCGAGGGAAGCTGCGTGAAGCTGCAGCATCAGAACGTCCTGCGAGTAGTCCTCGTAGGTCAGGGTGCCTGCCTCGATTGCAGCGCGGAAGCGGCGGGACACGTTCGTGTAGCCGGAGTTCGCGGTATAGCAGTTGATGTATGCCTTGACGCGGCCCTCGCCGATCATCATATCCCAGTCACCGCCTGCCGGGCCCGCCCAGACAGTAAAATCGGTCTGTCCCTGACGAAGGATCTCGAAAACAGCCGCATAGGGCTTCCGGTTCGTCGTAAATCCGCCGAAGCAAATCGCATCTCCGCTCTCGACATACTTTGCAACAGCATCATGTAAACTCATTACTTTATTCAAGGTAATGTCCTCCTTTCTCGAAACACCAAAACGATTTTGTTCTTGCCTGTATTGCCTCTGTTTCTATTGCAAAACGACTCAGTGCGCGAAGAAGGTCAGGAAGAATCCTGCCGCAACCGCAGAGCCGATGACACCTGCCACGTTCGGTCCCATTGCGTGCATCAAAAGGAAGTTGGTTCTGTCCGTCTTGGAGCCGACCGTCTGGGAAACACGCGCTGCCATCGGAACAGCCGAAACGCCTGCGGAACCGATGAGCGGGTTGATCTTGCCGCCGGTGACGACATAGAGAATCTTACCGAAGAGCACGCCGCCGACAGTCGAGAAACTGAATGCCGCAAGGCCCATGACGACAATTGCGAGCGTCTGCGGGCGAAGGAAGAGCTCGCCGCGCGCCGTCGCGCCGACCGAAAGGCCGAGGAAGATGGTGCAGATGTTGCAGAGTGCGTTCTGCGCGACATCCGAAAGTCTCTCAACCACGCCGCACTCGCGGAACAGGTTGCCGAGCATCAGCATGCAGAGCAGCGGAGCAACGTCCGGGAGAAGCAGGGAGACCAGGCAGGCAACGAGGATCGGGAAGATAACCTTCTCGGCCTTCGAGACCTTTCTGAGCTGCTTCATCTTGACGCGGCGCTCCTTGTCCGTCGTCAGGAGGTTCATGATCGGCGGCTGAATCAGCGGAATCAGCGCCATGTAGCTGTACGCCGCAACCGCGATCGGTGCGACCAGCTCGGGAGCGAGGTTGTTCGCGACATAGATAGCCGTCGGGCCGTCTGCGCCGCCGATGATGCCGATAGCCGCAGCCTGCTGCGGGGTGAACAGTCCGGTCGCATTCGCAAAGATGAATGCGCAGTAGATGCCGAGCTGTGCAGCCGCACCGAGCAGAAGCGAAATCGGGTTTGCGATCAGCGGACCGAAGTCCGTCATCGCGCCGACCGCAAGGAACATCATGCAGGGGAAGAAGCTGGACTTAACACCCATGTACATGACGCCGAGAACACCGGCATCGTACCAGTGGTCGAGCTGATAGAAATATTCGAAGGTGCCGGAATGCGGCAGGTTCGACATGAAGATACCAAAGGAAATCGGGAGCAGCAGAAGGGGCTCAAACTGCTTGACGATCGCGAGATACATCAGGATAAACGAGAGGACCAGCATGACAAGCTGCTGCCAGGTCATCGTTGCATATCCGGAACTCTTGAGCAGTCCCTCGACGATAGTAATAAGATTCACTGCGTGTTCCTCCTTCGCTTAGTTCAACGTGCCCATGACCTGGTCGGTATCCACCGTGTCACCCGTCTTCACGTTGATCGAAGCGACCGTGCCGTCGACCGGTGCCACAATCTCATTCTCCATCTTCATTGCCTCAAGCACGAACATGGTCTGGCCTGCGCTGACCTTGTCGCCGACATTCACCTTGACGCCGAGCACTGCGCCGGGCATCGGGCTGGTTACGGACGTGCCGCCGGGCGCTGCCTTTGCTGCCGGAGCTGCTGCCGGAGCCGGGCTTGCTGCCGGAGCGGGTGCTGCTGCCGCCGGAGCCGGAGCTGCTGCTGCCGGAGCCGGAGCTGCCGCCTTCGGAGCGGGCGCTGCAACCGGCTGAACCGGGGTCGAGACGCCGGAAGCGATCTCCTCGCGGGTGAGCATGTGGAATGCGGACATGCGCTCCACTTCGACTTCGTATCTCTTGCCGTTCATGGTAACAACATACTTCATTTTTATAGCCTCCTGTTATGTGCTTGTTTTACTTTAATTCTTTGATGCTGGTGACGTTGATTTCTTCCGGCGACGCATGAAGCTCCTCGCAGATGACCGCGAGTATCATGGAGCAAATCTCGTCGCTGATGCCCGGCGGATCCGGAATCGGTCTCGGAGCCGACTGCGCTGTCGCTGCCGCCCCGGATCCCATAACCTTCGAGAACAGAAGGATCACAAGCGCGAGCGTAATCAGCGTGACCATAACCACACCGAGTCCCATGACGGACAGAAGTACGCTCTCAGGAACAGCCATGGATGTGCTTGTCCACATACTAACCCTACCTCCTTTTTGATATGTACTCATTGTAACACAAGACACGCAAGATTCCTTCTCTTTATTGTCAAAAAGCTAGCGCAAATTGTTGCCGAGTCTGAAAAGCGCCCAAAAAACTGATTTATTTAGCGGCCATCTATGCTTTATCTTGCACGAAATTTCGGGGCTTACGCAGGTTAGAATCAACTACTTGCATCTTTCGTCACTTGTGTTATATTGATGGTAAGGCGAGCGGAATATCCGCCTATTTGTGCGGAAAGTCCGAACTCATCGCCCGAGGAGGCTCTCTATGGAATCCAGAGATTACATTATTCAATACAAACAGGATGATCAGTGGCGCATGCACCGCCTGCACTACCACGAGGGCATTGAACTCATGCTGGTGCTGACGGATGGCGGCGACTTCTTCATGGACAGAAAGATGTACCCCCTGAAGAAAAACACGCTCTTCATCCTAAACGCCAACACCCTGCACCGTGACGAGAACGGCGCGGACGGCTCTGTCTTTAAGCGCTATGTGTTGCACATCCTGCCCACGCTGCTCGACCAGCTCTCAACCCCGCAGACCGACTTTGCCGAAGCGCTGAAAAACAGCGGGGCCTGCATACTCTTAAACGAGGAGGACAGCAAACGTCTGGCACGCCTCTTCGAAAAGTTGCGCATCAGCATGCCGCCCTCCTTCGGCACGGACATCTTGGAGCGCATCACGCTCTACGAGATACTGCTCCTGGTCTGCAGCCGCATTCGTTCTACGAAAAAGGAGCACGGCACCTCGAACCAGGACTATAACCGCGTGCAGCCGATACTCGACTATCTCCGGAAGAACTGCACCGATCACCTGTCGCTCGATGAACTCGCAGATCACTTCATGCTGAGCAAGCACTATCTCTGCCACATCTTTAAAAAGGGCACGGGCTTCTCTGTCATGGAGTATGTGATTCAGCTTCGCATCATCACCGCCCAGCAACTTCTGCGCCAGGGCGCAAATGTCCAAGAAGCGAGCGAAAAGTCCGGTTTCCAGACCTACTCCCACTTCATACGGACTTTCAACAGCTATGTCGGCGTCTCGCCGAAGAAATACGCAAAGCTCTACCGCCAGGGCGACCGCTACGCGGTCAATGCCGAAATCCACGGCATACGCAAAATGCGCGCCACCATGCCGGACTGAAAAATAAAAAGAACGAGCCGCGACTGCGGTTCGTTCTTTTTGCATTTTCCGTTCGGCAACCCGTTTTTGTATATCAATGGTTTGAAGCACTATATACCAACCTTTTTGTCCTATCACTCTTGATTCACTGCGCGAAGTTTGGACTTATATCTTGTGGTGTGCGTTCTCCCGTTTTTTTGTAAGGTACTTCGCTTCCGCTTCACCGGTCCCGAAGACCGGCGGGAGGGCGAACTTCACTCCGATGACAAACGTAGTTCTCGCGATGCGAAAACCGCTTTTCTCGGCATCCGCAGTTGCTTCTGCTACCCTGTCTCCCAAGGCTTCCGCTTCGTACTGCTCGACTTTTTCCCCTTAGGCTGCCGCACAAGCCTCTCCGGCATCCCGCCGGAATTTCACCCTTCGTTCCGCCCGACGAGCGTGCATTCACCTTCATAATAAATCCTTGTAAAACCACATGAAAACTTTCAACACGGGTCCGAAATAAGAACATATGTTTCAGCGCCATTTTCCTCTTTCAATGCCCGTATTATATCTGTTTTCATCCGATTCCGCGCGAAAGCGGTGACGCAGCGAGGCGCTGTTGCTCTCTCTTATCATGAGCCTTTCCGATTCGGCTTCTTTGCAGGATGCAAGTGCGACGACTATCGTCTATTCTTCTCTGCCTTCTTCTCGCCTTCGCCGGAGAGGAAGAATGCGGTTCTCCGCTCACAGGTGGCGCAGGAGAGAAGTCAGCTCTGCCACAACGGCCCAGAGGAAGAGGGCCCCCGCAATGCAGAGTCCCCACCAAAACACCTGTTTGATGCGCGCGTTCTTCACCGCGGAAAAACCAAAATAGAGCAAAGAGACCGGGGTCAGCGCGTAGCCGCCCAGCATCCCGAAATACCAGAGCCACGGGAGAAAGCGCGGAACCCCGATGCCGAGCGGCGCAGTCAAATTCATCCATATGGTAGAGAGCGCACAGGTACAAAGAAGTCCCGCGGTCAGCGCATAGAGCTTACGAAACCGCGAC
Organism: Stomatobaculum sp. F0698; assembly: GCF_030644385.1. Lineage (GTDB taxonomy): Bacteria > Bacillota > Clostridia > Lachnospirales > Lachnospiraceae > Moryella. Next base: position 240,022 of record NZ_CP130060.1, on the reverse strand, counting down.
TCCCGCTGCCGCGTGTACAGCCAAAGCATGAGAAACGCGAGTCCCAGCGGTAACACCGCGTTTGAGAATATGGGCATAACTACCTCCTTCCATACGCCAAAGCATCTCCTTGCGGCGTGAGGCTGTAAAGATGCCGATTCCAAATCAGCGCTCGCTGCAGCCTGCGCATTCGGAGCAACGCAGGTAGCAGCGCAAACGGAAGCAGCAGATTCATCAGAAACGGAAGCAGGTGATTCAAAAACAGCTCCATACCGCTCTCCTTTCGCTTCGCGCCGAATAAAGGCGAACCTCCGCCCCCGCTCCTCTCACTGTACGAGCAGTTGGGAAATAATCTTGACAAAGAGCAGAACCAGCACGAGCAAGAGGACAGGGCGTATGGCCTTGCTCCCCTGCTTTAACGCAAGCCCCGCACCGAGGTAGGCGCCTATCATATTGCAGACCGCCGCGCTCAGGCCGAGCGGGATTAAGACAGTGCCGTGCATCAGAAAGACGATGAGTGAACTCAGATTGGTCGCGAGATTAATGGCCTTTGCCTGCCCGTTTGCGCTCTTTAAGCCGAGGCGAGACCAGACATTTAAGAGCACAATCAAAAAGGTGCCCGTTCCCGGCCCGTAGAGTCCGTCGTAAATGCCGACCAGAAAGGCCGAGGCCGCTGCGGTCGCATAGGTACGCCCCGTGATTTGCTCTTCCTCCGGGCTCCTGTCGCGAAGCAGCTTTTTATTCAGAACCAGAAAGGCGACAAAGGGCAGGATGCAAAGAAGGATAATCAAAGTCATCCGCTCCGGCATACGGAGGGAAAGCCGCGCGCCGATCGAAGCGCCCACAAAGGCCGCCGCGACCGCAGGAAGCGCAAGGCGCTTTTCAATCATGCCCTGCTTCGCAAAACGGCCGGTTGCGAGCGTGGTCCCGAAAACCGCCGAAAACTTGTTGGTGCCGATGGCCGTGTGCACCGGAATCCCCGCAAAGAGATAGGCCGGCAGGGAAATCAGACCGCCCCCGCCGCCGATGGCGTCTACAAAGCCCGCCAGAAAAACCAGCGGGCATACAATCAAAAAAGTTGTGCTATTCATTGTTTTCTCAGGCGATGTGAACGTTCACTTCCTCGCGGTACATCTTCTCGGGGAAGAAGCGGCGATAGAAGCGATCCAAAATGTGCCGAATTTCTGCGGCGGAGTGCGGCGTTGCGCCGCCTGCCTCGAGGATGCGGTAATTCATGCCGCAGACCTCCGCGCGCACACGGGTCTCACGGACGCCGTTCCTTAGATAAAACGCGCGGCGGCGAAGGCGCACGGCCTCCTCTTCATCGTCCGCGGCGTGATCCGGATCCTCAATCTCGCCGAGTATGGTCTCGGCGTCGTCGATGTGTGCCTCCATCTCCCGCAAAAAGTCGGTCCCGATTCCGCTGCCGCGCTCCGATTCCTTGACGGCAAAGTAGTCGAGCAGATAGTGGTGTCCCTCCTCCGCCTTTTCCCGCGCAAAGAGCGCATAGGCGAGGAGATCGTGATTCTTGCTGTTGTCGCGGATCGCGAGCGGCAGATAATGCCCTGTCTCGTAGAGTTCCTGCATCTTCGGGAAGGGCTTTAATTCTACCTCCGGAAAATCTTCCTGCATTCTTGTCTCAAAGAGCTTCCGCAGTGCGGGCAGGTTGAGTTTTTCCACTCGGATCCGCTTGGTACAGTCTGTGTCCGCCGTCTGTTTTCGTTTCAGTTCGTGTCGCATGATTGGTTTCTCCTTTTCTTACTTTTCTTGTCCCCGCTCCTTACGGGGAATAAAGCGTTCCTTGTGGGTGAGCGCATAATAAAATAGGTACTGTTGTAAAATACCCGCGTGCTTCCGCGTAACCAAGGGGTCCACTCCCCGGTAGCCTTCGCTCACAATGCGCTGCATCCAGACGTCCGAGGGGACGCGCTCCGTTCTGCCGTAGCCAAAGAGCATCACGCAGTTCGCGACCTTCTTCCCGACGCCGTGTACGCTCTGCAGTTCCGCAAAGAGTTCCTCATCCGGCCGTTCGCGAAGCGCGGCGAGATCAAGCTTCCCGTCCGCCACGCGGCGCGCCGCATCCAGCACATAGGGCGCGCGGTAGCCGAGTCCCAAATCCCGCAGGCTTTGCTCCGAGCTCCCCGCGAGCGCCTCCGGCTTCGGAAAGAGAAAGACCGTCTCTCCCGAAGGTGCCTTTGTCGCCTCGCCGTAGGTCTCGGCCAGCATGCGAACCGCGGTCCGTATGGCCGGAATGGATTTTCGCTGCGAGAGCACAAAGGAAACCAGCATCTCAAAGGGCTCCTGACGGAGTACCCGTATGCCGTCGCCGTGAACCGTCGCCTCCGCGAGCAAGGCATCCCCGCTCTCGAAGATATCTTGCTGTATGGCGCTGTAGTCGCGCTCCAGGTCAAAGTAGGGAAGCCAGACCCTCTCCCAGGTTTCCGCGTCGCAAGAGACCTCCACGGCGCAGTCGCCGCACTGCCTTAGCTCCAGCACCTCGTTTCCCGAGATAAAGCGAAACACGCCGTCCCCGATTTCACCGGGGCGAAAGCACTGGCCGCTGTCCGCTATCTTCCGTAAACTCAGCGCTTCCCTGAGTTCTATGGTACGAAACTCCCGCACAAGTCCTCCTTCGGTCTACATAAGCGTTATGCTACTATCCTAACCCAAATTTAAAAAGCCGTCAAATCGGCAAGAAAAAGCCACCCGAAATGGTGGGTGTTCATAATACAGGAAGCAACAAATTCTCTATGATTATGGCAGCCGGCAGCCGAGGTTAGTAAAAAATATAATGAGCGATACTTAGTTTAAATTACCAGGCATTGCTCATTTGCATATGCGACAAACTTCCCTTTTCCTGTTTCATCCAGTACAATCTAAATGAAAACAGCAGATTGATTTGAGTGTAGTGGTCAACGCTTTTTGTAACACCACTGCTTAATGGTACACTCCGCTCTCTTTTCAAACGGAATCAGATATCCGTTATACGTGTGTGGGCGTGCCTGATTGTACCAATCGTAAGCAAACTCTGAAACGGCATAATCCAGTTCTGCTGCAGTTTCAAAACGATACTGATAAATCAGCTCGGTCTTTAAGGTATTGTAATAGCGCTCAATCGGCGCATTGTCATACGGACAGCCTGCACGGCTCATACTTTGAGAAATCCCGCGCTTCCGGCAATGTTGTACAAACTCTGCGGAAGTAAACTGACTTCCTTGATCCGAGTGCAAAATCAGGTTTTGTGGGATAGCCTTTGCACTCGACAACGCTGTTTCAAGCGTACGCACGGCTAGGGAACTCGTGATAAAAGAGCTGTTTTCACTGGCAACAATACTTCTGTCATATAAATCAATAATGGAACAACTATAGCGCATGGTTCCATTTGTCAGTGTCATATATGTGAAGTCGGTACACCACACACTATTCGGCTGCTCAGGAGAAAAATTCCGCTTTAATAGATTCGGGAAAATTTTATGAGCTAATCCCCGACGGTATGCGGGTCTCTTTCAGCGACAAATTGAGTGTAGTTGTAGTTCACGATTCATGTACTTGTGGACTGTTGTTTTGCTCAATGAGATTCCTTCTCTTTGCAGAAACACCCTCATCTTACGGTGCCCCATGACACCATGAGAATCATGGTAAAGTGCTTGAATCTGTTGACAACAATGAGATTTTTGAGCGAGATAACCCGCTTTCCATTTCTGAGGTAGTTGTAATAAGCGTTTGGATGAATGTGCAGCTTCTTCAAAAGCCATCTCAATCCGAACTCCTGCTTATACTCATCAAGGAAACGATATCCCACTAATCGATTCCTTTCGCGAAGAATGCCGCTGCTTTTTTAAGAAGCTGTTCCCCTTTTCTAATTCGGCTTTTTTACGCCGGAGACGACGAAGTTCTTCTATCATCTCTAACTGAGACTTCTCCTCATCATTGTTTTGGCATTCTTCGCGATACGAGCGTACCCAGTTGGAAACAGTGGCTCTGGATATGCCGTACTCAGCCACAAGGCTGGCAATCGTGCGTCCATCCTGAATGTGCCACGAACAACCTTTCGTCTGGTTTCGTCTGAAATTCAAGTCATGTGTTTTTCTCCTCTGCTGACATTATAATCTATCAGGCAGAGGAGTTACAAATTCACTGTACCACTACATACAATCAGCCGTGCAGCTAATTGCTGCCTGGCTGATTGCGACAATAACGGTCACAGAGGAGATAAAAATGAGCATTTTTCAAAAATCTGATATAGGTGCACAGGCTGCTTGGAAAGGATTCTCATCCCAAACGCTATATATTTCACACAGACTAATTTCCGACAAAAATGGATATGAGTACTACCCAGAAGATATTGAGGATTTGGTGATTAAAAAGGATGGAGTCGTAGTAGAGGCTGTTCAGGTTAAAAACATCTCTGCCGACCTAACACTTTCAAGCCTTGCTGCAACAAAAACATCCAAAGGAGGCGAAGGATTTTTCAATCGCATGTGTAGCTTACATGCACAAAATCCATCCTTCCACCGCATTAAGGTTGTCTACTTTAATACTCTTGGTGTTGAACTACAAGAAATGCAATCTGGGAAAGCTGTCACGAAAAAGGCTTTAACGAAGAGACTTGTAGACAAACACGGATTGTCTGAGTCAGAGGCCGTATGGTTGATTGATTCTCTGTGTTTTGAGAAAGTCAATCTTGATGATTTGGATTTAAATATTCAAACTCAGATCCGCGACTATGTTCAGGTAATGTCTGCGCCTGCACTGGCCAAAGACCTATTGATTCAATATGTTTCTGTACTTTCTAAAAGCAAAGGGTACACCACACTAAAGATGTGGCAAGATAAAATCCACGATATTGGAACAAATATTGCTGCAATAGATGGATTTTACAAAGAATACAATAAATCTCTTGTTCGCTTAAGTGAACTGCGGCTAAATAGCAATAATGAACAACTGAAACAAGAGTATTTGCAAGGTGTGTCTGCGCATCCTACACATATTCGTAACAATTTAGATTTCAAGCGAAACTATTGGATAGGAGAAATCCAAGCAGCAATCAATAGTAAAGGTGTCGCAATCCTTAAGGGGGTTTCTGGACAAGGAAAATCTACCCTTTGTTACCGCTACTTAATTGATACATATCCTGAATGCTGCGTGTTTTGTGTGCGTTCCATTGCTAACGAAGGACAAGCACAGAATTTGGTTACAGCGTTAGATGGGCTTGGCAAGTATAATAAAAATTTAATCATCTATATTGATGTACAGCCAGGTGAAACACTTTGGGCATTTTTGCTGCAAGAGTTACAATCTCGTGGTCTTTCCATTCCAGTGCTTATCTCCATTCGAGATGAAGATTATAATCTAACACCAATTAGCGGAAAGGCAATCCAATGTGGGATTGTGGAGTTGGCTTTATCTAAGGAGGAAGCTGCACACATTTATAGTTCTTTTACAGAAACACAGCCTCATACTGAACACAGAACCTTCGAAGAAGCATGGCAGTCTTTTGGTGGACAAGGCCCATTGATTGAATTTGTATTTTTGTTGACAAATAATCGGACCTTGACTCAGCGCCTCCACGGGCAGATCGATGCGTTGCTACAAGAAGGTGTTTCGGATGAATGGTTAGAATTACTTCAGTTGGTTTGTTACGCAGGGCGATTAGGATGTGCTGTTAATCTTACTGCCGTAAAAAACGTAACTCATTGTTCTACAATGCACGCTGCCATTAGACGTCTGAAAGATGAGTACCTCATCAGAGAAGTTGATGAAAACACCATTGAAGCACTTCATCCTGTCCGTGCGAAAATTGTTTTTGATGCGTTGTGCGATCAAATTTGCACCGGAGCAAGAGAGGTTGTGTTCAAGGCTCTTTCGTGTATATCTTCACAAAATGTGAGAGTGGTTTTGTTGGATTACTTCTCTAACCAGAACCAGCAATATGACATTAAAGATGTACAGCGTCTCTCTCAAATAAGATTCCTTGACTGGATAGGATATGCAAATGCTATCAGGTCAATGCTTTGGTTAGATGCGAAGCGTTATGTTGAGGGAAACATGACATTCATTAGCTCTGTGGTAAAAAAACGTGGCAAAGGTTGGCTTTGTTTTTTACCCATTGACCTTTCTGGTATTGAGCGATCAGATGAGCTAATTGCAGATGGAATGAAAGATTTATCTAATTTCAATAAAGTAGATTTACAGAATGCCATCGATGAAGTCAAGAAGTCTCTAACCTCTCTCTCAATCAATTATCAAGCAACAGACTATTTTGTGAATAATTGTGTGGTGCCATCAGTTTTGCCTAATACAGACGCTGAGCGATCATCATTTGGATATGCGCTATTTTGGATGGCAAAGCGTAATTTTAATGTGACATTTCCATTCAAGACTGATGAAATCGTTGCCAGCATATGTGCGGGCGAACTCCAGCCGTCTGCTGATGCGATACGTGGACTCTTTGAACATCCTAAATTGCTGGAAAGCTATCAGGCTGCCGCGGATGTATTAGTGGAAAAACTCATCTATGAAATGCAAGTGCTTACTTTTTCGATTACAAATGATGAAGTGTCTTGTAAATTCATTCCGTCTATTTCGACAGAAACAGGGTTTCCGGAGAACACGAATAATACAAATCAGTATTGGCGAATTAAAATGCTGGATATTTTAAAGCAACTGTATCCAGAGAAAGAGTATATTGATATTGAGTTGATTGGTGTTGATCTCCTTCGGGATTTGGGAATTGAAGCGCTGGATTATAAACTTCATATCCATAAGAGCAAGCGCCATAATGCATGGGTATCTGAATTGAATGGATGGATACATACACGAATAGATTATAGCTTGCGTCCTTCTTCATGGCAGGAATATGTAGCCGATATTGACAAAATAAGAATCAATGTCAATGATTTGATTGCTGAGACAATTAAGCTCATTGATGATGTATACAGAAAAGGGAGGTATACACAGGATCGAGGAAAAAGCGTTGATAATCGGCTAAAAGTGTTTAAAGAACACACCTTTGCCGAAAATCTACTTCCCACTTTTGCTGTTGATCCGTACTGTCTTTATTCTGAAGGAAACGAAAAAAGCCCTGTTGCAGAGTATTATACAATGCGTCAATTGCTTTCGGTTGGTAAGTATGAGAATTTTAGAAAACGATTGAATGATGTGTATTCCTCGTTGGATAATTTTTACAATCACTTTGTTGAGGTTCTTCAAGCAAGAATTAATAAGCAAGATATTAGCATTGTTAAGAATCCACAACTCGCTATGTTTAATCTTTATTCTGCGGCTAAAGCCATCGTGGACTTCCAGAAAGAGTATGAATTGTTGTTTTCCGAATACAGTTCACTTAATGAAGATTTTGCAAGGCAAGAACTTGAGAATATTCTTACTTTAGTTAATGTTTGGCGTTATGTGCTTGATAATCAACCGAAAGGTTGCGCCATTGCTTATGATTCAAAACAAAAATATCGCAAGGGAACAAACTATTTTTGTGATACGCTATCAAAAGCAGTTACGGCGGTGAATGGTACCCTTCTTAAAGGTAATAAACATGCCTACATCATTGTTGATTACAATATGGAAGAGAATAATACCCTTGAGAAGGAATATACCAGAATCGTGATAACAATCAGGGATGTATTTAAAAACAGTATTTTGCCATCAAGTGATCGATGGTATTTGGAAACACAATCCTTAGAGTTAGTATATGTACCTGTTTTTTCTGGTGTGCTCTCGCCGACAGTATACTCGATTCCGTTCTATAAACTTTTGGATACAGAAGAATCCCGCATAGCAAAACCGATGTATCCGTGTGAAATAGAACCTATGCTAATTGAAAAAATGAACGCAACAAATTCTTTGAAGCTGTGGATTGAGTCCATGAAAAAACTTGGTGAAATGAAATTATACCTTCATAGGTATCAGCAAATTCTTCAAGTGCCTGTTGATGACAACTGCCTTTGCAGTATAGCTGCATACACAGAAATGCTGATTAACCAAATCAATACATTGTGGAACGACTTCATTTTGGTCGAAGATCTCGTAAGCGAACTGATTGAAACTGCTAATGAGCAAACTAGTGAGTTGTTAAATGTTGTAAAGCTTTTCTTTAATTGTTACGAAAAACTCGAAACTGTAATAAGAACACAAAACGATCCGATCGAACTTATGAAAATAATCGAATCGGTATCCATCATAATGTTTCTCTTATTGCCTTCAGTATCGTAAATTGTTTTAATATCCAATATAAAAAAGAGTCCGTCTATTGGCATTTTGTTAATTGATGGATTCTTTGCTATACGTTGAAATCGTTATAAACGATATGTAATGTTGAGAAGTATAATCTCCATCAACTCGTTGGGAATAAAAAATAACTTCTGCGCAAATTGATCAGAAGTTGAAATTGTTAGTTATCAGCTCTGACTTCGTGCCAAGTTGACACGAGCTTACTTCTCGCCAAATTGGCGAGAGATATGATTCATACCCTTTTACTTGTTTCTAATTTGGGAACTAGTCAGATTGTAAGAACGCTTAATTTCACTTGTTCCCAAATTGGGTATATCCTAGACTAACCAAGAACTGACAGTTGCCCCTATGAAGGAGGAAAGAGAAATGTTGAGGGCAACAGACAAAATTACCGCTTTATATTGCAGACTTTCTCAGGAAGATGCACTGGCTGGCGATAGCGATTCCATTGTGAATCAGAAAAATATACTGCTCCAATATACCAAGGATAATCGCTTTCCGAATCCAACTTTTTTCGCATATGGCTACAGTGGCACTACTTTTGACCGGCCTGGTTTCCAGAAAATGCTGATGAAATTGAATCCGGCAATGTAGCGGTTTGTATCACAAAAGACCTTTCGAGACTTGGCAGAAATTCTGCTATGACTGTCCTGTACACCAACATCACATTCCCGAAACACGGTGCCCGTTATATTGCCATCAATGATAATTTCGATATCAGCGATCGGAATAGCATGGGGATTGATATGGCAAGCATCAAGAACTGGATTAAGGAGCTTCATGCCCGTGATACCAGTCGCGAAATCAGAGTTGTCAATAAATCCAAAGGTTCCCGTGGTATTCCACTTACAACCAATGTTCCTTACGGATATATGAAAAATCCAGATGATCCCACCCGTTGGCTCGTTGATGAAGAAGCAGCTATCGTTGTAAAGTATACCTTCAAGATGGCAATGGAGGGACGTGGGTGGGCCGAGCCAGATTGCAACGCAGTCGACCAAGGACAAGGTACTTACTCCAACATCCTATAAGCAAAAGCAGGACTTAAATACTCCACAGGCGACACCGGAGAATCCAAGTAAATGGCATCAGACCACAGTGAGAAAAATACTGGAACGCAGAGAATATACAGGCTGTATCGTCAACTTCAAGACCTTTACCGATTCCATTTGGGACAAGAAAAAGCGTGACAATCCGGTAGAAAATCACTCTGTTTTCTATGATACTCACGAAGCAATCATTCCAGAGGATATATTCGAGAAGGTTCAGGTGTTGCGCCAGAATCGCCAACGCAAATCCAAGACAGGTAAAACAAGCCTGTTCTCCGGCATTGTGTATTGTGCCGATTGTGGTGAGAAGCTGTATTGCTGCACAGCTAACAATTTTGAGAAGCGACGGGATTTCTTCGAGTGTTCCACCCATCGTAAGAACGATGAAAAATGCAAATCCCACTATATCCGTGCAGTCGTTTTGGAGGATATGGTGTGGATGCACATGAAAACTGTCATCAGCTATATTCTCCACTATGAAGATCACTTCCGTGCAGTTGTGCAGGAACAGCAAAAATAGAAAGTGATGAAAAGATATAGGCATGGAGAAAGCAGCTGACACAGGCTGAAAAACGTATTGCTGAGTTGGACAGACTGTTCGTGAAGATTTATGAGGACAATACCAAAGGAAAACTGTCTGACGAGCGTTTTTCTATGATGAGTGGAAACTATGAAGCGGAACAGAAAAAGCTCAGCATGGACGCTGTAGAGCGTCAGAAGAATATCGAAAAACAGGAGCGTCAGAATGAATGATTGAAGAAATTTATTCAGAAAGCAAAACACTATCAGGAACTGAATTCGCTGACTCCTGATTCGCTGCGAGATATGGTCAGTGCCATCTATGTAGGTGCGCCGGACAAATCTTCCGGCAAACGTCAGTAGAAAATCGAAATTTACTATGACGGTGCAGGATTTATTCCGCTAAACTTATTGATGCAAAGAGAAACAGCGTAACCGAAGTCACGCTGTTTCTCCTCGAAAATCGGAACTTTTAAATTTTTCCTGTTTTACGGGCACCACCCTGATGGTGGCTCTTTCTTGTCTCCGCGTCCGAGTCGTATCGTTCAGCGCAACGCTATGCTCTCGTTTCCCGCGACTCCGTGGAGCGTGTTCTCTTCCGTGAGTTCCGGGCAGGAAATCTGCACATAGTCGTAGGCTCTGCGCGGGAGTTCCCAGTAAAGGGTGCTTCCGTCACCCCGCTGCACGGAAATCTGCTCTTGCTGCGGGTGCTCGCTCTTTAACTCCCACTCAAAGAAAGGCTGTGCCGATTCCGGCGAAATCTTCTCCGCCCGCGCCTTCATGCCCGAGGCAATCAGGACACCGCCGTCCACGCGGCAACTGCCGTTCCAGTCGAGCGCGGCGTCCTTGCCGTTGTCCGAGCCGTTCACAAAACTCATGCCGCCGCTGAAAATCAAATCGCCGTTTGAGTCGATGCCGTCGCCGCCCGCGGTCACGTGGAGCTCACCGCCCGAGATGTGCACCCAAACCTCCGGGTTTGCCTCCTTCTTCTTGGTCTTGGTCTGTTCCTTGTCGTAGTGCTCCCGCGCGTTCATGCCGTCATCGTCCGCGCTGATGTCAAAGCTTCCGCCGCTCATCTCTATGGTCTTCCCCTCAATGCCCTCGCTCGTGTAGGCGAAGACATAAGAGCCGCCCGCAAGGGTCACCGCGCCGTCCGAGCTGACGCCCTTGCCCTTTTCGCCGCGCGCACTCGCCCGGACCACACCGCCCAGCAAGTCGACGCTCTCCTTGCCGCGGAAAATATCGTCCTCGGTCTCGATATCATAGGCGCCCTCCGTGACCAAAAGCTCCTCCTTCGCAACGAAGCCCTGATCCGCCGCCGTGATGACCGCGCTGCCGCTGCCGGCGAGATATAAATTTCCCTTGGAATAAACGGCCGCTCGAATGTTATCCGGTTCGAGCGCCTCTCCCTTCTTATCGGTTCTGCCGTCGGTCACGATTTCGCTCGCCTTATCCCCCTCAAACACCAGGCCGAGTTCGCCGCGCTGCACCGCGCGAATCGCATTTTTCCCGCGGGTGTGAATCTTTACCCCGTTGAGATATAGCAGCACGGAGACATTGGCCGCGCGCACTTCGATCGGAATGCGGCTCTCCCCCTCCAAGCGGTAACTTCCGCCCTCGTGGATGACAAGTACACCCTTCTCGACCGCCGCACCGCGGCCATCGATTTTCGCATGGTCGCCGCGCAGCGTAATCTTAACCACCGAAGCCTCGTCGATCGCATCGGAGGCAGAAGCCGCACTCGATGCGGAGGTAGCGACGGGCTGTGTCCTGTCCTCAGACTGCGCCTTTGTCGCACAGGCATTTAGGAGGGCTGCGGAGAGTGCCGTGAGTAAAAGCAGCGGAATGAACCCGGTCTTGTTTCTCTGTTTCATTTCACACCTCATTCGAGAAAACTATGATACCATTTAGAAAACACAAATTATAAGGAAGCGGAGGTTTCCATGACGATATTACTGGTGGAAGATGAGGACCGCCTCGCAGCGGCGCTTATTGAACTGTTTCACAGCGAAAAGTACCTCGCGGATCACGCGGACAATGGCGAGGACGGCCTCTATGCCGCCCTGCAAAAAGACTACGATGTCATAGTCCTCGATGTCATGCTCCCCAAAATGGACGGCTTTGCCGTGGTGCACGCCCTAAGGCGCGCCGGCAAGAAAACCCCCGTCCTCATGCTGACCGCACGGGATGAGATACGCGATAAAATCGAGGGGCTCGACCAAGGGGCGGATGACTATATGACCAAGCCCTTTGTGCCGGAAGAACTCCTTGCGCGGGTCCGCGCGCTCTCCCGCCGTCAAGGCGAGGTTCTCTTGGATGAGCTCCGCTTCGGCGACCTCTGCCTCTCCCTCGCAACAAACGAACTGAGCACCCCGGGGCAGAGCGTTCGTCTCGCCTTTAAGGAGGCGGAACTCCTGAAACTCTTAATTGCGAATAAGGGCGTAATCCTAAGCAAAGAGACCATACTCCGGAAACTCTGGGGCGATGAGAGCGATGCCGTCGAAAACAATGTCGAGGCCTATGTTTCCTTTCTCCGAAAAAAGCTGAGCTTTTTGCGCTCCTCGGTCAAGATTCAGGCCATACGCCGCCAAGGCTATCTGCTGCTCGAGGAGGAAACGCGATGAAGCCGCTCCGCATTCTGCAGCGTCGCATCATTGCGACCAACCTCTTCTTTGTGCTGATACTGCTCTTCGGTATCCTGACTGCAATCTTTCTGAATGCCCGTGCCCGCTCCGTAAAGGAGGCAGGCCGTTATCTTGCCGCGGAGCTCCGCTTTGCGAGCTTCTTTTCCGAGCATGAGAGCGAGGCAAGCAGCTCGTCGGATGAAGCGGGGCCGCCGCCGGACGGAGCGCAAGCACCCACAGCATACTATCCCTATGTTGTTTTTTCGAGGGACAGCGGCAGCGACTCTTATACCGTTTCGAGAAGCTATGATCTCACTTTAAGCGACGCGGATACCGCCCGTCTCCAAAGCTTGCTGCAGCGTATCGCGGACAGCGATACCGGTTCGGAGCGAAAGGAACCGCCCGAGCGCCCGGAAGAAAATGAAAGCCTGACCCATGCCTTTTCTTCCTATTACTATTTGCAAGGGAGACAGGCCGGAAAACGCGTTTTCCTCGTCACCTCACTCGACAAGCTGAATGCCTCTCTGCTCCTCTTTGCCCTGCAACTCGGCGGCATCTTCCTGCTCGCCGGCTTCCTCATCTTCGGGCTCAGCTTCTTTCTGGCCCGCATGAGCTTACGCCCGGTTGAACACGCCTTTTCGGAACAGCAGCGCTTTGTACAGGATGCCTCGCATGAGCTGAAAACCCCGCTCACGGTGATACTCGCGAATCTCTCGATTTTAAAATCCCGCCCTGCCTCCTCCATTCAAGAGGAAATGCTCTGGATACAAAATACCGAGACCGAGGCCCGCCGCATGCAGGAGCTCACCGAGCGCCTTCTGTTTCTCGCCAAGGCCGATTCCAAGCGCCTCTCACCGAAAATAGAGCGCCTCTCGCTCTCGCAGCTCACCGAGGCCGCGGCACTCCCCTTTACCGCGCTCGCCTTTGAGCGCGGACTGACACTCGACACGGAACCGGAAGCCGGGATCTCTGTGAAGGGCGATGCCCGGGCTCTCACCCAGCTCCTCGCTATTTTGATCGACAACGCGCTCAAGTACGCGAGATCCGGCAGCGTGGTCACCGTACGGCTCGCTCGGCAAAAAAAGCACGCCCTGCTCTCCGTACACAACGAGGGGGAAGTCATCCCGCAGGATGCGCTCCCCCATCTCTTCGATCGTTTTTATCGCGTGGACAAATCGCGCGCCCGTGCGCAGGGCGGTTACGGTCTCGGTCTCTCCATCGCAAAGACCATAGCGCATGCCCACGGCGGCGATATTCGCGTCGAGAGCTCCGCCGAACACGGCACCTGTTTCACGACTACCCTGCCGCTCTCAGAATAAGTTGCGGGGATCTTCCGGAAACAAAGCCTGATTCCGCGGCAAAACCTGATAGAAATCCGCAAAGACACGGTTGCTGAGATCGATGCCCCGCTCCGTGAGCCGAAGCATCGGTGTATCCACCTCCAGGAGACCGAGCGTCGTGTTCTTTCGGATTGCCTCCCCGAAGAGGTCGAACATATTGAAGTGAAAGAGGTCGTAAAAATCCGCCCCCGAAACCCCCTTGGTCATGCGAAGGCCGAGATACATAAACTCTTCCATCTCATCCGCGACCGTGAGCGCCACCAAATCCTGATAGAGCGGCATCAAATCGCGGTGCATCTCAACCGCCATATAGCGGTCCAATCTCTCCTCCGAGTGAAAGCGGTGATGCTTTAACTTACTCGAAGCGCCGAGGCCCACACCGAGATAGTCTACATCGGTCCAGTAGCCTATGTTGTGGCGACACTCCTTGCCGGGACGCGCGTAGTTGGAAATCTCATAGCGCAGGAAGCCGTATTCCTCAAGCAGCGCCCGGGTCTCGACATACATGGCTCTCTCTTCCTCTTCACTCGGCAGCGCCTTCTCCCCCGCCGGCGTTCCGTAGAGCTCCGCAAAGGGCGTGCCGGGCTCAATGATTAAGGAATAGGCCGAGATATGCTCCGGATGGAGACGCAGTACTTTTTTGAGGCTCTGCCGCCACTTGTGGAGGCTCTGATGCGGAATTCCGCTCATCAAATCGATGTTGATGTTGTCAAAGCGCGCAGCCCTTGCGAGTTCATAGCTGTGGAGAAAGTCATTGTAGCTGTGAATCCGGCCGAGCAGCTTTAATTCTTCATCGTCCGCGGACTGAAGCCCTAAACTCAGGCGGTTGATGCCGGCCTCACGGTAATACTCGAGTTTGGTCGCGTCCAGCGTCCCGGGATTACATTCGATTGTAATCTCGACATCCGCCTCGACCACAAAACTCTCGTAGACCGCCGAGATAATGTTTTGCACCTGCAAACCGCTCAAAATCGAAGGCGTGCCGCCCCCGATGAATATGCTGCTCAGCTGGTACTCCGGCAGTATATGCCCCTGCGCGCGTATTTCTTCAATCAGCTGATTCACATAGGCGCGCTGCGCCTCCGGGGTCGACTCGCCGGACAGAAAGTCACAGTAGCGGCACTTGGACGCGCAGAACGGAATGTGAATATACAGTTCCAGTTTTTGTTTCTCACTCATCGTCGAGTTTCAAAACGCTCATGAACGCCTTCTGCGGCACCTCGACGGAGCCGATCTGGCGCATGCGCTTCTTTCCTTCCTTTTGTTTCTCGAGAAGTTTCTTCTTTCGCGAGATATCGCCGCCGTAGCACTTTGCAAGCACGTCCTTGCGCACCGCCTTGACCGTCTCGCGAGCTATAATCTTGGAGCCGACCGCCGCCTGAATCGGAATGTCAAAGAGCTGGCGCGGAATCTCCTTCGTGAGCTTTTCGCACATCTTCCGCCCTCTCTCATAGGCACCGTCCGAGAAGACGATGAAGGAGAGCGCGTCTATGGTCTCGCGGTTAATGAGAATATCGAGCTTCACAAGCTTCGAGGGTGTGTAGCCCTTTAACTCATAATCGAGGGAGGCATAGCCTCTGGAGCGCGACTTTAACGCGTCAAAGAAATCGTAAATGATCTCGTTCAGCGGGAGCTCATACTTCATGATGGCGCGGTCCTGCTCCATGTAGTCCGTCCCGAGATAGATACCTCTTCTCTCCTGGCAGAGCTGCATGATGGGGCCTATGAACTCTCTGGTTAACATAATCTCCGCAGAAACCATGGGCTCTTCCATGTGCTCAATCTCCGCGGAATCCGGAAGATTCGAGGGATTCGTGAGCTCTATCATGCTGCCGTCCGTCTTATAGACGCGGTACACAACGCCCGGCGCCGTCGTCACGAGGTCTAAGTCGTACTCCCGCTCCAGTCTCTCCTGGATAATCTCAAGGTGCAGAAGCCCCAGGAAACCGCAGCGGAAACCAAAGCCAAGCGCGAGCGAGGTCTCCGGCTCATAGGTCAGAGAGGCATCGTTTAACTGCAATTTCTCAAGCGCATCGCGGAGATCCTGATACTGCGCCGCGTCCGCGGGATAGAGGCCGCAGTAGACCATGGGTGTGACCTTCTTATAGCCCGGGAGCGCCTCCGCCGCCGGGTTCTTCACGTGCGTCACCGTGTCACCGACCTGCGTGTCCCGCACATTCTTGATGCTCGCGGTGAGGTAGCCTACCATGCCGGCCGAGAGCTCTTCGCAGGGAATAAAGCGCCCCGGTGCAAAGTAGCCGATTTCGACCACATCCACCTCCGCGCCGGTCGCCATCATGCGAACGCGATCACCCTTCCGAACCGTGCCGTTCTTCACGCGGAGAAAGACAATGACGCCCTTATAGCTGTCGTAGAGCGAATCGAATATGAGGGCCTGCAAAGGCTCCGACTCATCGCCGTCCGGCGGCGGGAGCTGCTCTACAATGGCCTCCAACACTTGGTCCACATTGAGACCCGTCTTCGCGGAAATGCGCGGCGCGGACTCTGCCTCGATGCCGATTACATCTTCGATTTCCAAAGCAACCTTGTCGGGCTCCGCGCTCGGCAAGTCCACCTTATTGATGACCGGGACTACCTCGAGGTCGTGGTCCAGCGCCATGTATACGTTTGCAAGCGTCTGCGCCTCAATGCCCTGGGAAGCATCGACCACAAGAATCGCACCGTCGCAGGCTGCGAGCGCACGGGAAACTTCATAATTAAAGTCCACGTGTCCCGGTGTGTCGATCAAGTTAAAAATATACTCCTCGCCGTTTGCCGCGCGGTACACCGTGCGCGTTGCCTGGCTCTTGATTGTAATGCCGCGCTCCCGCTCGAGATCCATGGTGTCCAGAATCTGGTTCTGCATCTCCCGCTCGGTGAGCAGACCCGTCTTCTCGATGATGCGGTCCGCGAGCGTGGATTTACCGTGGTCGATGTGCGCGATGATACAAAAGTTTCTGATATGTTTTCTGTCGTAAGTCGGCATGCTTCCTCCATCAAAACCTTCGGCAGACTGCGCCTTCGCTGCCGCAATGATTTGAAAAAAGAATAACATTTTTACTATTCTCTTTCAAGTGAGCCTTGACACTCCCGCGCCTTTGCCCTACAATTTGAGGGTATGTTTACATTGAACTGTCCGTGTCCAGACTTCGATGCGAACGCCCACAGAGAGCAAGACATTTGCGCGGCTGCCCGTCCCTGACGGTTGTCTTGATGACTGTGAAACTATCATCGTATCCGTGAATGGGAGGAAAAGAAATTGGCAAACATCAAATCCGCGAAGAAGAGAATTTTGACGTCCGCAAAGAGAGCTGAGAGAAACAAGGCTGTTAAGTCCGCTGTTAAGACCGCTGTCAAGAAGGTCGACGCTGCAATCGCAGCAGGCGATAAGGCTGCGGCAGAGGAGAGCTTCCGCAAGGCAGAGCGCGCGCTCACCATGGCGGCTTCCAAGGGCGTTCTGCACAAGAACACTTCTTCCCGCAAGGTGTCTCGCCTCTCGAAGTCTGTCGCAGCAATCGGCTGATTGCTGCCATAGAACAAAGGCAAAGCAGAGTGGATCATCCGCTCTGCTTTTTTTCTTGCCGTTTTTACTTATCTCTGTAGTGAGAACCGCACTGGACAATCTGAATCACATCTCCGTCTATCCGATACACAATCCGGTTACAATCATCGATTCTCCGGCTCCAATAAGACGACAAATCTCCTCTCAAGGGTTCCGGCTTCCCGATGCCGTCATATCCGTTCCGCTCAATATCCCTGAGTAGTTGCAAAATTCTTTTAAGTGTCTTTTTATCCTGCTTTGTCCAATACTCAAAATCTTCCCACGCATCTTCTGTCCACGCTTTAATCATTGAGCTTCACTTCGTGGACAATACCGCCCGTTGCCTCCATTTCTGCAATGGATTTTCTCAGTCTTGCCAGATTGGCCGCACTGTAAAAGGGATCTTTTTCTGCGGATATCTCAAAGGGAATTCTCTGCTCTCTGACAGCAGTTTTTGCAAACACACAAAACGCCGTCGACATGCTCATACCGATATCGGAGCAGAACGCGTCAAACTGCTTCTTTAAATCCTCATCCATGCGGATATTGATACTTGTTTGCGCCATATTGCACCTCCTTTTACATGCATTGTATCTACATTTGACGCAAATAGCAATACAAAAAGAGCAGTGCGGAATTTTCCTTTCCGTGCTGCTCTTTTTGTATTCCAAAAATTTTATCGTGCTTGCGCCTCAACGTCAGCTTTTGTGAATACGAATGTTGCTTTTTTATTTCCCCAAAAACTCGGTGAATATCTAATCTCAAACGAATTAAAGTCCTTGGGCACCTGATAACAGATGACACCACTCATCTTCTTTCCGGCTGCCACACTTCCGTCCAGCTGACCAATGCCCTTCCACTCCGGAACCTGAGCCCCCATAATATCCTGGTTCAAAGAATAATCATCACAATAAGCCTCAAATGAGATGAGGGAACTGACACCGATATCGTGTGAGGACTGATTGTCAATATCAAAGACCAACCCAAGGAAGTACTTCCCTTCTTCGGGATTCCAGAATTGCCCATCTCCATTGGAAATCCGTACAGAAGAAAGACGCACCTGTACACCATTAAAATCAGCGATATCTCCGATCCCGAAACTATCCTTGGCAGCTTCCGTTGCCTTTTCTGTCGCCTTCTCTGTTTCTTCTGTTGTCTCTACGTTATCTGTCGCTACAGTTGTTTCCGAGGCCGCAACTTCTACCTTTTTAGGATCCTGATCGCTGCCACCGCCAATGATTGCTGCGAGTACAAAAAATCCGACAATTCCGAGGACAATCCACTTTACTTTTCCGCCCTGAGTCTTCCTGCAATGCGGGCATATCTTTGCATCTGCAGAGATTTCCGATTTGCAATATTTACAAATCTTTGTCTTATTACTGTCTTTCATCTCAAATCCCCCATAATTCCGTTGAATTTAAATCCACACTTTCAAGAATACGTTTTTTTTTTTTTTTTTTTGTCAAGCTTATGTTCATGTATTTTATACAGCCGGAATTTGAGCACAATCTATCCGGCAATCATATCCGTTATGCTTGATTCATAAAAAAAGCTTCCCGGTACTCATGCCGGGAAGCTCCTTAATTTTTCTTTGATTTAGTTTCCGCTTGCCACACGCTCGCTCATGTACATCTTGGCATCGGGGTGACGCTGCAAGAGCGTAACCGGGAAGGAAGCGCTGACTTCGCCGTAAGCCGCGCGGCGAATGACTGAGTAGTGCCAGTCGCGGAACATACCGAGGCGCACCTTCTTTGCCGCGAGAATCTGCTTCATGCCTATGGTCACGCAGAGCGAGGGCATGTCCTCGAGCGCGCCGCGGAGGTCGCCGATCGAGTTCACCGCGCGGGTCTCCGGCGCAATCGTGCGGACGCGGGTCGGCAGCGCCGCAAACTCTTCGGGGGAGAGTTCCGGCTGGGGCTCGTTGAATGCGAGGTGGCCGGTGATGCCGATACCGCCGAAGCAGATATCCGCGCCGCCGAGCTCTTCCAGCAGTTCATCGCCCTTCTCCGGGTGATGCGGATCCGGGAAAATGCGCTGCTCTTCCGGAATGTTGAGCTCCGGCGCAATCTTGCTGTATACGGTTCTCTCCATGAAGCCGCGGAAGGAAAGTCTGTCCTCCTTCGCGACCCACTCGCCCTCATCGGTCAGATACTCATCCATGTTAAAGAACCAGCAGTCCTTTAACGAAACCTTCCTCTCGTTCACAAGGCGCACAAAAATCGGGTAGTGTCCCACCGGTCCCACCGGGCAGATGAACACGGTGCGGCGTCCCGCCGCATTGTTCTTCTCAATCTCCTCTACCATCTCGAGTGCGAGCTCGTAAAACGCTTCTCCCGGCTCCTTGCAAACCATAATCGGAATCTTTGCGCCCTTTTCGAGTTCCTCTCTTCCGATCTCATAATAAGAATGATACGAATTCCCTGCCATGATGCCTCCTTCTCTGTTCTCAGTCAAAGTTACAAAACGCGCCGCGAAGCATGACGCGGTGAATCTCATCGTCTTTTAAAATCAAGAGGTCTGCCTGCTTGCCCGGGGTGAGACTTCCGATTCTCTGATCCTCCCCGAGGAGACGCGCCGCATTCTCCGAGAGCAGGGGAACCAGTTCCGCGGTCGGCCGCCCCGTAAACTTCCTGAGGTTCCGGAAGGCGCGCGCCATGGTGAGTGTACTTCCCGCGCGGGCATCCCCGTGCTTTAAGCGCGCATCGCCGTCTTTCACCACGACCTCGTTGACGCCGAGCATGTACTCGCCGTCCGGCAGTCCCGCCGCCATGATGGAGTCCGTGATTGCAATCGCGTGGTCAAGTCCCTTTGCCTGCAAGTAGAGGCAGATGCTGCCCGGGTGTAAGTGCAGTCCGTCCGAAATCATCTCGCAATAGACCTCTTCCGAGGCGAGCACCGCACCGAAAATAGCCGGCTCGTGGCGGTCAAAGGCGCGCATCGCGTTTCCCGTGTGCGTCGCCGCGCGCGCGCCCGCAAAAATAGCGCGCTCCGTGGTGCGGTAATCCGCATCCGAGTGCCCGAGGGCCGTGACAATGCCGAGGGCGCGGAGCTTCGGAATCAGCTCAATGGCCCCCGGCAGCTCCGGTGCAAGGGTGATATAGCGGATGTGCCCCTCTGCCTTTTCCTGGTAGCGGGCAATCAAGTCATAGTCCGGCGTGCGGAGCAGACTCTCCGGCATAGCCCCTTTGTGCTTCGGGGATAAAAACGGCCCCTCTAAGTGTATGCCCAGTAAGTCCGCGCCCGCGTGCGGCAACTTTTTCCAGTCGAGAAAGGCCTGAATGGCGCGCTCCGTCTGCTCTTCCGTATCGGTGAGGATCGAGCAGAGAAAGCTGCCCGTGCCCTGACGCGCAAAAAAACAAGCCAGTTTTTCAAAATCCTCGGCGCTCGCCGCATTCACATCCACGCCGACCGCGCCGTGCGTGTGAATGTCCAAAAAGGCCGGTATGACTGTCGCGCCTCCGAGCTCCAGCACTTCCTCATTCGCAAGCGGCATAAGCCCGCCCGCTGTCTGCGGCGAAAACGCTTCAATGGTCTCGCCCGTCACGCGGAGATCTCCCGGTACCAGGCGTTTTTCATAATAAAAAGATCCGTTCTTTAAGAGCATATCTGCCTCCCTCCCGTCCGAATCGTACTGCTCCAGTGTAGTCCATTCCCGATACTTTCTCAAGCCGAGAACGGAAAAAGACGCCTCCGGGGGGCGGCGTGCGTTCTTCTCTCATCTCTTCCCCTCTTCTTCACAGCCGTGGAGCAGCGCGTAGATCTTTTCAATGCAGGCAATCATGGTCTCCGCATCGCTCGCGTCAATGCCGCTGAGCTTCGCCTTGAGCCCCGCAAAGTAGTCATGGTCATGCTCCTCGTAAAAGCGCCGCCCCGCTTCGCTGAGGCGCACAGCGACATAGCGCCGGTCCTTATCATCCGTCTCCTTTTCAAAATAACCGCGCTGGGTGATTACCTTGACCGCACGCGTGACCCCCGGGCGCGGTAGCTTCAGCGCGGCCGCGATATCGCTCACATAGACCGCTTTTTTCACGGCGGAAAGCTCTACCACCGCATCCAACACATGCATCTCCGTACTGCTGATGCCGTCCGGCAGCTCCGGCCGCAGCTCCCAGATGCGCTTTGCGAGATACATCGCATCCATCATACGCTTGATGTTTCGCTCGTTCAGCTCTTCCACAGCCCCCTCCGTTCATTATCTCAGATAATTACCTTTAGCCATTATATGCCCGCAGCTTTTTGCTGACAAGCGATGCAAACAAAAAAAGAGCCGCAGCGAAAGTTTCCTCTCGCCGCGGCTTGTTTCGATTTGCGTTCATACCTTCCAGCTGAGCGCCTTGTTTCTGGCCTCCACAAATCTGCGGTATATGCCGTCCTCCCGAAGAAGTTCCTCGTGGGTTCCTCGCTGCGCAATGCGCCCGCGATCGACCACAAAAATTTGCTTCGCCGCCCGCACGGTTTTCAGGCGGTGCGCAATCATTAAGACCGTCTTCTCTTTCGTGAGTGCCGCGATTGCCTCCATGAGCTCTTTCTCGTTCTCCGGATCCACATTGGCGGTCGCCTCATCGAGAATAATGACGGGTGCATCCTTCATGATGGCTCTCGCAATCGAGATACGCTGCCGCTCCCCGCCGGAGAGTGAGGCGCCGTTCTCACCGATCACGGTATCATAACCCTCCGGAAGCGCCGTAATAAAGTCGTGGCAGCAGGCCTGCTTTGCCGCGGCAATGACCTCTTCCATCGAGGCCTCCGGCTTTCCGAAACGTATGTTGTTTGCGACCGTATCGTGAAAGAGATATACCGACTGGAACACAAAGCTGAAGTTCTCCATCAGTGCGTCAATCGAATAGTCCCGCACATCTTTTTGATCGAGGCGCACCGTTCCGCTCTGCACATCCCAGAAGCGGGCAATCAGACGGCAGAGTGTCGTCTTACCGCTGCCGGAGGGCCCCACAAAGGCCGCGCTCGTGCCGGACGGAATGCGAAGCGACACGCCGTCTATCACCTTCCGGCTCTCATACGCAAAGTCAATCGCTTCGAGCGCAATGTCATGCGTTTCGGGCGTATACGCTTCGCCGTCAATCTCCATCGACGGAAGCGAGAGTATCTCCTGCCCCCGCGAGACACAGAGATCCACCATGCGGAGCAGCGCCGAATATGCGCCCATGCTCGAAAGTCCCGTAAAAACATGAAAGGCCATGACCATCATCAGCACCGCGGTGATCAGGTCCATGCTGCCGTCCAGATAAAAGCGCAGCGAGGCCAGTAAAATCCCGAGTCCCGTGAGCTTCAGGACCCCGTTTTGCAGCGGCATGTAGCGGTTTGACGCGAACTCCAAGTCGGTCATCAAGCGGGCGGATTCCGCAATGCTATCCTTCAGTTTTTGCTCGGACTCTCCGCTCAGCCCGTAGGACTTTACCTCGGAAATGCCCTGGATGTACTCGAGAACATTCTCAATGAGTTTGGTGTCGTTCGCTATTTTTTGTCCGGACAAGGCCTCGTTGTTATGCTGCATACGGGCGTTAATCAGGGCAAAGAGCAGCGCCCCGATTAGGGCAATCAGACCGATACGCCAGTCAAAGATCAGAAGCATCAGCAGAATGAGCGCTGTATTGAGTAGCCCCTGGGTTGTCTGCATCACCACGCGAGTCGCCACATCGCCGAGCAGCTCCATCGTGTTGGTGGTCACCGAGCTGATATCGCCGAGGCTCGTGCGGTTAAAATAGCCCATGGGCAAAAAGCGCAGCTTTTCCGCAATTTCAATGCGCTTGTTCGCACACTCCCCGTAGCCCGCGCGGCACTGGAGCATGGCCTGTTTGGAGCGGAACGCAGCCTCCGCGAGCACGCCGATAAGCAGGAGCAGAAAGCTGAACAGGATCAGCTTTCCCGTCATTCTGTCTTCCGAAAATCCGCGGAGTATGAGGCTGATGGCCGGATATTTCAGTACTTCGCAGAAGGCAATCAACACCCCGAGCCAAAGCGACGCATAAAACATACGGCGGTGTTTTGCGGAACAAAAGGCAAAGAACTTTTTGAGTGTCGCAATCATTCGGACAGCCCTCCTTCCTCCGAGCAGTCTCTTGCACTGCTGTGCGCCTCCCACATCTTCCGGTAGAGCGGACTCTCTTCGAGCAGCGCCTCGTGCGTCCCGCAGGCCGCAATCCTCCCGGCCTGTACCACAACAATTTGATCCGCATTCACAATGGTCGAGAGCCGGTGCGCAATTACCAGCAGCGTTTTATTTTGCGCAAGCCTTGCCACGGAGCGCTGAATCAGCGACTCATTTTCCGGATCCGCATAGGAGGTCGCCTCGTCCAGAATCAGGAGCGGCGCATCCTTCATCATCGCACGGGCAATCGAAATGCGCTGGCGCTCACCGCCCGACAAATGCGCTCCGCTTCCGCCGACCACGGTGTCAAAGCCGTTCTCGAGTCCTGCGATAAAGTCATAGCAGCCGCTGTCTCGCGCGACCTGCTCCACCTCGGCATCACTCGCCCCGGGTCTTCCCATGCGTATGTTCTCACGCACTGTTGTATTAAAGAGAAAGCTGTCCTGAGAAACGTAGGCAACTTGCCTGTTATAGTCTTCCGACGAAAGTTCCCTTAAATCAACACCGCCGAGTGTAATGCTGCCGCCTCCCACATCCCAGAGGGAGGCAACCAGTTTCGCAATGGTCGACTTGCCGCTCCCCGAGGGGCCGACCAGGGCCGTCACCTTTCCGGCCGGAATGCAGAGGTTTACGCCGTGCAGCACCTCCTTTTCCCCGTAGCCGAAACGCACCTCGCGAAGTCTTACTTCACTGTCCGTCGGCAGGGCGCGACTCTTCTCCGGACGCGAGAGTTCCGGAAGCGTAAGGACAGCGTCAATCTCTCCGAAGATTGAAGTCGCCTTGCCGATGTCGTCGCTGTAGCTGAGTGCCGTGATGAGCGGCGTAATCAGACCGCAGGCGAGAATCAATATCATCACATAGTCATGAAACGCGAGCGTGCCCTGCATTACAAAGACCGCGCCGAGCGGAAGCACCGCAATCAGGGTTGCCGGTGCAATGGTCATACTGAGGGAAAACGGCACAATGCTCGCCTGCATCCAGTCGGTAAAGCTGTTCGCGTTCTCCTCGGCCGCGCGCGCAAAGCGGGCATAGGAGCTCTCCGCCTTTCCGAACGCCTTGATAACCTCAATGCCGCCGATGTACTCGACCGCCGTATCGTTCAGTGCCTTGGTGGTCTCCTGTGTTCTGCGGAAGGGGCGCTCGTAATCGCGAAACATCGCCATCAGGCAGAGCAGCGTAAGCGGCAGGGTCGCGAGCGATAAGAGCGCCATACGCCAATCGATGCGGCAGAGATACAAAAACATGAGGAGCGGCGCAAGCAGGTTTGCCGTAAACTCCGGCACCACGTGCGCAAGTGTCGTCTCAATCGCATCCGTTCGCTCGACCATGATATTTTTGAGTGCGCCGGACGGCGTCTCGCGCACCGTTCCGAGCGGCAGACGCGCAAGCTTTTCGCAGAGTTCCGTCCGTATCCCCGCGATCAGCGCGAAGGTCGTCTTGTGTGACAAGTTGGTAGAACAGGTGTGAAAGAGGATACCGAGCACAATAAAAACTGCCATCAGTCCTCCCTCACGGAGAAATACGTCATAATTACGCTCTCCCTGCAGGAGCTGCTTTACCATGGTGCCCATCACAAAATACGGGACCATGGAGCAGAGAACCCCGATGCAAGCCAGCACGACACTCTTTTGGTAGCTCGCTTTGCTCACCGCCGCAAACTTTGTCACATAATAGAAAAAGCTCGCCATCCTCCCTTTTTCCGGCTCGTTTTGTTTGCTTGCTTCCGCCATACATTTCTCCCCCTTCTTCGCCCGGACCGCGGCTCGTTCCCGTAGGCCGAATCCGTTGATTGCGGATTAGTTATAAAACACTAACTAACTCCAATGATAGCACTGCGCTTTTATAAATAAAAGCCGCAAAACCGCTTTTTACAAACTTTTGTAAAACCGTTCCTTCTTTCCTCCGAACATCACTTACCACGGCGCGCCGCTGTGTCGCTTTTTCAACCCTTGCCGAAACAAAGCCCCATTTCCGCCATAGCAAGTCGTTTCTTTTCAAAAAAAATCTCCGGGTACGGCTTTCGCCGCCCCGGAGACCATGGTCATGCTCTCGCGTTGCAAATCAAGCTTCCGACTCAGAGACTCTTAACGCCGGTCACCTCATAGTCCTTCTCTTCGACTGCCTGCTTGAGCGTCTCGTCGCTGACCTCTTTGCTCAGCTCGACAACCGCCTCGCCCTTCTCATGGCTCACCAAAGCGCTCTCAACGCCCGGCAGTGCCTCGAGTGCCTTCTTGACCGTCGCCTCGCAGTGTCCGCACATCATACCCTTGATTGTAAGTTCCTTCTTCATAAAATCTCCTTTCGCGCTCTTTTCGGCGCTTGCGGCTTCCAAAAGCCGCCCTGTTTGATTTACCGTAACATGATGCCGCAGCGGCTTGTCATGCCGCGCATCGTGCACGCGGAACAAATTAAGACGCAGCGCATTGCTCACAACGCAGACACTCGAGAGGCTCATTGCCGCCGCACCGAGCATCGGGTTCATCGCGATGCCGAAGAAATGCAGGTAGGCGCCCGCCGCCGTCGGCACCAGGAGCACATTGTAGATGAGTGCCCAGAAGAGATTCTCCAGAATGTTCCGATAGGTCGCACGGCTCAAACGTATCGCCGCCGTGACATCCGTGAGACGGCTCTTCATCAGCACCACATCCGCCGCGTCGATGGCCACATCCGCGCCCGCACCGATTGCAATGCCGATGTCGGCGCGAGTCAATGCCGGCGCATCGTTGATGCCGTCGCCGACCATGGCGACCTTGCCCTTTTCCCGGAGTGCCCGAATCACGGCCTCCTTGCCGTCCGGCAACACACCCGCCACAACCTCGTTGACACCCGCCTGCTTACCTATGGCCTCGGCCGTCTTTTGGTTGTCGCCGGTCAGCATGACCACATGGATGCCGAGCTTTTTAAGCTCTGCGATTGCCGCCGCGCTGTCCTCCTTCATCGTGTCCGCGACCGCGATCACGCCGAGCAGTTCTTGTCCCGCCGCAAAGTAGAGCGGCGTCTTACCCACGGCCGCGAGCGCATCCGCCGCTGTCTCAAGTTCCGCGGGAATCGAGACTTTGCCGCGCACAAAGCTCAAGTTTCCGGCAAAGAGCTGCGTGCCGTTTTGCACGGCGCTTAAACCGTTTCCGGGAAGCGCCGCAAAGTCATCGACCTCCTCTAAGGGAAGTCCCTGTTCTTTCGCATAGGCGACGACCGCCTTTGCGAGCGGGTGCTCACTCTTTGCCTCGAGCGCATAGGCCGCACGGAGCAGCGTATCCCTGTCACCGTTCGGCAGCACATCCGTCACAACCGGCGTGCCGTTTGTGATGGTGCCGGTTTTATCGAGCGCCACAATCTGCACATTGCCGGTCTCCTGCAGCGCTTCGGCATTCTTGAATAAAATGCCCTGTCTTGCGCCGACACCGTTGCCGACCATGATGGCGACCGGTGTCGCAAGGCCCAGCGCACAGGGGCAGCTCACCACGAGCACCGCAATGCCGCGCGCCAGCGAAAAGCCGATGCTGCCGCCTGCGAGGAGCCAGATGACGGTCGTCACGATTGCCACCAGTATGACCGCCGGCACGAAGACGCCGGAGATTTGATCCGCGAGCTTTGCGACCGGCGCCTTGGTCGCCGCCGCATCGCTTACCATCTTGATAATCTGCGCGAGGGTCGAATCCTCGCCGACTCTGGTCGCACGGCACTCAAGGAAGCCGGACTGGTTCAGGGTCGCGGACTTTACTTCATCGCCGATCGCCTTGTCGACCGGCAGACTCTCGCCGGTCAGCGCGGCTTCGTTCACCGCACTGTTTCCGGAGACCACAAGGCCGTCCACCGGGATGTTCTCGCCCGGCTTCACGCGGAAGATGTCGCCGACCCGGACACTGTCGACCGGAACCGTGACTTCCTCGCCGTTTCGGAGAACCCGCGCGGTCTTCGGCGCAAGCTTCATGAGCGACTTAAGAGCGCTCGTTGTCTTCCCCTTTGAGTAGGCCTCCAGCATCTTGCCGACCGTAATCAGCGCAAGCACCATTGCGGCTGTCTCAAAGTAAAACTCCATCATGTATTCCGTGACCTTGGCCTGGTTGCCGTCCACCACGGCCCGCGTCATCAAAAACAAAATCACGGTCGAGTAGAGGAAGGCCGCCGAAGAGCCGATGGCTATCAGCGCATCCATATTCGGCGCGCCGTGGAACAGACTCTTAAAACCGTTCACAAAGAACTTCTGGTTCACGACCATAATCGCCGCCGCAAGGAGGAGCTGAAGCAGGCCCATGGCCACATGGTTTCCGTCAAAGAACGCCGGGAGCGGCCAGCCCCACATCATATGTCCCATCGTGAGATAGAGAAGCGGCAGAAGAAATAAAATCGAGGCAACAAGTCGCCGCTTCATCTTCGGCGTCTCCCTGTCTTTTAGCGCATCTTCCTCGGCCGCGAGCTTCGCCTGAAAACTTCCGTGGCTCTGCTCCTCCGCATCCTTCTCCGCCGCGCCGTAGCCCGCTGCCTCAACGGCCTGTATGACCTCGCTTGACGTCACATCGCCCTCAACGCCCATGGAGTTCGTGAGCAAACTCACCGAGCAGCTCTTCACACCCGGCAGCTTTGACACTGCCTTTTCGACCCGCGTCTGGCAAGCCGCACAGCTCATTCCGCTGACTGTATATTGCTTCATCTTACCTTCTTTCTCATGCTTGTCCCGTCCGGTACCATCTGCCTCACTTCATCAGCTTTTGCAGGGTTCTGACCAGCTCGTCCAGCTTTTCCGTATTGCCCTCGCGCACATCCTCCGCGACACAGGACTTTACGTGTGCCGCAAGCAGCACCTTGGTAAAGCTGTTCAGCGCGCAATTTGCTGCCGAAACCTGATTCAGAATGTCAATACAGTAGGCATCTTCCTCAAGCATCTTCTTTACCCCGCGTATCTGCCCCTCGATACGGTTCAGTCGGTTTAAGAGCTGTCTCTGCTCAGCTCCGTCCCGCACCTTTTTCATGCCGCTGCAATGGGGACAGGCCGTCTCTTCGTTCACCGCCACCTCGCACCTCCTCTCCCGATTGATACCCCCAGGGGGTACACTTGAACTACAGCCATAATATACCCCCACCCTGTATCTGTCAAGTTTTCGGTTCAAAAATAAAAACAGCCGAAGCGGATGGCTCCGCTTTGGCTGTTTTTCTCTCAGCGCCCCAACTCCAGAAGTCGCGCGAGTTCCGCAAAATCCGTCTTCACGAGCACGCAGTTGCCCAGCGTTTTCGGCTCAATCAGCGTAATCTTCTCGCCCCGGCGCTTCTTGTCGGCGCGTGCCGCCGCAAGGATGCGCTCGCTCGGCAGCTCCGTGCTGTTCGGCAGCTTATATTTTTTGAGAAGCTTCTCCAGTATCTTCTCACAGCTCTCCGGGCAGCGGCCGTCCCGCACCAGCGCCCGCGTCATAATCGCCATGCCGATTGCGACACAGTCGCCGTGGAAAAGCTTATAGTTCATCTCCCGCTCGATGGCATGTCCCAGGGTATGTCCGAAGTTCAGAATCTGGCGCTCGCCGAAATCCTGCTCATCCTCCGCGACCACATCGCGCTTTAAGCGCACACACTGCGCAATCACGCGCTCCCGCTTCCGCTCGGCATCGTCGGTCAGCAGAAGTTCCAGGAGTTCCTTACTCCGTATCATGCCGTACTTGATGACTTCTGCCATGCCCTCTTCAAACACTTCCTTCGGCAGGGTGTCGAGGGTCGTAATGTCGCAGAGCACCAGATAGGGCTGCGTGAAGGTGCCGACTAAATTCTTGCCCTCCGGCAAATCCACTGCGGTCTTTCCGCCGACCGAGGAGTCCACCATGGCGAGCAGCGAGGTGGGAACCTGGATGCAGGGCACTCCGCGAAGGTAAAGAGACGCCGCAAGTCCCGCGAGATCTCCGGTCACACCGCCGCCGAGCGCAATCACAACATCCTCTCGCGTGAGTTCCTGCTTCGCGAAGAAGGTCAGGAGTTCAAGGAGCGTCCCCGGATTCTTTGACGCCTCACCGGCCGGAAAGGTAAAGGTCGTCACCGCAAAGCCGGCGTCCCGCAAGGTCTCTTCCGTGCGCCTCGCATACAGCGGTCCCACATTGGAATCCGTCACGATGACCGCTCTCCGCCCGCGGAGCAGCGCCGCCGCTCTTAGGCCGAGTTCCGAAAGCACACCTTCGCCTATGATTACCTCGTAAACCCTTGAAGCCCGCACCAGAACCTGTTCCATACAGTTTCTCCTCCGTCCCGGCGCTCCGCACCGGCTTATCTTCGCTGTTTGCTTGCTACTTTTTCCCGCGCTCAGGCATTTGCCTCTTCGGTTGCCTTCCGAATCAGCGAAATCGCACGGGACACATCCGCGAACTGCTCCGGGCGCAGGGACTGCGCACCGTCCGAAAGTGCGTGCGACGGATCGTTGTGTACCTCAATAATCAGGCCGTCCGCGCCGGAAGCGACCGCAGCCATGGCCATTGGCTTTACATAGCGCGCCACGCCCGTTGCGTGGCTCGGGTCCACGACCACCGGAAGGTGCGAGAGCTCGTGCAGCACCGGAACCGCGGAGAGATCCAGGGTATTTCTGGTCGCCGTCTCGTAGGTGCGTATGCCGCGCTCGCAGAGAATCACGTTCTCGTTGCCCGAGCTCATGATGTACTCGGCGCTCATCAGGAGCTCCTTGATGGTGTTTGCGAGACCGCGCTTTAAAAGGATGGGCTTATTCAACTTGCCGAGCTCCTTTAAGAGCTCAAAGTTCTGCATGTTCCGCGCGCCGACCTGAATCACATCCACATCCTCAAAGAGCGGAATGTGCTCCGCGCTCATAATCTCGGTCACAATCGGAAGGCCTGTCGCCTTCTTGGCCTCAAGCAGAAGCTTCAGTCCTTCTGCCTTCAGGCCCTGGAAATCGTAGGGGGAAGTGCGCGGCTTGAACGCGCCGCCGCGGAGCATGGTTGCGCCCGCCGCCTTGACGCTCTGCGCGACAAAGATAATCTGCTCCTCGCACTCCACCGAGCAGGGACCCGCAATCAGTCCGAAATTGCCGTGACCTATCTTCACCTCCGGTGTCACCTCAACCACCGTGTCGTGCGGGTGGAACTTGCGGTTTGCCTGCTTAAACGGCTCCGAGACGCGCTTCACAGCCTCGACAATGTCAAAGCTCTTCACCTGATCCTCATCAATCCGGGAGGTATCACCGATGACGCCGATGATGTTTTGATAATCACCCTCCGTGATATGGGTCTTCAGGCCCTTTCTCTCAATCCAGTTTACCAGATCGCTTACTTTTTCCGGCTTGGTCTTGCTGTTGATGATGATAATCATATGCTTTCTCCTCTGTTTGAACGAACTGTGCAGCGGGTAACAAGAACAAAAAAGACGCCTGCGGTGAAGTGTTTTCACCGCAGACGCCTTGGAAACGTCTCCAATCCCGTTACATATCCCGAGATTTTATTCGCAGCAAAAAGCACTCTTACTTTCAGACCGTAAAGCCGTAAAAGTAAAAGTACCAATAGCCGTTGACTGCGAACTTCTGACTCATAGAAAAAGACCTCTCTCGTATGGCGCTCCCTTTTGTTGAAGGGAATATAGCACCATGCGCGGGAGAGGTCAAGCCTTTTTTCGATTGTAAGCGCTTACACCGACGAATTAAGCCTTCTTGCGGGAGCGGTAGAAGTAGACACCCGCCGGAAGCACAATATACCCGATGAACATCGCAACGATTGCGTAGTAGTTCGGCACTGTCTTACCGTCCACCTGAAGGGAGAACTGCGCCGCCCACTTGAACTTTGCGAGCAGGAAGACCGTGAGCCCGAGGGAAAGCAGGGAGAGCGGAACGTCCAGCACAAAGTTCTTCTTCGGGTTCGCAATCACCTGACCGCGGTTCTTGCCGTAGTAGAAGGTGATGACCGCGAGCGGCACGAGCACGAACTGCACGAAACGGCTGATCGAGCTGATAATCATGATGCCGCGCATGTCATACTGAAAAGCCATCGGGATGATGATGGCAAGCGTCACGGTGAGCAGGAAGGAGTAAATCGGAACGCCGCTCTCCGTGCGCTTTGCGAAGATTTTCGGGACCAGCCCGTCCGAAGCCATGGCCTCGAGTACGCGCGGGGTCAGGAAGGACGCTGCGACATTGATGCCGAACATCGAAATCAGCGCGCCGCCGACAATGAGCCCCTTTAAGAGCGGGTTCGGGAAGACCGCCGCGAGCACCACGACATCCTTCGAGGTGACCAGAGACACCGGATCGATCCGCATGGCGACAAAGACAATGCCGCAGTAGATGAGGGCTATGATGCCGATTGCCAGCGGGAGCGCGCGCGGCAGGTTCTTCTCCGGATTCTCCATATCGCCGGAGCCGCTCGCGACACTCTCAAAGCCCGTGAACGCATAGAACGCCGAGATGACAGCCGTCACGAAGCCGCTCGTGGTGAGCGCCGGGATTAACTTCTCGCCCGCATCGTTCGTGAGGAGCTCTACCTCAGCGGTGCGGTTCACGCCGGTCGTGAGAATCAGGAAGAGACCCGCTACCACCGTGAGCACCAGGGCGCCGAGCTTACCGACGGTCGAGAGGTTCGAGACAAAGCGGAACACCTGCATGCCGCAGATGTTGATGATGAGCAAAATGACCATGAGGCAGAGGAAGCCAAGGGTCACATTGGAAATCTTGCTCGTGTCGAGGCGCAAAATCTGGAGAGCGGTCTTTACAACGCCCGTCGCCATAACGCCCCAGGCAATGCTGGCCGCAACAAAGCGCGTGCTACCCACATATAACCCGACGCTCTCACCGAACGCTGCCTCCGTGTACGCATAGGCCGCACCGCTCTTTACGACATAGCGGGAAGCGGATGCAAAGGTCACGGCGAGACACGCCGCAAAGAGCGCCGCGCAGAAGTAAATCTCCGGCGCAATGCTGCCGGCCTGCTTCGCCACACTGCCGGGCGATAAGAAAATACCGGTTCCAATCACGCCGTTGATGGTAAGTAATACGATGGACCAAAATCCTAACTTTTGATTCTTCTCTTTCACAAAATCCGCCTTTCTTGTCAAATCAGTTCTTCGCCGCGCGGTACCGCAGTCCCGCCGCAATGAATGCACTCCAAAGTTTCCGCATGACCGGGTCCACACTCTCCAGCATCTCCGGATGCCACTGCACCGCAATCAGGAAATCGTCGCCCGGAAGTTCGACCGCCTCGGTCACACCGTCCGGTGCAGTCGCCACCTCGGTAAACGGCGTGCCGACCTTCTTCACCGTCTGGTGGTGGAAGGAGTTCACGCGGTGCTCGGTGACACCGAGAATCGAAGCAATCTTCGAATCCGGTCTTATGTTCACCGAGTGAGTTGCAAGGCGCGGGCTGTGTCCCTGGGAGTGCTTTAAGACTTCACCGCTGCGCTCTCCCAGATCCTGATAGAGGCTGCCGCCCTCCGCAATGTTGATGAGCTGGAAACCGCGGCACACGCCGAGTATCGGCAGGTGGCGCTCTCTCGCGAGCTCATAGAGCGTAAAATCGCAGAAATCGCGCTCCGGTACAATCTTGCCGAGGCCGCGGTGCGGCTCTTCGCCGTAGCGAATCGGGTCGATGTCATCGCCGCCGGTAATCAGCAGCGCGTCCAGTTTGTCAACCACAGCCGCAAGCGCCTCGCGGTCGCCGTTCATCGGAATCATGACCGGCACACCGCCCGCCGCGAGCACTGCGTTGATGTAGTCCTCGTTCACATAAATGCGGCGATAGCCCGGGAACATGCCGCCGTCGTCCGTAATGAGCCCCGTCGAAATACCGATCACTGCTCTCTTTTCCATCTTGTTACGCTCCTTTCTCACACACAGTCGTCAACATTGACTTCGTTCGTCATAACGCGCAGGATCTCCTTGTCCGTGTCGCGCATACCGAAATGACCTCGAGCTGCTTCTCCGGGTTGCCGCCGACAAGGCCCAGAATGCCCGCGACCGCAATGCCCTTCTGACCGCCCGCGTTCGGGACCGCGACCGCCTTCACGTTCTTGATGATGTTGCCGGAGCAGCTAAGCTCCATGCGGCGTGCCTCCTCGCCGAGTACCTTGCCCGCAACCGAAGCCGCATACGCAATCGCGATCGGCTCGGTGCAGCCCATGGCCGGGATTAACTCCTCCTGTAAAATGGCTGCGTAACGTCTCTTTTCTTCCCGACTCAATCCACTCATACCTTACTTTCCCTCTCTGCCTCAATTTCTGCCTGCAGTTCCGTCAAGTATTCCCAGCGCTCCATGCGCTCCAGAAGTTTTGTCTCAACTTCTTCGCGCTCCTTGTCGAGCGCGGTGAGACGCTGAAAGTCGCTCGCCGAAGCGGCATACTCCACCTCGATCTCCGCAACGCGCGCCTCAAGTGCAGCGATTTCGTCCTCGATGTGCAAAAAGTCCTGTTTTTCCTGATAGCTCATGCGCCGCGCACGCTGCCGTCTGGTCTCCTCGGCACGCTGCTTACTCGCCTCTTTTTCGGCGCTCACCGTACTTTCCGCGCCGCTGCCCACATTCTCACCGCGCAGCAGTTCCCGCCTCAGCTTCTCGACCTGATAGTCCGTGTAGCCGCCCTCGTACTGCGAAATCACGCCGTCCTCGAGTGCCAGAATGCGGTGCACGGTTCGGTCCAGAAAATAGCGGTCGTGGCTCACCGCAATCACTATGCCCGCAAAGCTGTCCAGATAGTCCTCTAGAACGGTCATGGTGCGGATATCGAGGTCATTGGTCGGCTCGTCCAGTATCAAGAGATTCGGCGCGCCCATCAGGATTTTCAAGAGAAACAGCCGCCGCTTCTCGCCGCCCGATAACTTCTCGACCTTCATATAGTGCTGAGAGCTCGGGAAGAGGAAGCGCTCCAACATCTTCGCGGCGCTGATCGGCCCTTCCGGGCTCGGCACAAACTCCGCAATCTCCTTGACACTTTCAATCACCGTGAGCTCACCCGAGAGCGCCTCGTTTTCCTGACTGAAATAGCCTATCTTTACGGTCTGCCCGATTTCGATTTCGCCGCTGTCGGGCTCCTCAATCCCCGTGATCAGCTTTAGGAGCGTGCTCTTGCCTGCGCCATTCCTTCCTATAATGCCCAGTCTGTCGTTCTTCTGAAACTGGTAGCTGAAATCCCGGAAGAGCGTCTTTCCGTCAAAGCCCTTGCTCACATTTTGAAACGCGAGTGTCGTCTTTCCGAGCCGCGAATAGGCGGATGCCAGTTGGAGCGAAGCCTCTGCCTCCGGACCGCTCTCCGCCGAAAGCTTTTCGTAGCGGGCAATGCGCTCCTTTGACTTGGTGCCGCGGGCGCGCGCCCCGCGCTGCATCCAGGCGAGCTCCTTTCTGAGAATGCTCTGTCTGGTCCTCTCGTTCGCCTGCTGAATGTCGAGGCGCTCCGCCTTCAGCGCGAGAAAGCCCTCGTAATTCGCATCATAGGAGTAAATCTTCCCGCGGTCCAATTCCAAAATGCGCGTGCAGACCGAATCCAGAAAATAGCGGTCGTGCGTGACCATGAGGAGAGCGCCGCGAAAGTTCTTTAAGTAGTTCTCAAGCCACTCCGCGGTTTCGCCGTCCAGATGGTTGGTCGGCTCATCGAGAATCAGAAGGTCTGCCGGGTGAAGCAGTACCCCCGCCAGGGCAATGCGCTTTTTCTCCCCGCCCGACAAGGTCTCGCAAGGTAGATCAAGTTCCGTCACACCGAGCGCGGCAAGCAGCTTCTTGGCCGCCGCCACCGTGTCCTCGCCGAGCACTTCGCCGCCCGCCATGCGAAGGCAGGCCGAGAGCGCCGTCTCTTCCTCGCAAAACTTCGGGTTCTGCGAGAGGAAGCGAATTTGCAGCCCCTTTCGCACAATGAGCTCTCCGCTGTCCGGACTCTCCTCCCCCGCCACGATGCGAAGCAGGGTCGATTTTCCGGTTCCGTTCACGCCAATCAGCGCAAGCTTTTCGCCCTCGCCGATATAGCAGGCAGTGTCGTCAAAAAGTTTGCGCGCCGTATATACCTTTTCTAAATGTTCTATAGAGACAATTGTATTCATAATTTTAGTATAACAGAGCTTCCTTCTATCGAAAAGGCTGTAAAAAATGCAATATGCATTTTTTACAGCCTCATTTTTATTTGGTGCAACTTATGCAAAG
The DNA here is from genome assembly GCF_030644385.1 of Stomatobaculum sp. F0698. Classification (GTDB taxonomy): domain Bacteria; phylum Bacillota; class Clostridia; order Lachnospirales; family Lachnospiraceae; genus Moryella. Next base: position 204,528 of record NZ_CP130060.1, on the reverse strand, counting down.
ATGTGGTAGCCGAGGTGCTCGGAGAGATACTGCAGCATCTTTTCGCCGCCCACACTGTTACCCTTCTTGTTCAGCATCGGGCCAAAGGTTCCGATTCCCATACCGTTCTGACCGACCGCAACAATACCGCCGCCCACGCCGCTCTTCGAGGGCAGGCCGACCTTCACCGCATACTCGCCGGACTCATCGTACATGCCGCAGAGCATCATGAGGGTGGTCACGATGCGAACAATGTCCGCATCGAGGAGGCGCTCTCCCGTCTTCGGGTCAACACCCTTGTTGGAAAGAATCATCGCGTAGTGCGCGAGATCCTTTGCCGTGCACATGACCGAGCACATGCGGAAGTACACATCCAGCACCTCCTCCGGCTCGCCTTCCAGCACGTGATCGCTCTTTAAGAGGTAAGCAATCGAACGGTTTCTGGTGCCGGTCCGCTTCTCGGACTGGTACACCTTCTCGTTCAATTTGATGTTCGGATTCGCGCAGAGCTTTCTGACCAGTGCAAGGAACTCCTCAAACGGCTCCGCCGCCTGAATGCAGTCTGCCGTCACAATCGCTCCCGCATTGATCATCGGGTTGAACGGTCTCCAGTCCTTTAACTCAAGCTGGAGTATGCTGTCAAAGCGGTCACCCGTCGGCTCCATGCCGACCTTCGAGAAGGTGTGGTCATAGCCCGAAGTCTGCAGTGCGAGAATCAGCGAAAAGGTCTTCGCAATGCTCTGCATGGTAAACGGGATATTGTAATCGCCCGCCTGATACGTGGTGCCGTCCGCCATCATGATGCAGCAACCAAGGTTCGAGGAATCCGCCTTTGCAAGCTCCGGAATGTAGCTTGCGACCTTGCCCTCAATCAATACGTTTTTGCCCTCTGCGAGTGCCGCTTCGAGAATCTGTTGAACATCCTGTTCCATTGTTTTTCCCCTTATCTAGTTAAAGTTGCGTTTTAATCCTTCCAGTAGTCCAGCTCGTCCGGATTGAGGCCGATGTCCTTTGCACGGAACACCGGATCCTTGCCCGCCTTGCGCTGTGCCACATAGTCGTGATAGGTGCCGATTGCGACGCGGCTTAAGAGCACGCAGGCAATCAGATTGAGGAAGCACATGCCGCCCATCATGATATCCGCGACGTCCCAAGCAGCCGCCATCGGGAGCAGTGCGCCGACAAAGATGATGATAACGCCGTAGAGGCGGAAGCCTCTCAGGAAGCCCTGACTCGGCATGGTCTTATTGTTTAAGTACGCGAGCGCGTTGTCGCAGTAGTAGAGGTTACCGATTAAGGTCGTGAAGGAGAAGAGCAGCATTGCGACCGTGATGAAAACCGGGCCGAAGGTACCGAGCACCGCATGAAGCGAAGTCTGCACCCACTGTGCACCCGCAAGTTCCTTGGTCGGCTCAATGCCGGAGACCAGGCACATGAGCGCCGTCGCGTTGCAGAGGATAATCGTGTCGATGTAGACCGAGAGCATCTGTACAAGGCCCTGCTTTGCCGGGTGGGAAACCACAGCCGCCGCAGCCGCGTTCGGTGCCGAACCGACACCGGCCTCGTTCGAGTAGAGACCTCTCTTGATACCGTAGACCAGGCAGGAACCCGCAATGCCGCCGAAGATTGCGCGGAAGTTAAACGCATCGGTGAAGATACGACCAAAGACCGCCGGAATTCTGCCCGCATGCATGACGAGGACCACCAGCGTGACCACCACATAGGCAACGCCCATGAACGGAACCACGAGACCCGCGGTCTTCTCAATGCGCTTGCCGCCGCCCATCACGCAGATGCCGACCAGAATTGCGAGCACGGCGCCGATTGCCATGGCCGCAAGCTTCGGGTTTGCCTGATACCAGCCGTAAGCCTGGAAGGTGGACTGGGTGTTGTAGGAGCAGAGCATATTAAAGCCGCTCGAATAGGTGAGAAGCAGGAAGATAACGAAAATCGTCGCAAAACCCTTGCTCTTTAACGCATCCTCAATGTAATAAGCCGGGCCGCCGTAGCTCGAGCCGTCCGCGCTCTTTTTCTTATAAACCTGCGCGAGTGTGCACTCCGTAAAGGAGGATGCGCAACCGAGCAGCGCCATAATCGTCATCCAGAATGCCGCGCCCGGGCCGCCGAGACAAATTGCCGATGAGACACCGATGATGTTACCGGTACCCACACAGCTTGCCGTACTGATCATCAGCGCCTGAAACGGCGACGTGCCGCTATTATCCGCCGGCTTTGCCTTCATCACCCGAATTGCTTCCGAAAGCATGCGCACCTGTACAAATCCCATGCGTACCGAAAAGTAGAGTCCTGCGGCACCCATTACGATCAATAAGACCGGATAGTACAGAAAGCTGTCTATTGCGTCCAAAACCTGCATAACCATATTGCGAATCCCCCCATTCTTTGATTTGCATCGCTAATTGCTTATGCATTTTTACCAATTTAGTTTATCATAGGCATGCATCAAGAAAAAATTGCCGAGACCGATACCTGTTATCGACATTGGGAATATCTGTCTTATTGCATTCTGTTTTCGCCCTCTTTGTTGTATAATGTTATCGAGAAAAACAATAGGAGGCTGGCGTGGACGCAAATAACATCAAATACATTGTCGCAATCGCAAAATACGGATCCATCAACCATGCCGCAAAGGCAATGTTCATCTCTCAGCCGCAGCTGAGCCATATTTTAAAGATTACCGAGGAGGAATGCGGCCTCACGCTGTTTCAGCGCACCAGCCGCGGCACCAAGCTGACCCCGGAAGGGGAGGACTACCTGCACCACTGCAACATCATCCTCGCGGAGATGGCAAAGCTGAACCGCTATGTGACGCAGGCGGCCTCGGCGCAGTCGCGTCTCCGCGTCAGTATGACCCGCTTTTCGCACACTTCCGAGTGTTTCAACGAAATTTGCCGCCGCCACCAGGACGATACCACGATTCACTATCACCTGTTTGAAAACTCCGCCTCCAATGTGCTGGAGGATGTCGTGGACGGCAAGTCAAATATAGGCGTGCTCCACTTCTCAACCACGAACGAGAGCATGTCCCAGCGGAGCTTTGCGGATAAAAAGCTGAACTTTATCCCCCTTGCCACCTTCCGCCCCTATGTCTGCCTTGCCGCAGACCATCCGGTGCTGAAGGGCAAGACAAAATCCGCTATCGAAATCGGGGAACTCAAGGACTACGGCTTTGTGCGCTATGCCGGACAGTACGAGGACTTTATCTACCACATTGCGAGCGACAGCGGCCTCATCGATTTAAACGAATCCCAGAAAATCATCTATGTCTGCGACCGCCAGGAGCAAATGCGCCTCATTCAGAGCACAAGCTTTTATACCATAGGGATTTCCGAATTCTCCGGCCAGAGTGAACTCTACCAAGTCATCTCGGTTCCGCTCTTACAGAGCACAGAGCACCTCACCTTCGGCATCGTGACGCGGAAAGATACCGTGCTCTCTCCGCTCGAAGAGGAATTTAAAGAGGAAGTCATAAGTCGCTATCGCACACTTTCCGATTCCGAGCTCTGATATCAGAACATATTTTGTCCGCGCTCGGTTCTTTTAGCCGCAGCTTATAATGATTTCCTTGTTGACAGATAAGTTTCCTTGTTCTTATCCACGTTCGCATGTTATACTTTCCGAAACACAGATGAACGATTGACATAGCACTTTTAATATGAAAGAAAAAGGAAACAGCGCGGTTACTCTGCCGCGGGAAAGGACTGTCTCATGCGAATTCACGAATCCGCCGAAGATTACCTCGAGAAAATCTTAATGCTCCGAGAGGAGAACGGACATGTGCGTTCCGTTGAAATTGCGAACGCCATGGGTTATTCAAAGCCGAGCATCAGCATTGCGATGAAACACCTCCGAGAGAGCGGCCTGGTCCGCATGGATGCCGAAAACTACATCTATCTGACCGAAGAGGGCGAGGCCATTGCAAGCCGTGTTTACGACCGGCATCAGACCCTCACCAAGCTCTTTGTGAAACTCGGGGTTCCCTCCGACATTGCCGAGCACGATGCCTGCAAGGTAGAGCACGACTTAAGCCCCGAATCCTACGCGGCGCTCCGCGCACACGTCAAAACCCTGTAACTACCAAAATCAGTCCGGCTTCGGCCGGACTTTTTGCTTGTTTCCAAAAACGATAGCAAGATATGCGAAAACCGATAGCCTTCTCGGCGAAAAGATTTGCTTTTTTCTCGGTTTCGTTTTAGCATACGCATTGACTATCAAAAAAAGTGAGAAAATGAGGTTTTGTGTATGAGTACTCTGATTCCGGCGTGGCTGTGCATCCCCTTCGCGGGCCTTTTGCTCAGCATAGCAGTTGTCCCGCTTGTCGCGGGTGAATGGTGGGAGAAGCATCGCGTTCACGCGGTCATTTTCTGGTCTCTCCTCTTCATCGTGCCGTTCACGGTGCTGTACGGCCCCTTGAAAGCATCCGAGACCGTGCTTGAAACCGTATTTAACGACTACCTCTCCTTCATCGTGATGCTCTTTGGCCTCTTTTGCGTGGCCGGCAACATCACCTTCACCGGAGATCTTGCGGGTTCCCCCTTCGTGAACACGCTGTTCCTGCTGATCGGCACCCTGCTCTCGAGCATCATCGGCACCACGGGTTCCTCCATGTTAATGCTTCGTCCGATGATTAAGATCAACGCCTGGAGACGCCAGAAGCGCCACATCATGATCTTCTTTATCTTCCTGATTTCAAACATGGGCGGCTGCTTAACACCGCTTGGCGATCCGCCGCTCCTCATGGGCTTTATGCGCGGGGTGCCCTTCCTCTGGAGTCTGCACCTCTTCCCGATTCTCATCTTCAACTTGGTAATTCTGCTGACGGTCTTCTGGCAGCTTGACAAGCACTACTACCTGAAGGATGTGAGAAGGGGCTACCGCCCGGATATCTCGAAGCCCGGCACGGAGCTTTCGCTCCGCGGCGCGCACAACATCATCTTCCTGCTGATGATTATTATCGCGGTGGTGCTCGGCGGAACCCTGCCCTCGAACCCCATGTTCCAAACCGCAGAGGGAACCGTGCGCGGCCTTCACATCATCGGCGAAGTCACACTGGGCTTCCCGACCATCATTGAGATTGCGCTGATTCTCGCGGCTGCCTTCCTCTCCTTCAAGACGACGCCGGACGAAATACGCCGCGCAAACCACTTTACCTGGGGTGCCATCCAGGAGGTTGCCGAGCTCTTTATCGGCATCTTCATCACGATGCAGCCCGCTCTCATGATTTTAAAGGAAATGGGCCCGAAGCTCGGTCTCACCGAGCCCTTCCAGATGTTCTGGGCAACCGGTCTGCTCTCGAGTTTCCTCGACAACACACCGACCTATCTGGTCTTCCTCACAACGGCGGGTACGCTCGGCATGACGACCGGACTCACGACCACCGTCGGCACGATACCCCAGATTTTCCTGGAGGCAATCTCCTGCGGCGCTGTCTTCATGGGTGCAAACAGCTATATCGGCAACGCGCCGAACTTCATGGTGAAATCGATTTCGGACGAAAACGGTATTCACATGCCCTCGTTCTTTGGCTACATCGGCTGGGCACTCGTGTTCCTGGTGCCTGTCTTCGTGATTGACACCCTGATCTTTTTCTTATTCTAAGGAGGTAGCGCATGGAACAACTGAATGCTCGCTGCCGCGCACTGGCAGAAAAAATTTACGCACTGGATGAAACCATCTATCAAGAACTCGGTTCCTCGCTCGGCCGCACCCTGATCGGAAGCCGCGAAAAAGTGCTCTCGGTTCTGGAGCGTGAGCTCTCGCTCCGCCCGCAGGGACAGCTGATTCTCTCCGACATGGCCTTGATCGGCAACATGGCGCGCACCCTGCCCGAAGGCCCCGCCAGAAAGCAGCTGCTCACCGAGTACAATGACATTATTGTGGAGCTCAAGGCGCTGGAAGAGGAAATCGCAAAGGGCGATATCTCCGACCAGACCCGCGTCTTCTTAAACCCCTTCGTGACCGGCGCAAAGCCCTTCTCGAAGGATGACCACCTTGTGATTTGCATCGGCCGCTCCTACGGCAGCGGCGGCACGGAAATCGGCTTCCAGCTCGCGGACGATCTGCACATCAACTACTACGACGCAACCATCTTTAAGGATGTGCTGGAGCGCCTGCAGGCAAAGCGCGAGGCAAGTCCGAACCAGGACATCATTGAGAGCCTTGACGAAATTCGTCGCGCGCACGGTATGAATCTCTTTACCTCGAACTTAAACCGCTTCCACGGTCTGCCCACCGCGGATGCCATCTTCTTTAACCAAAGTCAGTACATTGAGGAACTCGCGCGGAAGGAAGACTTTGTCGTGATGGGCCGCTCCGCCGATGTGATTCTAAAAAATGCCGGCATTCCCCACATCTCCATCTACATCACCGCGCCCTTCGAGAGCCGCGTGAAGCGCTTAATGGAGATGTACTCGCTGAACTTTAAGGAAGCGGCGCAGCTCGTGAAGCGCGAGGACAAGGCGCACAGACACTTCTACCACCGCTACACCGGCTATCAGTGGGGGGCCGCCGTCCACTACGATCTCTGCATCAACTCCGCAAGCTACGGTATCCACGAGTCCGAGGAGCTGATTATCCGCGTGATCAAGGCGCGACTCCGTGAGGACCTGCAGTCCATCGCCGATCGCCACTTGGAAAGCGTCGCAAAGGCGGATGCGGAGCTGCTCGCACGGAGAGCCAATTCGGGCGAAGCGGAAAAGCCTGCCATTGAACGCTGAGGCAAGTCACTGTATTCACAGCTTTGATTTTATACAAAAGTCCCGGGAGCAAAATTGCTCCCGGGACTTTTTCGTGTCTCAACCTAGCCCTCCGCTTCGGCCGTTTCTGCTTCCGATTCAGCCGTTTCTACTTCACCTTCCCGCAAAGGCCCCGAATTCTCACTGCTCCGCTTGGCCTCGATGCGCCGCATCTCTTCCTCCATCAGCTTCCCGAGGGTCTTGGTATCAAGCTCAAACGTCTCCGCCGCCGAAGACTTATCCGCAAAGGCATCGAATACCGCCTGCTTTTCCGCGAGCAGCTCCATGATGCGCTCATCGATGCTGTCTTCGCAGAGAAGGCGGTACACGAGCACATTCCTCGCCTGCCCCATGCGGTAGGCTCTCGCGATAGCCTGGCTCTCGAGGGAGGGCTTTAACTGCGGCTCGCAGAGTATCACAACGCTCGCCGTCTGGATGTTGAGCCCCGTGCCGCCCGCCACAATCTGTGCCGCGAGCACCTGCCCCGGCGGTGCCGCTTCAAAGGCATCCAACACTTCCTGCCGCCTTGCGGGCGTCATGGCACCGGTAATCGGCTCCATGCAGCGTGCGCCGAGTAAAGCTCTCACCTTCTCTATGGTGTCGAGATAGAAGGAGAAAATGAGTACCTTACGCCCCTCTGCGGCCGCCTCCTCTGTGATTTCCAAAAGCCGCTGCGCCTTTGAGGACCGGGCGATATCCCCGACCGTCCAAGAAACCCGCCGCGCCGCGTGATAGTTTTCACCGAGCACATCCGCCTCGTACTGCGCCCTTTCCGTAGCCCCGAGCTGACACCAGCTCTCCTGCTCTTCGAGCTCCGGAAGCTCGGTCAGCACCTGTTCGCGCTTCCGTCTGTAATAGACCGGTGCCACCAACTCGCGAAAGCGGGGCGCTGTCACGAGCATCTTCATGCCCCCGATTTCTGCCGCGAGTTCCGGGCGCAGCACAGAGATAAGCTCCACCATTTCATCCACCCGGTTTTCAAGCGCCGTGCCTGTCATAAAAGCAATCGCTCCGCGCGGAGCGCTAAGTTTCGCACATGCACCGTGCGCCGTGCCCCGGGGTTCTTAATGTAATGCGCCTCGTCCACCGTGAGCAGTGAGAACGCAAAATCTTCGGGGAGCTTCCAGTGCTGTACGGTCTCATAGCTCGTGACCGCAACACCGCCTGCCTGAATCCAGTCTTCCAGTGCAGCCTGCTTCAAAGGGCCGTGCACCTTGATTGCCTTTAAGTCACTGAACTTTGTGATTTCCCGGCACCAGTTGACCAGAACGCTCGCCGGGCAGACCACGGCAAAGTGTGTGGCCCCTGTATTGCGGAGCGTGACCATGGCGGCGATGGCCTGCACAGTCTTGCCGAGGCCCATCTCATCGCCGAGCAGCACCTTACCTTGGTGTAGGATGTACTTGACACCCCACGCCTGATAGCGGCGCAGTTCACAGCGCATCCCGTCCGCAAAGAGAGGCTCTGCCTCCACCTCGCGCGCCAACTCTTCCGGCAGACCGTAGACCGCATCGCCGTTTCCGAGTAGACCGGGCACCAGCTTTTCGAGAAGATTGCTGTATACAATGGGCTGCGTTCGGAAAGAGTCCCAAGCCGTTTCCGCGCCGGAAGCCTCCAGTTCCCGCCGTGCTTCACTGAGCCTTTCGAGTTCTGTCCCGTACGCCCCGTTTGCGAGTTCCTCGAGATAAAGATACGCCTCGCTCGCGGCATCCTTCTCCGCCTTTCCCGTAAAGAGCCAGCGGAAAAGGCCCTTGCCGCGGGACAGCTCTTTCATGGCCTTTGCGATTTCCGCGGCGTAGCGCGCCGACAGCGCCCGCGCATCCCGGCTGAGCTCTTCTGCCGCCCGGTAGCGATACAGCGCCAGCACAATGTTGCTCGTCTCCTCCGTGCGTCTATCCGCGCTCAGACGAAGCTTAATGCCGGGTTTCAGCTGCCTCACCGTCTCGCCGACCGCATCCTTAATGAGCGCCGCGCCGTCCTCGCTGATGCCGTTTAAGGCGGCAAGCTGCCGCTCCGGAGCCAGCATCAAATCTTCGTAATTCGCATACCCGCTCTCCCGAAGCAAACGCACGCGAAGGCCGCGCCGCGCCCGGTTCAGCTCCTCGACCGGGATATCCCTGAGCGTCTTCATGGTCTCCGTGACCACAAAGGCATCCGCAGCCGCCTCGACCACCGCACGACAATGCTCCGCCTTTTTGGAAAGCATACCGCGCTCCAACTCCCACTGCTCGTGTTTTTGCAGTAACTCCCTCGCTTCCGCAAACGAAAATGTGCGTTTCATTCCTCTGTGGATACCCCTCTGTTTTGATTTTGCCGATGTGCTTAGTATACCAGCCTAAGAAGCAAAGCTGCCCCCCTCTTTCAGTTGTATCTTTACGCCGAGCCGGCTTTTCTATTTACTTCCGTTATAACTTAAAAACTCCCCTGTTTTTCAAAAAGATAAAGCTGTAACTGATATTTTCTTGCCAAAGCCGCTGAGAGATTCGCAGCTTCCGAGGAGACCGTTCCGCGTGAATTCGGTGTCCGGGAGAAACGTCTCGACCTTCTCCTCGCGGAAGAGTGGATATAACATTTGCGACGTCTTCTGTCTTGTCAGCCGCAAACGTGCGTCCTATAATTATATTAGTTCTACTTAACACATTAGGCGTTGCTACGGAAGGACAAAACAATGGGTTTATTCAAACGCTTTATCGGGCAAACCCGAAAACCGGAGGGCTTTTTCGGGAAACTCATGTTAAATGCCATGAATCAGGGACATGCAGCCCTCTCCGACTGGGGACTCTCGCATATCGAAGGGCTGTCTCCGCTTGTCATTGCGGAACTGGGCTGCGGCGGCGGGCGCAACGTGCGGGAACTGCTGCGCCGCTATCCCATGTCTAAGCTCTACGCGGTCGATTATTCCGCGCTCGCCGTGTGCCGCACCCGCGCCTATAATAAGCCCGACATCGTAAAAGGGCGCTGCCGCGTTCTCAAAGCTTCGGTGCAGTCTCTGCCCCTCGCGGCTTCCCGCTTTGATTTGGCAACCGCCTTCGAGACCGTGTATTTCTGGCCGGATCCCGCGGAGTGCTTTGCAGAAGTGTACCGCATCTTAAAATGCGGCGGCAGCTTCCTCATCTGCAACGAGTCAGACGGGACGGATGCCGAAGGCCTTCGCTACGAGCGCATCATAGACGGCATGCACTGCTACACCGCCGAAGAACTGGAAACCATGCTCCGGACCGCGGGCTTTTCGGAAGTACAGGTATTTCGCCACGAGAGCAAGCCCTGGCTCACGGTACTTGCAAAAAAATAAGGGGACTTCAAAACGAAGCCGCAAGAAAGGAAGGTCATCAAGATGAAAGCCGATTATAAAAACTGGATGCCGCGGGGTCTTATTTACGGCAACGCGGGCGTCAGCTCTGTTTTCCTTGCCGTGGGACTCCTCTGCCGCAAAAAGAAAGAAAGCCGCGCCCTGCGCCTGCTTTCTTCACTCAGCTTTGTCGGCGCGGGTGTGGGCCTCCTAAGTTCCGCCTACCTGCTTATGCTCTACCGCATCTTTTCCTACAACGGAAAACGCAAACTTGCGAAGCACATCATAGACGGAGTCGCCTCTCGGATAAAACTTCCCGCAGGCGGCAAGGGACTGGACGTAGGCTGCGGCAGCGGCGCGCTCACCATAGCCGCCGCCAAGCGAAATCCGGAGGCAAGCTTTGTCGGCGTGGACCGCTGGGGACAGGAATACGCTTCCTTTAGTCAAAAACTATGCGAAGATAACGCCCGCGCCGAAGGCGTCAAAAACGTACACTTTCTCCGCGCCGATGCGCGGGAGCTCCCCTTCCCGAACGAGAGCTTTGACCTTGTGACCAGCAATTATGTCTACCATAACATTCCGGGCGACCGTCAGGCTCTGCTCCGCGAGAGCCTCCGCGTCCTGAAAAAAGGCGGTCGCTTCGTGATTCACGACATCTTTTATCCCTCTGCCTACGGCGACATGCAGGCCTTTTTAAAGAGCCTGCAGGACGATGGGTATGCGGAAGTACGTCTGATTCCCACCGCGGACGGTCTCTTTGTCAAAAAATGCGAGGCCAGATGGATGATGATTGCCGACTCCGCACTGCTCATGGGAATCAAATAAGCTTGACGCCATTCCCCGTCTGCCCTATGCTGTCTCAAAACAGCAGGAGGTAAAGTATTATGCCGGGTATATCTTCCGGAATCCGCGGTGACGGAAACCTACTGAATCTGCGGGAAATCCCCGTTGCCAACATTCGCCCCGAACTTACTATGTTTCTCATTCCGGGCGAAAACATCACCCAGGCCTTCCAGACCATACGCGATCAGGTGGTCTTCACCAACAAGCGGCTGATTGTCGCAAACGTACAGGGCCTCACGGGCAAGAAGGTATCTTATACCTCCTATCCCTACTCGAAGATTCAGTATTTCAGCGTGGAGACCGCAGGCCTCCTGGACATCGACAGCGAACTGCTCCTCGCCTTTTCGAACGGCGCAAACCTGCAGCTCGACTTCACTTCAAACGTGGATATCAAGCGAATATGTGCGAACATCTCGCAGATGGTACTGTGATTTCTTCGAAATTGCTTTACATTGAGAAGCAAACGCTATGCAATGTATTTGAGGGGGTGATACGATGGCACAGGTAAATGTAAGAGTTGATGATTCAGTAAATGAGAAACGAATTCCGTTCGAAGTTGCCGTTAATCCTTTTTATGATTCGGAACACATGGCCATATTGGAACGTCGCATCGCTGATATAAAAGCCGGCCGAAATGTACATGAGCACGAACTTATCGAAGAATCATGAAAAAGATATGGCATGACGAAGCGTGGGAAACATATGTCTTTTGGCAAATCAGGATAAAAAAACGCTCAAATTGTCGAATGCGGATCTCATTATGGTGATCACTAAAAAAGCGTGCTGTCTCTCAATCGTTTGAGACAGCACGCTTTTTTTACATATTCTTCTCTATCCAGGCTTCCCGGCTGAGTAACGACACATGCTCGGTACGCACTTCTTTTAAAATGGGGACATCCACCTCCCGCACAGTCTTTTCGTGACGAAAGCCGAGCTTCTCCTGCACGCGCTTTGACTTTTCGTTCCCCTCGTAATAACCGCACCACACGCGCCGCATGCCGAGTTCCGTAAACGCATGGCGAAGTAAGGCTTCCGAAGCCTCTGTGACAAGCCCCTGCCCCCAGAACGGCTTCCCGATCCAGTAGCCGAGCTCGCACGCATCTTCCTCTTCCGCAAGCCTCGAATCTCCGTTCATTGACAAGGCAATCGCGCCGATGACGCGCCCGTCTTCTCTTTTGCAGATGGCATAGCTCTCAGGACCGCTCAGCACCAGGCGGATGATGTTCCGGCTCTCTTCTACACTGCCATGCGGCGGCCAGCCTGCCGCCGGGCCGATCTCCGGGTCCTTGGCATACTTGTATAAATCCGCCGCGTCCGCCTCCGCAAAGGGGCGGAGCAACAGGCGTTCGGTTTCGATTTGCATACGCTTGCTCTCCTTTCAACGAAGTCTTCCTAGTGCCCACGCTCTGTCCTCCCAAAGAAAGCTCAGCTATCTTCATCCTTAAGGAGAACATGCTCTGTAAAATGCGCCCAGCCTTCCCACACATCGTTTGTGATTCCGTTCAGATATCTTATATTGCTCTCGGAATAAAATCAATCCGCCGAGACATCGAACGGAATTTTCCGCTCCCGGTCATGCGCTTCACAAAAATCGTAAAAGCAGTCGTCATAGACATCTCCAGATCATCGCAGAGTTCTTCCATTCATTGTCATTATTTATTTAATTCGTCAGTGCGTGCGAAAACGCTCGTTTTCTTGTGAGCTAAAAAACCGGCACAAAGAAAGTTGTGCATTCCCAAAAGAAAGCATCCTCTGAAGCCCATAATATATAAGACATTATAACACGTGGATGAAATGCAATCTCTTCCATTAGAAGTTTTCGTATGGTATCCAATATACACAAATTCGGTCGGCATTGGGAGATTCGGAAGTTATGGGGAAGACCGTTAAAAATTGCACTAAATGATGGTAAGCTTATTTTTATATTTGTATGTTAACGATATTGATTTTTTTTGCCAGGTTTGTCATGTTTAACAAAGATGCAGCAGAAGGGTATTCGTTTGTAAAAAACGCATGCGAGAAAGGGGAGCTATGAGAGCAAAAAATCTATTGAATGCAGCAATACCTATGGCACTTGCAGTTGCAGTGGTCGCAGGTTGCGGCGCTAAAAACGGAGGAAGTGAAATTTCTTCCACGGCAAAGAGTGCCAGTATGACAACTTCATCTAAGTCTTCGGAAAGCACATCTTCTTCCGGTGCGGTAAGCACTGCTTCTTTTCCTATAGCAATGAAGCATGCTTATGGAGAAACTGTTATTAATGCTAAGCCTGAAAGGGTTGTTACCCTTGACTGGAATAATGCAGATGCAGTTTTGGCCCTTGGAATTGTTCCTGTGGGTACAGCTAGGGCAAACTGGGGACCTGTTACCGATAAGGGTCTTTTACCTTGGACCGAGGAGAAGTTTAAGGAGCTTGGAACTGATAATCCGAATGTGTTTAACGACCTTGAAGGCTATGACTATGAGGCTGTTGCAGCAGCCAAGCCTGATATAATAGTAGCCCCTTACTCAGGAATGGATGAAAAGGCTTATAAGCGTCTCTCTGAGATAGCACCAACCCTTCCATTCAAAGAAACAGCTTGGAAGACTACCTGGAGAGAACAGACAGTTGAGGCTGCAGAGGCTTTAGGACTTAGAGCCGAGGGAGAGAAGCTGGTTGCAGATACAGATGCATTTATAAAAGAAAACTTCGCAAAATATCCTAAGCTTGCGAACAAGAGTGCAGCAATTTGTTATATCAATGCAGCTGACCTCAGCAGCTTTTCAGTTTATAGAACAGCAGATCCAAGAGGGGCATATCTTACAGACTTAGGCTTTACCTTTCCTGAAAAGGTAGAGGCCCTGGCAACAGATAAAAATGCATTTTACGTGCAGATATCTTCTGAACTGGCAGTTGATGCTCTAAGTGATACGGATATCATTATAACTTACGGTGATGATAAGACAGTTGCCGCCTTGCAAAAAGACGCAATCTTCTCTAAGATTCCGGCAGTCAAAGAAGGCAGGGTAGTGGTGCTTGACAGCAACGGCAATCTTGCAGCGGCCTGCAATCCTTCCGTGCTTTCTATCAAGGCAGAGCTTGTGAACTATCTTGAAGCAATCAATGCAGTCGTTAAATAAAAAGGCATAGTGAACATGGGAAATAAAAAGTTTGTACTTTCTATAATCTTATGCTTAGCCCTGCTTTCTATTATGGCAGTATTTTCCATATCGCTGGGTGCTAAAAACATAGCATTTTCTAAGGTTGTAGACGTTCTCCTCGGAAATGATCCGGATAGCCTTGAGGCTGCTATCATATTACAAAGAATTCCAAGAACCGTATTTGGCATACTTGCGGGAGGCGCCCTTGGCATATCAGGGGCTCTTATGCAGAGTATAACAAGGAATCCCATTGCTGATCCAAGTATACTTGGTGTAAATACCGGCGCATCACTCTTCGTGGTCGCCGGTATAGCATTTTTTAATATTACTGTTGCCTATCAATACATCTGGCTTGGCATAACAGGAGCAGGCGTTACCGCGGTTTTTGTATACAGTGTGGCAAGTATGGGCAAAGACGGTGCTACACCACTAAAACTGGCGCTCTCGGGTTCGGCTGTAAGCATAGTCTTAGGTTCACTTGTTAGTACCATTATGCTGCCAAATAACAGGGTAATGGAAGCTTTTAGGTTCTGGCAAGTAGGGAGCATAGGAAGTGCAACCTGGGAAAATATTATGCTCATTAGCCCATTCCTGATAGTAGGTTTTATCATATCAATGTTTATATCAGGGTATTTGAATAATCTGGCTTTGGGCGATGAAGCCGCTACTGCCCTTGGGACGAATGTAGTGATGACAAGAACCATAGGAGCTCTTGCATCCGTACTACTATGCGGTGCTACTACAGCACTTGCAGGACCAATAGGCTTTGTAGGGCTTATCATTCCCCATATTATAAGGCTGATATTTGGAAGTGAAATGAGTAAAATGCTGCCTCTTTCTTTTCTGGGCTCAGCTCTACTTATGCTTATTTCAGACGTAATAGGAAGAATAATAAGCTTGCCGGGAGAGACTGAGGTGGGTATCGTTACCGCCGTCCTTGGTGCACCGGTATTTATTCTGGCCATTCGGAAAGGGAGGGTAAAGAGTCTATGACAGAGCTAAATGCAGGATATAAGAAAAGGACTCTTCGATGGAGGCTTGTTGTACTTGCCCTTCTTAGCATTATCCTTATTCTATCAGCCTGTGAGCTTTGCTTTGGAAGTGTGTCCTATCCCATAAGAGATGTAATCAAGGTTTTACTTGGCGAAACGATTGACGGAGTATCTTATGCAGTAGAAAATGTGAGGCTTCCGAGGATGATGGGCGCCGTATTTTCAGGGTTTGCCTTTGGAATGGCGGGCTATGTATTTCAAACATTGTTACACAATCCACTTGCTTCGCCGGATGTAATCGGAATTTCCGCAGGAACAAGCACAGCAGCGGTTTTTCTCATACTGGTGCTTGGACTTAGGGGAAGCATAGTGTCCTTGTTAGCGATGATATTTGGAATTGCAACAGCTTTAATCATTTACAAGCTTTCAGTAATCAAAGGGCATTTTACCTATGGAAGAATGATCCTTATCGGCATAGGAATTTCAGCACTTTTAAGAGCAGTCACTTCTTATTTACTGGCAAAAGCTGCGGAGTACGATGTAGGGACTACCATACAGTGGCTGAGCGGAAGCTTAAATAGCGTGCAGATGGAAGATGTGTTTGCACTTGTTTTGGTAGTTGGGATAATCACTATTGCGTTGGTTTCACTTACAAGACATATGGAGATTATTCCTTTGGGAGACAACTTCGCAGTATCACTTGGACTAAATACAAGACTTACCTATTCGGTAATGATAATAGGTGCAGTTATACTTGTTTCATTTGCCACCTCTGTCACAGGACCTATCGCATCTGTGGCATTTCTTTCGGGACCAATTGCCACAAGCCTTGCCGGAAAGGGGAAATCAAGCCTTATTCCTGCGGGACTCGTTGGCACAACACTTACTTTAGGAGCAGATTTGGTGGCTTTTCATGCATTTCCGGTACACTATCCTGTAGGGGTTATCACAGGGCTTTTAGGCGCACCGTATATGCTGTATCTGCTTATTCGAATGAATAGAAGAGGTGTGAATTAATGGGAAACCATGTATTAGAAGCCAAAAATCTTGTGGCCGGTTATGACGGGAAAGCGATCATAAAGGGTCTTAATCTGACCATACCGGAAGGAAAAATATCAGTGATCATAGGCTCAAACGGCTGTGGCAAATCCACTCTTCTAAAAACCTTTTGCAGGTTAAACAAAGTCATGAGCGGAGATATTTATCTGGATAATAAGCCTGTATCCGAGTATTCGTCCAAAGAAATATCTAAAATAATAAGCCTTATGCCACAATCGCCACTGGTACCTGAGGGAATAACCGTCTATGATTTGATTAGCAGAGGCCGTTTCCCTTATAGAAAGGTCTTTCGGGGACTGGATGATAAAGACTTTAAGGCTATTGAAGAAGCTATGCAGACTATGGGTGTAACCGAGCTTCGAGACAGAGCGGTAGATGAGCTTTCCGGAGGACAGCGTCAAAGGGTGTGGATAGCACTCGCACTTGCTCAGCAGACCGATATATTATTTTTAGATGAGCCAACGACATTTCTTGACATAGCATATCAGGTGGAGATTCTTGATTTGCTTGGAGAGCTAAACAGGACTAAGAAGACCACCGTCATTATGGTTCTGCACGATATCAATCTCTCTGTAAGATACGCAGACTATATATTTGCCCTCAAATCAGGGAATCTTTATGCCGAAGGAAGACCCGAAAATGTGATTAGTGAAAAACTTATAAAAGATGTATACGGGCTTGATAGTAAGGTCATTACAGATCCTACTTCAGATGCGCCTATGGTAATTCCTATGGGAAAGCATCATAAGGAGCTTGATCATCTTGATTGACTGCAATTGCAAGCGGAAAATGAAACAGAACCGGCGCGAATCGAACACGCCGGTTCTGTTTTCTTTTCCCAAACTACAAAAGTCGCGTATTTAGCACGATAGCATTTTCTGCAATTCTTCATAGCTGTCCACATGGTCATAGTGCACGCTTCCGTTTGACAGCTTTTCAAAGAGCCGCTTTGCGCAGCTTATCTTTGCCTTCTCAATGAGTCTTAAGTCAAGACTGCTCATGCTGCCCTTGGTCTCGGCAATGAAGTACACGTGCTTTACACTGCCCTCACGGAATACAATGGCCCAGTACGGTGAGTAATTGCCGACCGGGGTCGGAATTTGGAATCCCTTCGGGAGCTTTGCATAAATCTTGACCTCTTCCGCTTCCTGAGGTAGTTGTAACAAGCGTTCGGATGAATGTGCAGCTTAAAAAACCATCTCAATCCGAACTCCTGCTTATACTCATCAAGGAAACGATATGCCACTAATCTATTTCCTTCGCGAAGAATACCGGTGCTTTTTTTAAGAAACTGTTCTCCTTTTCCAATTCGGCTTTTTCACTCCGGAGACGACGAAGTTCTTCCATCATCTCCAACTGGGACTTCTATCCATCATTGTTTTAGCATTCTTCGCGATACGAACGTACCCAGTTGGAAACAGTGGCTCTGGAATTCAAATCCGCGTCCCTCTAATTCAAAATCCCCGTTCCCTTTTGATATTGAGTAAATTATTAACTTCTTCTTGCACTCTTGGAGTCTGGGTTGAATACTTCATCATTAAGGTATTAATTGTTTCATCTATTATGTTTCCATAATTACAAATCTTATCCTTCTTTATAAACTCAACCGAATTATTCAACGAGCACAATGCCCTGCGCAAAAATTCGACCGCCATCTCATTATAATTGATATTTTCATAGCATTCTTGTTTCGCCAAATGACACAGCGCAATCGCCGCCGTATACAATGTATGATCGAAAGATATCTGCACCTTTTCATTTCCGCTTTCATTGTAGCGTTCCTCAAATATCCTATTTGCTGCAATTGCATCTCTACGTGCATTGTCTAAAAGCTTCTTTATTTTGTCAGGTTGTTTCTCCCAACTCGCAGATCTAATGTAGCATTTAGCTCTTTGATGGAGATAGTCCGGATCCTCCGAGAGATAAGGAGTGAGATTTTTGTATATATCTTCAATTAGTGTCCTTCCATTGTGTGCAAAAATCTGATTTATATTATCGAATAGAATATACGACTTATATTTTGCATTTTTTGTCTTGAACTTCAAACTCGGCTTTCCATAACATTCTATTATCTTCTGTATGATATATTCATATGCACGGACTATCTTATCTCTTCCGATTTTCGTTCCAGCCAAGTTGTCTAACTGACGATATAGCCAGAATTCAGCATTAACTACATATTTCATTGGTGAATTTTGGGCCGCGCTTCGTTCAAATCCCCAAGTAGCTTCATCATCGATTAGCGGAGCGGCTTTCTTATTTTGTTCCACAAACTCTTTCTCAAGATTTAATACAACCACCTCACCTGAGTATATCTTTTCCATTGTCGCTAGTGAAATTAAGCATGCAACATCTTTAAACGACTCTGTCTTGAGAGAAATTCTTCCAAATCGATTCGATGCTTGTAATACCCTGCCAATTTCTATGATATTATCAGCCATCGATTTATCCTCTAAAAATATACCAAAGCCGGACCTCAACAGTTTTTCATTAATTTTCTTATTTTCCCTTTCATTTAATTTACTATTGAGCTCATGTGGAATCAATTTTTTCTCCCTGATGACTCCCAATAGTCTTAACCTAGACAGCAGACCAAGCAAATCATGATCATTTTTACTTGCCATTATGACAAAGGAATTGCGATTGAAGATTCTTTGTTCTGAGCTTTTAATTATCCTCTCAATCTGTTCCTTCTCAAGAGCTTTTCTATCCGCTACTATCAAACAACTTTTTCTGTCAAGTAAATAACTAAAAGATTCTTCATTTAATTTATCCACAGATTGAAATATAAACACATCTCTATCGCTAACTCTTCTCGCAATATCGATTGCGACATAAGTCTTTCCACTGCATTCAGAACCAACTAAAATCTGAGTCCCTTCACTATTAATCCCATTCAACACCTTATTTGTAACTTCTCTTGATATAAAAAAACCAGGAATAGATGCCTCGCCAAGTTTCCTATCAATTAATCTCTTCCCATGAAATAAATATGCCCGATTTTCATCAAACCCGTCTTTTAGTGACACAAACTTATACGTTTTAAATTTCTCAACTTCACTTTTTTCAATCTTTTCAGCTGATAGGGCGGCGCTCACAATCTCTGTATAAATCTCGTCATAAGAGTTGAATTTTACGCAATGAGTGATCCCATATTCAGACAGAATTATAAGTTCATCATCACCGACATCTTTGGTAGTACAGTAATAATGGTTGTTATTTCCTATCGAATAATCTCCCGAGACTATTGAGAGAATATCAATTTCATCAGAGAGACTGCTACCTATGTATATTAAGTTCAGGTACTCATAATCATGTTTCAATCTATTAAGCAATGCCGTATTCTTATGGAGGCTATCAATGTACTGTCTTGTATCAAACACCAAACAATCCGAATCTTCATAGCTAAGTATATCATTCACATCTCCATGTATTTTAACGACACACTTCCTCTCAGAAAATATTTCATCTGCGCTCTCTCGATTGGAAATTATCACAGTATTATATTCGCTGTTATTTTCAATAGCATCATCGATATTTAGAGTATAAATGTAAGGCCATGGAATATCCAAAAACCGTTTTTTGTTTTCAGAAAGTTCAACGCCCATAAAATTATCATTCAAATATTTTCTTCGTTCTTCCCTCGATATTATATGATGATAGAGTGTAGCTATTTTGGAAAATGAATACTGCTCATATCTCTTCCTCTCATCATTACCACAACCTCGCGCATGAATTATCTGATCGATCATATGAGCCTTATAGCTATCTCCGGAAGGAACCTTACCTTTTCGACTAGTGCAATCCTTTGTAAACCCAGCTCCCAAGACTGGAACTAATGCCATGCGTCTAAGCTGCTGCTGTATATCACTCTTCACATCAGAGTAATCCACCTGTACACATTTCCTAAGTGCCATAGTTCATCCTTTCATCTAAATTAGTTTATTTGAGTTAACTAGAGTGTCAATCTTAAAACCGCATTGTCTTTTACATTCTCCAACTATCGTTAGTCATTAAATACACTTGGATAGCATTACACGGCGAAATCCTTTCCCACGAAAAATATGTAAACAATCCAATCTTAAGTTCTTTCGTTCAATTTGCATAAGATCAACACCTAGCTTCAAAATTAACAATCCTGAATTTATGGTCAGATAAGAGTACATCAATTCGCTTTCTAGAGTATTTACAGTAGATTCAAATCTTTATTTTGCTTCACTTCAATCCAAATTCGTAACGGTGTAGTGGTCAACGTTTTTTGTAACACCACTGCTTAATGGTACACTTCGCTCTCTTTTCAGACGGAGTCAGATATCCGTTATACGAGTGTGGGCGTACCTGATTGTACCAATCGTAAGCAAACTCTGAAACGGCATAATCCGGTTCTGCTGCGGTTTCAAACCGATACTGATAAATCAACTCGGTATTTAAGGTGTTGTAATAGCGTTCCATCGGTGCATTGTCATACGGACAGCCCGCACGGCTCATGCTTTGAGAAATCCCGAGCTTCCGGCAATAATGATATAACGGAAGAGCTTCTGGATAATTTGAAGGATAGTATTAAACGGATAAGAGGGGTATCCTCCAGATAGAAATGGATTTCTCACAAGACTATTAAGTGCTTTATACACATAATAGCACAATAGAAAGGTGTTTTACAGTGAATAGAGGGCGGAAAAAGCGTGGTACATACTAAAATTAGGCATCAAAAAAGCACCACCTATATAAGACAGTGCTACGGCACAATTATTTATTCAGCTACAATGCATTATGTAAACACTGATACAACTTACCTTCTCACTCGTCATCACAAAACGATACAACTTTGTCGATAAAGTTGTATCGTTTTGTGACAGCCCTCCCTCCGGAGCGACGCTCTTTTCTTCTACCTTTTCCTTTTTCTTACACTTCTTCTCTGCCAATCACCAGCTCGCTCTTCATCCCGTTCAACTCTATCCGCTTCTCCGCGCCGGGCGTATCAAAGGACTCTGCTGCCTTTCCATCGCCCGCATAAGAAATCCGTGTACCTATGCCCTTTGCCTTTGCGGTAAAGACCGCATCCGCAGGGACATAGAGCTTTGAGCAGGCCGAGAGCTGGTTGAGTTCCAGGGAGCTCGCAAGGCTCTTGCAGTGAATCTCCATATCGAGGTTACCGTCAATTTCCACGGTGCCGGGAACCGCGTCGAGATATAGCTTCCGGTTCCTTCCGCCGAGCTCAATTCGCTCGCAGTCCAGCGAGCTGAGACTCACCAGTTCTGCATTGACCGCGCACTCTACTTTTCCGAGATAGGCCGCCGGGAGTTCCGCATAGATGCTGAGTCCCTCTTTCGAGGCGCTCTCACTCATCCCATTTCTACGGAGCAGTTCCAGATCCAGTCGCCGCTTTGTATCGTCCAGTTTGATTTTAAAATCACTCTGCAGCGAGGCGAGAGTACCGGAGACCAGGCGGATGCGCAGTTTCTCTCCCGGATGGCCGGAAAGGAATACTTCTTTGGCGCTGCCGAACTTCATATCGTAGTGTTTCACTTCATCGATATCGTATTCGGTGACGCTCGCATAGCGATGCGCCGCTGCCGCTTGCGCTTTTGCCTCCCCCGTAAGCAGTTCGTCTACGGTGATTCCAAACAGAGCTGCGATTGCCCGAAGGTTCTCGATATCCGGCGTGCCGCCCTCGGTCTCCCACTTGGTAACGGCCTGTCTCGAAACATGCAGCTTCTCTGCCAACTGTTCCTGGGACATGCCCGCGGTCTTTCGAAGGGTTTTGATTGTTTCTGCGATTGTCATGCTTTTACCTCCTGTGTCTTGATGGCCCCAGTATAAAAAAATCGCAGCGGCACACAAGAAACACGGGCTTACATTTCAAATTTTTCTTGCTACGCTCCGTAGCAAAGCGCTCAATCTTCCCGCTGTATAAAGTTGGTCACTGCCTCGCCCTCGGTCTCCGGGTACGGAATCCCCTGTTCTTTTGCGAGGGCAAAGCTTCGCATCATCCAGACCATATTCCGGGCAAGGTTCCGCATGGTCTGCATGCCTTCCCGGTCCTTGGCGGCATCTTCCGCGGTCAGGCCGTGGGTGATGTTCCAATAGGTGGAGCCTGCGACCGGCATCTGCGAAATCCCGAAGTATTTGTTCAGCACATCAAAGGACGCCGTGGTGCCGCCTCTTCTCGCGACGACTATCGAAGCGCCGGGCTTAAAGGCAAAGGGATTCTCGACATTCTGCACGGAGTAAAACGCCCGGTCAAGAAAAGCCAGAATGCGTCCGCTCGGATGCGCATAGTAAACGGGTGTCGCAAAGACAAAACCGTCGGCCTCTTTGGCGAGCGCCGTGAATTGATTCACCGCGTCATCCCGAAACACACAGGCATCGTGCGTCCCGCAATAACCGCACTGGATGCAGTCCCGTATGGGCTGATTGCCAAGCTGTATGACCTCGCTCTCTACCCCTTCCGCGGCGAAAACCTTCTGCATCTCCTTGACTGCCTGCATGGTGGTGCCGTTCGCATGACTGCTGCCGTTCACAAAAATAACCTTCATTGCAATATCCTCCTCCGCACCGCGTGGCGGTACGAGGACTTATCATAGCGCTTTTGGGAGTTTTTCGCTATATCTCGGCTTTCCGTAAGTTGCGCGCCCTGTGGCTCCCGTCACTGCTTCAGCCTCTGTCCCGCTCTTTTTCCTTTTCCTCCCGATACACCTGCCACGCCCTCACGATCGAAATCACGATTGCCGCCATGGTATAAGCAGCAAGTAGCAACATCCCGTAGCCCTTCGGCGAAAACACAGTGCTCACAATGCCGAGTATCCCCGCCGCGACCAGCATGATCCCCGCAAAGCGGTTGCTCTTCTGCCAGGTGATGTCGTTATATCTGGTCCAGGACAGGCGGAAGCCGACCAAGCCGTTTCGCTTGCACTTCGGCAAAACATTGCCGACCAGCACGAGCAGCGCCCCGAAGAGTATGGTCAGGAGCTTATCGCCCGCGAGGGTGCTGAGGAAGCTTTCGCCCCGCAGCGCGAGCACGGTGTTATAGAGGAGCACACCCTGTATGCAGCTTAAAATCAGGATCTGCGGGAAAATCACAATGCCGAGCACCTTGGCATTCGCTTCGGCCGCCTGTCTTTCTTTGTCACTCTCCGCCTGTTCCGCCTTTCTATGAAAATGAAGCAGTAGAAAGCGGCTGCCGAAGGAAAGCAAAAGCAAGACCACCGGCAATATCAAAAGTTCGTACTTACTGCCGTATCGCGTCACGTTTCCGGCAAAGTCATAGTGCGCCGGTATCACTGCGGGCAGCTCCCGCAAAACCAATAGCGTCACAAACAGGCAGAGCGCCGCAATCATTTTTGTAACTTGTTTCATGCTTTCCTCCCTCCGAACGGTTCCGCCCGGAAAATCAACTCCCGCAGGACGGTCTTGTTGCGTTCATCGCAGACAAACAGAGAAGCTCTTTTTGATTTTATTTTTCTGCACTTTCTTCCAAATACACTTTCCTTGAATACCATGTGGTCGCTATAACGGCGAGCAGCAGAAATACCGTGAACAGTCCGAGTGCAAGTTCTGCGGAGGGCGCAAGCAGCGCACTGACCATGCCGAGCAGCCCGGCAATCACCATGGCTGTGCCCCCAAAGCGGTTGCTCTTCTGCCAGGTGATGTCGTTATACCGGCTATACGGCAGGCGCACGCCCACATTGCGGTTTTTCCGGGTCTTCGGCAAGATGTTGCCGAGCACAATCAGCATAACGCTTGTCAGAACACACATCGCTTTCTGCGCCGTTTGCGCAATGCTCGCCCCCGCCTGCGCTCCTCCCGCAGTTCCGAAATGCTCTGCGGTCCAGGCCGCAGACCACAGCAGCCCGGCCTGCAACAGGCAGAAAAAGAGATTCATCACAAGCCCGACCGATACAAGCACCTTTGCATTCGCCGCCGCACCCTGTGCCTCTTTGTCATCGCCGACGGCCCGGCGTTCAAAGTGTGCCACAAGAAACTGCCAGAGCAGCGTGATCAAAAGCGTGACCATGGGTAAAATCAGATAGCTGTACTTACTGCCCCAGCGTCTCACCTCTCCGCCGATTGAATAATCCACGGGAAGCAAAGCAGGCATGGTCTGTAGAGGAATGATTGTAACCATCAGAGTAAGCACCGCGAGTAACCACACTGTTTTTTTCATGATTTCCTCCCTCCGAACTGTTCCACCCAGAGGATCAATTCCTGCAGGACGGATGTGTTCAGTTCATAGTAGACAAAATTTTTCTCCTTATATTCGCTCACCAGCTCTGCGCCCTTTAAGAGCCGCAGGTGGTAGGAGAGCGCCGGCGGGCTGACACCGAGCCGCTCCGCAATCTCCCCGGCGCTCATGCGCCCCTCCCGCAGCATGACCAGAATGTCGCGCCGCTGCGGGTCCGAGAGCACTTTAAAGATACTGCTCTCTCCCATATGGACATCATCTCCTTAAAATTTCTTTTAATTAGATTCTAGCACGTCTTCTTCACCCGTCAATCAGTATTTCAAAATATTTTTAATCTGTTAGCATTCTGTTTCCATATCGCTCTGTGCTTTTCTGACCGGTAATTTTTGCCGCGCTTTCTCCCATCACACTTTCTACCACGCGTTCTCTCTTCGCGCTTTCTTCCCCCGCTTTCCGATTCCGCTCCTTTTCCCAAAGCAGTACAGAGGGCAGCAAAAAAGAGGACGGATGGCTCCGTCCTCTTGCTTTCCGGCGCACTGCGCCGCTGTTCCGGTTTTCATTTTCGACTTTTATTTTCCCCTGCTTTTGCGCTGCCGCTTTCTCTTATGCGGCAATCTTTGCTTCCGCTCGCCCTCTTCTCACAGGAGCTTCGCGCGGAGTTCCTCTGCGCTGAGGGGGCTTAAGTAGCTCGGCGCCACATCGAAGATGGTCTTGCAGCCGGTCTGTCCCTCCGCAGCGAGGCGATGCGCCGCACGCGCATAGGCCGCGAGTACCGCACCGGTGAACTCGGGGTTCGAGTCGAGCTTTAAGCTGAACTCAATGAGCTCCTTATGCTCCTCATGGAAGCCGCTCACGCCGCTCCGAATCACAAAACCGCCGTGCGGCAGCTCCGCGTGCTTTTCACGCATCTCCTCTGCGGTGATGAAGTGCACTTCGGTGTCATAATCCGCAAAGTAGTTCGGCATGTTTTTGATTTCCGCCTCGATTGAAGCGCGGTCCGCATCTTCCGCGGCAACGACAAAGACCTCTCTCTTATGCATCTCCCGCGCCGTGAACTCGGGCTGCTCACCCTTACGGATGCGCGTCATGGCGCTCTCCACGGGAATCGTGTACTGTCTCGCATCCAACACGCCCGCAATACGGCGCACCGCATCGGAGTGGCCCTGGCTCACGCCCTTCCCCCAGAAGGTATAGTTCTTGCCCTGCGGCAAAATCGCGGTTGCCAGCATACGGTTTAAGGAGAAGAGACCCGGATCCCAGCCGAGGGAGATGAGCGCAAGCTTACCGCCCTCCTTTGCCGCGGCATCCACCGCTTCAAAATGAGAGGGAATCTTTGCGTGCGTGTCAAAGCTGTTAATCACGTTGAAATGCTTTGCGTACTCGGGGGTCTGTGTCGGCAGATCGGTCGCGCTGCCGCCGCAGAGCACCATCACATCAATCTTATCCTTCCAGTTAAGCGCCTCGGAGAGCGCCACAACCGGAACCTTCTCCGTGTGGATCTTGACGCTCGCCGGGTCGCGCCGCGTAAAGACTGCCACGAGTTCCAAATCCTCGCTCTGCTTGATTGCGCTCTCAATGCCTCTGCCCAAATTTCCGTAGCCCAAAATGCCGATGCGTGTCTTCATTCTGTTCTCCTCTCTCCGTTCGAAAGATATAACTAACACGATATGTTTTCTCTGTTTTAACGGAAAAGTCCTTTTTCTGTCAATCAAAAACTTTGTGTGCGCTCCTGCCGAAGGCTTTGAACGCCCCCCGCATCATAGAAGCGGGCCGTGCTGTCGGCAATCCGCGCCGCATCCTCCTCCTCATGGGTCACGAAGACCGTCGTGAGACGGCGCGCGCGCTGGGCTTCTCTTACCAAATCCACCAGGTCCCGCCTGAGTCCCGCGTCAAGTCCGGTAAAGGGCTCATCGAGCAGCAAGAGCCGCGGGCGCACCAAAAGGGCGCGGGCCAGCGCCACGCGGCGCTGCTGTCCGCCCGAGAGTTCCTCCGGAAAGCGCTTTTCCAGTCCCGCAAGCCCGAGGGAGGCAAGCAGTTCCGCAATCTCCGCGCGCGCTTCCTCACGCGTGTAACGAAGGCTATTGTCACTTGTACCTGTCAGACAGATTTCCAGATTTCGGTAGACCGTGAGCGCCGGAAACAGACGGTGCTCCTGAAACACCATGCCGAGCTGTCTCTCTTCGACCGGGCGCTCGTTCATACGCTCGCCGTCAAAGCGGATTTCGCCCGCCGTGAGCGGCAAAAAGCCCGCAATCGCGCGGAGCAGACTGGTCTTTCCCGAGCCCGAGGGCCCGAGTAACGCGAGCAGTTCTCCGGGCTCGACCGCCAGTGTCACATCTCGAAAGATTTCCGTACTTCCGCGCACCAGCGCTGCGTCCAGAACGCGCAGTGCCGTGCCTGTTTCTCTCTTTGCCAAACATCTACCTCCTGTACAAAGTCTCTGTCACTCAGGGCGCTTTGCATACAAAGCTTAACCATAAGAATACGCTTATAAATTTGCCGCCGAAATGATATTTGTAAACTTTCTGTGTTTTCAGTATATTTCTTTTATATATTACTGCCAAATTTGAACTAAGGGGGTACATGCAGTATGAACCAAGTAACCGTAGGCATACTCGGGTTTCTGACAATCATTGCCATTGTCGTGACGCTCTTTAAGAGCAAAACCCTCCCGAGCATCGCTTTCATCCTCTTCCCGTCGATACTCGCACTGATTCTGGTGTTCGGCGGCTACTACACATTTAAGGATGTTGCGTCTCTCATTAAGGACGGCTTTAAGAGTACGGGTCCCACGGCTGCGCTCTTTGTTTTCTCCGTCCTCTTCTTCGGTATCATGACGGATGCGGGCCTCTTCGATGTGATTATCGGCAAGCTCATGAAGCTGGTCGGCGACAATGTGATCGGTGTCACGGTCATGACCGCGATCATCGCAATCATCGGCCACCTGGACGGCGGCGGCGCTTCGACCTTCCTGATTGTAGTCCCCGCAATGCTGCCGGTCTATAAGAAAATGCACATGCGCAAAACTTCGCTGCTCCGCATTGCGGTCCTCGCGATGGGTGTCCTGAACCTCATGCCCTGGGCAGGTCCCACGATGCGTGCGGCTTCGGTGCTCGGCATGGAGGCGGGTCAGCTCTGGAATAAGCTGCTGCCGATTCAGGTCTTCGGTATTGTCCTTGCACTGGCACACGCGGTTCTCACCGGCATTCAGGAGAAGGCGCGCGGCGCGGGTCTGAACGGCAAACTTGCACAGACCGAGGAAGCGATCGAGGTCGAGGCAGGCCAAGAGGGACAGCTCGGCGAACTGGCTCGCCCGAAGCTCTTCTTCTTTAACATGATTCTCACGATTGCGGTCATTGCCATGCTGATCTGGGATGTGTTCCCGAGCTATGTGCCCTTCATGCTCGGCGTGGGCATCTCGATTCTCGTGAACTATACGGACATCAAGCTCCAGAAGAAGGTGCTGAACTCCCATGCGGTTCCGGCTCTCATGATGTGCACCACCCTGATGGGCGCGGCGCTCCTCATGGGTATCCTCGTGAAGACCGTCAAGGTGGACGATGTTGCGATTCCGAGCGTTGTGAGCTGCATGTCGGCTCTGATTACGATGGTCCTCCCTGCTGCGCTCGGCGCACACCTGCCGCTGGTCATCGGTATCCTCTCGGTTCCGCTGGCACTGGCCTTCGATACGGACAGCTACTTCTACGGCATGCTCCCGGTCATGATTTCGATCGGCGAGGGCTTCGGCATTCCGGCGCTTCCGATTGCGATTTCCATGGCGGTCTGCCGCAACTGCGCGACCTTCATAAGCCCCATGGTCCCGGCAACCCTGCTCGGCGTGGGTCTCGCGGAAGTGGACATCAAGGATCACATCCGCTCGAGTTTCTTCTATGTGTGGGGCTTCTCCTTCCTCTGCATGATTTTCGCAATTCTGGTCGGCATCATCCCGGCCTAAATCCGAGGAAGCACGACTCTGAGACATCAGAAAACGCTCTGCCGAACGGCAGAGCGTTTTTGTTTCGGCGGCGGGGCCGCACATAGTTCAGGTCTCCGGGAATTCTTCTCCCTACGGGAGCGCGAAGTCCGGTCTTAGAAGACGTATGAGCTCCACCATATAGTGCGTGAGGTACTGATCTTTCCGGTGACAGAGGTAAAAATGCCGCCCCTGCTCCACACCGATCAGGGGATAGACCACACAGGTCCTTTTCAGCTCGGGCGAAATATCAATGTAATTCTTCGGACAGAGGAAGACGGCCTGGCAGGGCCCCACCGCGTGTTTTGCGACCTCTATGCTCTCGGTCTCAAAGAGAATGTCGGGGGAGATGTGGGCGTCCGCAAAGAGTCCGTCCTGGGTAATGCGGGTCGAGTGCCCGGTGCGAAGGCTGATAAAGGACTCGGCCTCGGCCTCGCATATGTCTATGGGCCTTCCCTCCTCAATGCGCCCGGCAAGTGCCGTATTTCTGGAGGCGAGCAGCACCAGTTCCTCGCGGTTAATGAGGATATAGTTCAGCGCGTTGGTCTTTGCGCTGGTCGTTAAACAGGCCAGATCGAGCTGATGATTTAAGAGCATACTTTCCAGCGCGTCGGAGCCGAGCTCGGTGAGCTTTAGGTTCACGGCCGGGTAGCGCGCGTGGAAGCGCGGAAAGATCTCCGGCAAAAGTTCCAGCGAGCGCTGCAGGGGCATGCCGAGCCGTATGCTGCCGCGGGTCCCGAGGCGTATCTCCTCGAGCTGGCGCTCCAGGTTCTGCTGTATGCTCTGGATGGCGCGCGCCGCCTGCATATAGCACTCGCCCGCCGGGGTCAGAACCATGGGATTCGTGTGCCGCACAAAGAGCTCGGCGCGGAGTTCTTCCTCCACCTTTCGCACCATCTGACTCACCGAGGGCTGGGAGACATAGAGCACCTCTGCGGCGCGGCTTATGCTGCCCTCCCGAAATATGGTCAGCATATATTTTATCTGACGTTCGTTCATGGTGCCCTCCTTTGTGAGGCAAAATTTATAACAAAAACTCTATACTTATCATAGCCAATTATTACCTTGAAGTCCATACCCAACAAAAGTTACAATGTTTTCAAACAATTGTTTGTTACGCAGAAGGAGGCAGCTATGGAGATCAAAAAGCCGGCGGTCGCCGGCACTCTCGAGTCCAGCGATTGCCAGGTCACGGTGGAACCGGGCAACGGCAAGGTCGATTTTTCGCTGGAGAGCGCAGTCATTCACCAGTTCGGAAACCAGATCAAAAAGGTGACGCTCGAGACCCTTAAGGATCTCGGCATCGACAATGTGAGAATCTCGATTGTCGACAAGGGCGCACTGGACTGCACGATCAAGGCGCGCATTGAAGGCGCTGTGTTCCGTGCCGTGGATCAGTACGACAACATTCCCTGGGGAGGTGCTGTGAGATGAGCCATCCGAATAAAAAGCGCCTGCGCCGCTCGATGATGTTTTTGAACGCACAGAAGCCCTCTCTGATCAAAGACCCCTATCTCTACGGCGCAGACTCCCTGATGCTTGACTTAGAAGATGCGGTCGCCGTGACCGCAAAGGATACAGCGCGCTTTTCGCTCTACCAGGCGCTGAAAAACGTCGACTACCGCGGCTGCGAGCGCGTGGTACGCATCAACGGCCTCGACACCGAATATTGGAAGGAAGACATTCGCTGCTCGGTTGCGGGCGGCGCGGATGTGCTCCGCATCCCGAAGACCGAAGACGCCGAGATGGTCAAAGCGGTCGAGGACGCCGTCCTTGCCGCAGAGCGCGAGTTTAACCGCCCGGAGGGTTCCACCCTCTTAATGGCGGCGCTCGAGTCCGCCAAAGGCGTCATGAACGCCTATGAGGTCTGCATCTCTTCCGAGCGCATGATCGGCATTGCGCTCTCGGGCGGCGACTACACGAAGGATTTGCAGACCAAGATTACGGGCACAGGCGTGGAGCTCATGGGCGCGCGCCAGCACATGATTATCGCAGCGCGCGCTGCGGGCGTGCAATGCTTTGACACGGTCTGGACCGACCTCGACAATCTCGAGGGCTTCCGGAAGGAAGTCATGCTGATTAAGGACATGGGCTTTGACGGCAAGTCCATCATCAACCCGCGCCAGATTCCGATTGTCCACGAGGTCTTTACGCCGAGCATGAAGGAGATCATTTTCTCCGAGAAGGTAATCCGCGAAATCGATTCCAAGCGGAAGGAAGGCATAGGCGTCTTCACGGTGGACGGCAAGATGATTGACATTGCATTTTACGACGGCGCGCAGCGCGTCATTGCGCTCGCCAAGGCATCCGGCGTGTACAAGGGGGAGCTCTAAATGAAGAATGCAGTCGGCAGAGATATTCCGGAGGAAATTTTACAGGCGACCGGCAAGGATGTGTTCCGCGGCTCGCACGCAATGGACGGAAAAGAGTTTCGCCGTGACGGCGCGCGCGTAAAGCCCGTCATCAATTCCGAGGGCTCGAAGCTACTCCCGTCCATCAAAGAGGCACTTTTAAAGTGCGAAATCAAGGACGGCATGACGCTTAGCTTCCACCACCACTTCCGCGAGGGCGATAAGGTCCTCAACATGGTTATGGAAGAGGTCCATAAGCTCGGCATTAAGAACATCACCATCTGCGCTTCCTCGATGGGCAGCCAGAATAACCCGATTGTCTACATGATAGACGACGGCACCATCACCAACATTCAGAGCTCAGGCGTGCGCGGCGAAATCGGCAAGGCGATCTCCGAGGGACGGCTAAAGGGTCTCGCAATCATGCGGAGCCACGGCGGCCGCGTCCGTGCGATTGAGTCCGGCGAAACCCACATCGACATTGCCTTCATCGGCGCGCCGACCGCGGACGAGTACGGCAACTTAAACGCAAACGGCGGCAAGGCAAACTGCGGCGTGCTCTCCTATTCCGCGCCGGATGCGCTCTATGCGGACAAGGTGGTCGCCATCACGGACTGCCTAGTTCCCTTCCCGAACTGGCCGCACCAGATCAGCCAGATTTACGTGGACTATGTGGTCGTGGTCGATGAGATAGGAGATCCCTCGAAGATTGCGACGGGCGCGGCAAAGCCGACCTCCGACCAGAGAAAGCTCCTCATGGCGAGCTACTGCACCGAGGTCGTGAAGCGCACGCCCTACTTTAAGGATGGCTTCTCCTACCAGACCGGTGTGGGCGGCGCTTCGATTGCGAGCACCATCTCGCTCGCCGATGTGATGCGCGAGCGTAACATCCACATGAGCTTCGGTGTCGGCGGCATCACGAAGCCGATGTGCCAACTCCTCGAAGAGGGCCTTGCGCGCACGCTTGTGGACACCCAGGACTTTGACGAGTACGCGATTCAGAGCGCGGCGACCAATCCGAACCACCACTACATCACCGCGGGCGAGTACGCGAACCCCTTCAACAAGGGTGCTTATGTCAACAAACTTGACTTCGTGATTCTCGCGGCGCTCGAGGTCGATGTAAACTTTAACTGCAATGTCGTGGTGGGCTCGAACGGCGTGGTGAGCGGCGCACAGGGCGGCCACCCGGACACGGCGGCGGGCGCAAAGTGCACCATCGTGATTACCCCGATTCTGCAGGGACGCATTCCCTCGGTCTGCACCGATGTGACCACGGTCACGACCCCGGGCGAGGATGTGGATGTCGTGATCACGGACTACGGCATCGCGATTAACCCGAAGCGTCAGGATTTGATCGACGCGCTGAAGGATTCGGGACTCCCCTTAAAGAGCATCGAAGAGCTCCGCGATATCGCCTATGCGATGACGGGCGAGCCGGAGCGCGTCCAGTTCGGAGATCGCGTGGTCGGTATCATCGAGGCGCGCGACGGCAGCATTATGGATGTGGTCCGCGAGATTAAGCCCTTTCAGTTTGCGGACTGAGTGAACAGATAAAATCCGGAACCGAAACCGGTTCCGCTGCGCCGGGGAGCCTTCCCCGGCGTTTTGTTTTTTCCTGCTCTTATGCTATGCTGAAACGGCAAACGAAAACAGATTTCGGAAGCGAGTACCTTGTATGACAGACAATTACCATCTCGGAGAGATTCTGCTCTCCTATCCCTCGGAGCGGGAAAAGCTCCGCGCCTTTCTCGCGGAAAATAAGTTGCAGTGCGAGCCGGATCTCGATACGGCCTACGGCATCTTTGACGCAAACGAAAACTTGGTGGGCTGCGGCTGCGCTGCCCGTTCGCTCTTAAAGTGCTTTGCGGTCAGCGAGGAACTGCGCGGGCAGAATGCGCTCGGCACTCTCCTCTCCGCCCTCATCGAGAACCGCTTTCAGCGCGGCTACTTTGACCTCTTTGTGATCACGCGGCGCGAGAAGGCGACGCTCTTCTCTTCCTGCGGCCTCCGCCTGCTCGCGGAGACGGGCGCGCTTGCCATGCTCGAAAACCGCCCGGACGGCCCCGAGCGCTTTGCGGAGAGCGTCCTCTCCGCCCTGCCGCCGCACGATAAGAAAACAGTCGGCGCGATTGTGATGAACTGTAATCCCTTTACACTCGGGCACCGCGCGCTCGTGGAATACGCAGCGGCAAAGGTAGACTTACTCTGCCTCTTTGTGGTCGAGGAGAACCGCTCCCTCTTTCCGACCGAGGTTCGCTTTCAACTGGTCAAAGAAGGCGTCAAAGACCTGCCGAATGTACATGTCTTCTTGAGCGGCCCCTATATGATTTCCGGCAACACCTTCCCGACCTATTTCCTAAAAGCGGGGGAGGATGCCGCCGCCCTCCAGTGTGAACTGGATGCCGCACTCTTTGCGCACTGTCTTGCCCCGAAGCTCGGTATTTCCGTCCGCTTTGTGGGCTCGGAGCCGCTGGACCCGACAACGGCCTGCTATAACCGGGCGCTCCGGGAAATTTTACCGCCCACCGGCATTTTGCTCGACGAACTGCCGCGGCTGGAACAAGGCAGTGAACCGATCAGCGCCTCTCGCGTGCGCGCCCTGCTTAGCGAAAAGGGTGTCTGCCCGGAAGTACGCTCTCTCGTGCCGCCGGTAACGGCCGAATGGTTAAACGCCCATTGGAATGAACTCAAAATGCCCGAGGCTTCTTCCTGAGAAAGGAGTTCCATGTCTGATTTTATCCCCTACGCCGTGAGCGTCGAAGATATGATGCGGGCGCGCGATGAGCGCGTACACGCCCAGAACGAAATGCTCGCGGCGGCCGCTTCCTTCCCCGCGCCGACCGCCCTTCTCTCCTTCGGCATGAACATTCCGGGCGCGGTGAAGCAGACGCCGCTCATTCGTAGCGGCTTTCTCTTCGGCAAAGAGCGGCTCACAGAGCTCTTACAACGTGAGGGCCACCCGATCCTCCGGACACATGAGCTGCGCCGCGTGAGCGGTGACAGCTGGCTCTGCCTGATCGCTGCGCCGCCCGAGGACGTGAAGCGCCTC
The DNA here is from genome assembly GCF_030644385.1 of Stomatobaculum sp. F0698. Taxonomy (GTDB): domain Bacteria; phylum Bacillota; class Clostridia; order Lachnospirales; family Lachnospiraceae; genus Moryella. The sequence goes on along the minus strand of NZ_CP130060.1, from coordinate 170,915 downwards.
GCGGTCGCGCTCGAGGACAGCGAGCCGCTCGCGCGTCTCTTTGACATCGACGTGCTGGACCGCAAGGGACAAAAACTCTCCCGTGAGGATTTTTCTCTGCCGCCCCGCCGCTGCCTGCTCTGCGAGGAGGCTGCCGTAGTCTGCGCGAGAAGCCGCGCCCACAGCGTGGAGGCCCTTTTTTCCCGCTGTGAATCCCTGCTCCGAGAGGCCTTTCCGCTCTCCGCGTCTTTCTTCTCCGCCCTTGAAAATCACGCGGCGCTCTCCCTCCTCGACGAGGTCTATGCTGCGCCGAAGCCCGGCCTTGTGGACCGCATCGATTCCGGCGCGCACGCGGATATGAAATTCGAAGACTTTATTTTGAGTACCGCCGCAATCACTCCTTTCCTGCGGGAAATGGCCGTTACGGCTTACCAAAGCTGCTTCAGCCTGCCCGTTTCGCCCGATGCAACGCGCGAAACGGATGCCGCACTCTTTTCCCGGCTCCGGGAGATCGGAAAACGCGCCGAACGCGAGATGTACGCGGCGACGGGCGGTGTCAACACCCATAAGGGTGCCGTCTTTACCCTCGGGCTTCTCTCCGCGGGCGCGGGGCTCTTCTATGCCAAAAACGGCAAGCTAAGCGCCGAGGCGATTTTGGATGAGGTGCAACACCTGGTCGGCGATACCCTGCGGCAGGAGCTCGCTGACTTAAAAGCCGGAGAAGTCGGAGAGGCCCACGGCGAAGCGGTGCTGCACCGCGACGGCACAGGCGGTGTTCGCAGTGCGGCGGCCAGGGGCTTCCCGCTGCTCTGCAGTATTGCCCTGACCCTGCTTCGACAGTACGAAGCTGAAGGGCGCTCCCCGGAAGCAAGCGTTCTCAATGTGCTCCTGCATCTCATCCTGCATGTCAGTGACACCAACGTGCTGTACCGCGGCGGGAAGGACGCCCTGCTCACCCTCCGCGCAGACTGCCGCAACATTCTCTCGCACGGCGGCGCTTTTACGCCGGAAGGGACAGACCTGCTCTACGAGCTCAAAGAGACTTGCAAGCAGCGAAATATCAGTCCCGGCGGCGCCGCGGACCTCCTCTCGGCCGCCTTATTTTTGCATCGGCTCGAGAAAATTTTTCGTTGACAATTTCTTTCCTCCGTGCTATTCTACATAAGCCTTATGGCAAGAGGCTGATGTAGCACAGTCGGTAGTGCGTCGCATTGGTAGTGCGGAGGTCACGGGTCCGATTCCCGTCATCAGCTCTCCTTTATAAAGACCCGGGTCGTTTGACTCGGGTCTTTTCGTTATTCCGTATCCTTGTTCGCTTATAGCATATATGCTATAATTTTTGCAATCATACAAGGAGGGAGTTACGGAATGCCAACAATATCCATGTTTTACGGAATCATTATTCGCATGTACAATACCGGTGAACATAACCCGCCCCACTTTCACGCTTCCTACCAAGGACAGCAGGCTGTCTTCAATATGGACGGTGAGTTAATCGAGGGAAGTATGCCGAAGCCTCAATGTAAATACATCGCTGCCTGGGCCGAACTCCATAAAGATGAACTCATGGCTAACTGGGAGTTGGCTATGAGCGAACAGCCCCTTTACAAAATTGAACCTTTGCGTTAAACGATGACTCTATACCCTGTAAGAGAGGACGGTTTTTCTATGAATACCCCCGCGTGGGTTGTGACCTCTGTCACACCGAAAGAAGATTATAGCTTGTTACTCACTTTCGCAGATGGTTCCGTAAGGCGTTATGATGCTCGGCCCCTCTTAGAGAAGCCCCTCTGTGCGCCTCTCAAAAATCTTGCTTTTTTTCTCACTGCAAGGGCAGAATACGGAACTGTTATCTGGGATGACGAGATTGATATTGCTCCGGAACATCTTTATTCCTGCAGTCAGCCAATTGAGGATTCTCTCCATGTCTGAAGATTGCACAAACATTATCGATATTTTGATTGAAACCCGCCGTTTGCGCCATATGACACAGGCAGAAGTAGCCTCTGCCTCCGGACTGACACAATCGGTGATTGCGCGTCTCGAAAGTAAGAAGACGATTCCGCAGCTTGATACCCTTCTGAAAGTGACCGAAGCACTTCATTGTAAACTTACCGTGAGTCAAAACACTGACTGATATCGCCGTATAAGGCTTCTGTTTTAAGAGGTGCGCGCCCTATGTTAAACAAGAATATTGCAAATCGTCAAAAAAGCAGCATTGCAAGCAATGCTGCTTTAAGTAATGAAGATGAGAGCAAGAAAGAACGTGCGAAGATTATCGATGGGCTCCATACCGCTTTGGAAGACTGCCTGTCGGAAGAAGAAGTGAATTTTTAAACGCCGCCGAAACGCCTAGCAGCGTATCGCCTCCACACCTTCGCAGAGCTCCCGTATCCACTCTTTCCGGGGTATCACTTCAATCCATTCCGCCGGGATGCCCGTCTTGCCGTCAAGGCCGTAGATGAGCCCCGCGAGGCCGCCCGCCACCGCGCCCACTGTGTCCGTATCTTCTCCGAGGTTCACGGCAAGGAGGGCGCAATCGCTGTAGCTTTCTGTCCGTAAGAGGCACCAGAGCGCTGCTTCCAGCGTGTCCACGACATAGCCGCTGCTCTTAATTTCCTCGCGGCTCAAGGTCTCGATTTCCGGGAGACGGACATAGTTCTGCCAAGCGGGCTCGTTCCCGTAAATCCGCGCGGCGCGCTCTAAGGCAGAAGAAAGCGCCTCCCGCTTTTCACTCCCGCGAAGCAATTCCCCTACGACGAACACATAAATCAGGCAGCCGATGTGCGAAATCATATGGTTGTGGGTGAGTCCCGCAACCTGCCGCACCGCGGCTGCCTTTGCTTCGTCCGTCCCCTCGAGTAAGAGGCCAAGCGGCAACATGCGCATCAGCGCGCCGTTTCCGTTGTCCCGCTCTCCCGTTCCGCCGCAGTTCTGTGGCGCGACTCCCTGCTCATAGGTCCAAATGGCCTTTCGGCAGGCATTGCCCACGTCAAAGACATAGTCCCGCGCCGTGAACTGTTTCTCATAGAGCCAGAGAAAAAAGTTCTGCATGATATCGGCGGGATCCACACAGCCCTTTCGCTTAAAGCTCTCCAAGGTCGCAAGCGTCATGGAGCTGTCGTCCGACCAGGTGCCTGGCAGCTGCCGGTAGGTCCCGTAGCCCGTCATTTCCGTCACTTGATAGCTGTCCCGCGGCGCAAACTCGACCGGAACGCCGAGCGCGTCCGCGACCACCAGTCCCATGACGGCTTCGTAAAGCTTGCTCATCTCACTCCCCCTTCTCTTTCTTCCCCGGATTTATCCCGCTGTATTCTTTGTCTTCCGTTCCTCTACCGTCGCCTTTGTCCCCGCTGCTTCTGTCTCAGTTTCCTGCGTAATCTCTCAGCGAGCTGTAAGGAAGCGATCAGATCTGATAGAGCATCGCGTTCACGATGGCCGCCGCGACGGTCGAGCCGCCCTTACGGCCGCGCGCAATGATGTGCGGCGTGCTGCTCCCGACAAAGAGTTCCTTTGCCTCGACCACATTGACAAAGCCGACCGGCGCCGCGATTAAAAGCGCGGGCTTCAGTTGCCCGGCATCCATGAGCTCCTTGATTTTTACAAGCGCGGTCGGCGCATTGCCGATTGCGAGTATCAGCGGCCTCTCCGCGGAGAGCGCTGCCGCCCGCTCCATTGAGACCGTCGCGCGGGTCACGCCTCTCTCCTTTGCTTCGGCGGCCACATCCGCCTCCGCCATAAAGCAGCGCGCCGTAGCGCCGAAGCCCGCGAGCCTTGCCTTATTGATGCCGGCAAGCGCCATATTGGTATCCGTCACGATGCAGGCACCCTGCCGTATCGCTTCCTTCCCCTGTTCGACCACGCCCTCCGAAAAAAGCAGGGTGTCCGCAAACGAAAAGTCCGCCGTCGTGTGTATGACACGCTTCACAACCAAATCGACCCCGGCGGGAAACTGCCGATCGCCGAGTTCCTCGCTGATGCGCCGAAAGCTCTCTGCCTCGATTTCCTCCGGCTTCCAAAATTCTATACTCATCTCTCAACTCCCATGATGCGGTACAGTTCCCGCAAATCAAAATGTTCCCGCAGCGTTTGCGATAGGAGCCGGAAGCCCGCTTCCTGCCGCTCCCTGCGACTTTTTAATCGGTGCGGGTAAGAAAGCCCCTTTCTCGCGGCAAGCGCCTTAAGAAGCGCCTCTGTGACCCCTACTTCGTCAAAGAGGCCGTGCAGATAGCTTCCGCAGACAGCGCCCGTCGTGCAGCCGTCCGCGCGTTGCCGCTCACTGTCCTCTCGTGCGGAAAGGCGCTGGAAGCAATCGGCTTCTTTGCCGATACGGCTCTGTCCCATGTGGATTTCATAGCCCTCGGTCTTTTGCCCGGAAAGCGCTGCCCAAAAGCCGCTCGAAGCCGTAATTGTTCCGGATGCGCAGACCGTTTGCTTGTCCGCGTAAAATACGGTCTCGACCGGTAGGAGCCCGAGCCCCGCAGCCTCTACGCCGCTCTCTTTGTCCCGCAATGTTTCGCCGAGCATTTGATACCCGCCGCAAATTCCGAGTACCGGGCGGCCGGACGCCGCAAAGTCCCGGATGTACGATGCAAAGCCCTGTGCCTTTAACCACGCGAGGTCTTCGAGCGTACTCTTGGATCCCGGCAAAATCAAAAGGTCCGCAGCCCCGATTTCCGCCGGGCTGTTCACATAGCTAAGCGCTACCTCCGGCGCCGCCTGCAGCGGGTCGAAATCCGTGAAGTTCGAGAGCCGCGGAAGGCGAATTACGGCAATGCGAAGCAGGGCTTCCGCCTCCGCTTTCGTCTTCCGAAGCCGCTCCGAAAGGGAATCCTCATCCTCCAAATCAAAGTGGCGATAGGGAAGAACCCCGAGCACAGGCTTTTCGGTGAGCGCCTCAATCTGCCTTAAGCCGGGCTCCAGAATTTTGATATCCCCGCGGAACTTGTTGATCACCAGCCCCTTGATGCGCGCTTGCTCGGCCTCGGAGAGGAGTTTCACCGTCCCGTAGAGCGCGGCAAACACGCCGCCGCGGTCTATGTCGCCAATCAAGATGACAGGGGCATCGACCGCCTCGGCGAGTCCCATATTCACAATGTCGTCGGCGCGGAGGTTAATCTCCGCCGGGGAACCCGCGCCCTCAATCACAATGATATCCTGCTCGGCCGCGAGGCTGTGATAGGCCTTCAACACTTCCGAGAGCAGTTCCTTCTTCTTTTTCTGATATTCAATCGCACTGTAGTCCCCGACCGGTTTTCCGCAGAGCACCAGCTGAGAGCCCGTGTCCGAGTTCGGCTTTAAGAGTATGGGGTTCATGCGCACATCCGGGGCAATACCGGCGGCCTCCGCCTGCATGGCCTGCGCTCTTCCGATTTCGAGCCCGTCCGGCGTGACCGCAGAGTTCAGCGCCATATTCTGAGATTTAAAGGGCGCCACCCGGTAGCCGTCCTCCCGGAAGACACGGCAGAGCGCCGCCGCAAACAAGCTCTTTCCCGCGTTGGAGCAGGTGCCCTGAATCATGATTGCTTTTGCCATTCGCCCTCCTTCCCAAAGTCAGCGAGCGCCGATAAAAGACGCTGATTCTCTTCGGGCGTCTTCACCGCAGTTCGAAAATAGCCCGCGGAGAGCCCGCGAAAGTTCGCGCAGTCGCGAAGCGGAAGTCCGCACGCCGCAGCGAAGCGAAGTCTTGCCGCATTTTTTGCTGCGTTCGGCACTGCGTCCGAAACAAGCAGAAAATTACTCTCGCTCTCCGAGACCCAGAGCCCGAGAGAGCGCAGGCCCACAGCGAGTTCCGCCCGCCAGACGGCGATTTTTGCCGCACTTTCTCTTTCCCAATCCGGAGAGGCGAGAGCCGCCTCCCCGGCCGCCTCCGCGAGCACCGAGACCGGCCAGGGCTGTCCGGCCGCAAAGAGTGCTTCGCCGAGCGCGGGATCCGAGCTCACGCAGTAGCCGAGCCGCACGCCCGGCATCGCAAAAGTCTTGGTAAACGCCCCGAGGAGAATGCGCCGCGCCCTGCCTTCCGCCGCCCGCAGATGGTACCTGAGCGAGGGCGCATGGTCCCGGTTCAGAAAGCCGAAAAAGCACTCGTCGGTGATCAGAGTGATGTTCATTTCCGCGCAGCGCGAAAGAATGCGCAGAAAGAGCTCTTCCGAGGGAACCAGTCCCGTCGGGTTATTCGGGAGGCAGAGCCAGAAAAGCTCGGTCTCCTCGTTTAGATCGTCGAGAACACGCTCCGTGAGTTGAAAGCCCTCTTCGCGGCGCAGCACATGAAACGCACAGTGACAGCCGCGCCGCGTGAGTGCTCGCTCGTACTCCGAAAAGCTCGGGGCAAGAAGCAGGGCGCGCTTTGGTTTCAGCACCTCCGCGAGCCGCTCAATCACATCCGCCGCGCCGTTTCCGCAAAAGACCTGTGTCTCGCTGACCGCATAGCGCTTGGCAAGCGCCGCGCGGAGGCCGCTCGCAAAGGGATCCGGATAGTGGATGCAGGCGTCAACCGCGCGGTGCAGCGCTTCCCGCACCGCGGGCGGCATACCGAGCGGGTTAATGTTCACCGAGAAGTCCGTAATCCCGGCTGCCTGCACGCCGCCCTGCGGAAAGCAGGCGCCGCCGTGTTCGTAGGCGGAATTCATTGCTTTCCTCCCTGCTCCGTATAGGCCGCAATGCCGAGCTCCGTAAAGCTATCCGCACCGCTGTACACCGCCTCTGCCATGTCAAGGAGCGGGAGCGCCGCAACCGCCCCCGTGCCCTCGCCGAGGTGAAGCCCCGCAGAGATGAGGGGCTTTAAGTCGAGTGCCGTGAGGAGAGCCCCCGCGAGCGGATCTGCCGAGCAGTGACTCGCAAAGAGGTAGTCTCGAACCCCCGGTGCGAGGGAACAGGCGGCGAGCGCGGCTGCCTCCGTAATAATGCCGTCCAGTAGCAGCGGTATTTGTTCGACGGCCGCGCCGAGCATGAGTCCCGCGAGCGCTGCCAAGTCAAATCCGCCGAGCGCAGACAAAAGCCCGAGCGCATCGCCGCGCAAGTCCTTATGAAGCGCCAGCCCCTTCTCCACCGCGCGCCGCTTTCGCGCAAGTCCCTCGTCCGAGAGCCCCGCGCCGCGCCCTATAAGTTCCGCGGAATCCCGTTCCAGCAGCGCTGCCGTTAATGCCGCGCTGGTGGTCGTATTGCCTATCCCCATCTCTCCCGCAAGAAGGAGGGTCGTTCCCCGACGCTTTTCTTCGGCCGCAAGCTCCATGCCGATACAAAGCGCCTGTAAACACTCTTCCCGCGTCATTGCGGCTTCTTCCGTAAAATCCCGCGTTCCGCTTCGTACCTTCCGCCGAAGGATTTCCTTGCCCCGCGGCTCTCCTGCGGTGCCCACATCGACCGGGACCACCGCGCAGTCCGCGAGCGCGGCCATGCGATTCACCGTGCTCCCGCCGTAGGCGAGGTGCTCACAGACCGCCGTGGTCACCTCCTGCCCGGTCTGGGTGACGCCCTGCTTCACGACACCGTTGTCCGCACAGAAGACAAACAGTTTCCGCGGCTTTAAGCGAAGCGCCGCGGTCCCCTGAATCCCCGCCATGCGTATCAAATCCTCTTCGAGCACGCCGAGCCCGTGAAGCGGCATCGCAATCGAGAGAAACTTGTTCGCCGCGGCCTCCGCCGCAGCCGGGTCCGGCGGCAAAATGCGCGAAGTCGCCTCGAAAAAGCTCGTCTCGCCAGCTTGCAACGCCACCTTAGCCCTTCCTCTTCTTGTCATAGCCGCGCGGCGTCAGGAGGTAGCCGTTCAACTCGATGCTGTCCTCCGCGCCGATAAAGACCGTGGTGCGCATATCGACCTCGCGACTTTTCAGTTCACCGAGTGTCAGCAACTCCTTGCTCTCCCCCTTCCGGCCTATGTTACGCGTAATCGCACAGAGCGTGTCCGCGCTGCGTGCCTCGAGGAAGATTTCCGCCGCCCGCGGAAGGCAGTCTTTGCGGCTCCGGCTGCCCGGATTGTAAATGACCACCGCCATACCCGAAGCCGCGAGGCTCTTTAAGCGCCGCTCAATCTGCTCCCAGGGGACCAGCAGATCCGAGAGGCTGATGCAGGCAAAGTCGAGGGTCAGCGGGCTGCCGAGCAGGGCTGCGCCGGAGAGCGCTGCCGTGACGCCCGGCACCACTTCAACCGTGAGCTCCTTATGTGCCGCCGCGAGCTCTAGGATAAGGCTTGCCATGCCGTAAACGCCGGCATCGCCCGAGGAGACCACGGCGACCTGCTTTCCCTGAAGCGCAAGGGCAATCGCCTCTTCGCAGCGCTGTATCTCCTCGGTCATGCCGCTCTGAACGACCTCTTTTCCCTCCAATAAGTCTTCAATCAGCTTTAAGTAGGTGCTGTAGCCGACAATCGTATCGGCCGCCTCAATCGTGTGAAGCGCCTTTAAGGTCATGGACTCCCGGTCTCCGGGGCCGATTCCGACCACCGCAATCGTATATGGTTTCATGCTTGTTTCCCCTCTCTGAATTCAGTCGTAAAGCTCGGATCGTAGAGCTTTGAGTTCTCATATTCGGCGCCGAGAAAATCTCCGATTAAGAGCAGCGCAGTCTTGGTAATCCCGGCGGCCTCCGCATCTTTGGCAAGTTCGCCGAGTGTGGTGCGCAGAATGCGCTCGTCCGGCCAGGTCGCCTTGTATACAACGGCAGCCGAAGTCTCCGTCGTATAGTAACCGCCCCGAAGCAGCTCTTCCACCGCCTCGGCGGCGCGCCCCGCCGAGAGAAAGAGTACCAGACTTGCGCCGTGCGCCGCGAGTGCCGATAGCCTTTCCTTTTCCGGGACCGGCGTGCGCCCCGCCGCGCGGGTCAGGATGACTGTCTGCGAGACGCCGGGCAGGGTGTACTCCGCCCCGAGCGAAGCCGCCGCACCGAAGAAGGAGGAGACGCCGGGACAGACCTCAAAGGGCACAGCGGCCGCCTTTAGGGCGTCCATCTGCTCCCGGTGTGCGCCGTAGACGGAAGGGTCTCCGGTGTGCAGGCGCACCACACGCTTTCCGGCCTTTGCGGCCGGAATCAGAATATCCAGTACCTCGTTTAAGTCAAGCCGCGCGCTGTCGTATATCTCCGCCTCCGGCTTACAGCGCTTTAAGAGCGCTGGGTTCACCAAGGAGCCCGCATAGACCACGACATCCGCTTTTTCCAAAAGTGCCGCGCCGCGCAGGGTCAAAAGATCCTCTGCCCCCGGCCCCGCGCCGACAAAATATACCTTTCCCGCTTCCACCTCTGTTTCCTCCTATCTCGGTCCGAAATGCGAAAAGCCTAAACACCGAACAACCGCAGCGACACGATTTGCATCTGCCGTAAAAGCTTTGCCGTCTGCCTTGAGTCCCCTCTGCCTACTTGTTTTCCCCGTCTTCACGCCTTCCTGCTTCCCATGCTTTCCGTCGGCCTTCCGCCGTCTCAAACGACTGCCTCGGACGACAGGACGACATGGTCTTCCCTCTGTCTCTCGCAGCCGCTCAGCTATTTCCGGCCGCCCGCACAAACAGCAGCTGCGCGCCGCTCTCTCTGCCTCTTACATTGCTCCATTGTAACAGAAAAGGAGCCCGTCGTCGCCGACAGGCCCCTCCGAATTCTCCGACTCAGTGACTCAAATCGCGCTCTGCCTCGGCGATTTTATCCTTCAACTCCTTGCAGGATGCATCAAACTTTTCCTGCTCTTCCTCGGTAATCTGGCAGCGGATAACCGACTGCACACCGCTCGCGTTGATGACCGCCGGAACACCCGCAAAGACGCCGTTCTGCTTGTACTCGCCGCGGAGATAGACCGAGACCGTCTGCACCGAGCTCTCGTCGCCGAGTATGGCCTTCGTTAAGCGGGTCAGCGCAATGCCGATGCCGTAGTAGGTCGCCTTCTTCGCCGCAATGATCTTATCCGCCGCCGTGCGCACATCGACCTCAATCTTTTCGAGTTCTTCCTTCTTGTAGACGCCGTTCGACTCCGCAATCACATCGAGCACCGGCTTCGTCGCAATGCAGACCTGGCTCCACGGCACAAACTCGGAATCGCCGTGCTCACCCATCACATAGCCGTGAATGCTGCGCGGGTCTACCTTAAAGTAGCTGCCGACCAGGTAGCGGAGACGCGCGGTGTCGAGCGAGGTGCCGCTGCCGATGACGCGCTTCGGGTTAAAGCCCGAGAGATCGCAGGTCACCTTGGTCATGACATCGACCGGGTTGGTCGCAATCAGGAAGATGCCGTTAAAGCCGGAATCCGTGACCGGCTCCACGATCGACTTAAAGATGGCCGTGTTCCGCGCGAGCAGATCCATGCGGCTCTCGCCCGGCTTCTGCGCGACACCCGCGCAGATGGTCACGATATCCGCCTCCTTGCAGTCGGCGTAGGTACCGCTCCAAATCTTCATATGGGAACCGGAGAAGGCAAGACCGTGATTCAAGTCCATGGCCTCTCCCTCGGCTTTTTCCTTCACATAGTCAATCAAGACAAGCTCATCGCAGGTCTGCTGATTCAGCATTGCATAGGCATAGCTCATACCGACCATGCCGCAGCCAACCAGTACAACTCTTCTCTTATCCTTTCCCATGACGTTCACTCTTTCCCCTTGCGGTTCATGCGCTCTCCGCCCCTGCGGAGAGGATATTCTACGATACGACTCTACTTTATCACACTTTCCCAAAATATAGTATGTTTGTTATCGATAACCACATAGAAACAATCACCTTCCCATCCTGTGTTATACTGTAGCCTGTTCGTTTTCAATTTTCGCAACCGAATGTAAGGAGTTCCCATGCCTTCCGAAACTACCAAGACAAATCCGTATTCGTTTCTTCGCTTTGCGCTCTCCGTCTTCCCGGAGTTCTGGATGTTTCAGCTGCTCGCCTCTCTCTGCCTTTTTCCGCTGAGCCGCCTCGTGTGGCGCTTTGTCCGCGCGCTCACGGCAAAGAGCGGGGCTGTGACCAGCGCAAACTATCTCCGTTTCCTCGCCTCCTGGCGCTTCCCGGCGCTGCTCGCTTTACTCGCCCTGCTCATTTTTCTCTACCTGCTTTTTGAGCTCCTGGCGCCGCTTTACCTCTGCAACGCCCTCTTAAAGGGCGAGCGCCCGCGCTTTCGCGCCGCGCTTGCCGACGGTCTTTGCTCGCTCCGAAAACTGGCCACCCCGCAAGGCTTCCTCTTTCTCTTTTACCTCGCGGTTCTGGTCCCCATTTCCGGGGTGGGCTTCCGCATCCATCTGACCCGGAACTTTTATATTCCGAAGTTTATCTCCGAGGTGATCGAGAGCACCCCGCACTATTTCTTGCTCTATTCCCTCTTCATGCTCTTTCTTCTCTGGCTCGGCTATCGCCTGGCCTTCTTTTTGCACGCCGTGCTCCTTGAGGGCTGCACGCCGCGCGCGGCTTACCGCCGCTCTTCGGCACTGGTTCAAAAAAATCGCCTTCGGATTTTAAAGGAACTGGTGCTTTTACTCCTTTTCCTTACAGCGGTGCGCCTGCTCGTTGCGCTCTTCTTTCAGCTTCTGCCCATGCTCTTTCTTGTCTCGAAGGAGTCCTCGCTCTTAGACCGCGCGGCCGGGGCGGGAAACGGCTTGGACCTCTTGCAGAATGCGGAGACTCGCTCCTTCCTCCTGTACCGCTTTGCCGCGGCCTTTGCGGTGCTCTTCGGAAACTATATGCGCTCCATGGCGGGGATGCTCTGCAACAGTTACTTTATGCTCCGCTTCACAAAGCTCTTTCTGAGTCTGAGCCGCGAAACGCCGATTGAACCCGCCGCTCTCCCGAAAAGTCCGCGCCGAAAACTTCTTCTTTCCGTCATGGGCTTCTCTGTCTTTTTGATTGCTTTTTTTTCCTTTGTGATTGCCTTCCTCTACGCGCCGCTCTTTGTGCGCGAGCAGAAGGCCAAGCTGGTTGCCCACCGCGCGGGCGGTTACCTGGCCCCCGAAAACTCGCTCGCGGGCATTGCCGCTTCTGAGGCCGCGGGCGCTTATGCCGCAGAGACCGATGTCCAGCGGACGCTGGACGGCTACTATGTCATCAACCACGATGACAGCTTTAAACGGCTCGCCGGGGTAAAGCGAACGCCGCCTTCCATGAATCTCCTGGAAATCAAGGGCCTCGTGCTGGTCGACCCGAATTTCCCGGCGACTACCTACTCCGTACCGACACTCGGTGAGATGCTCGACGCCTGCCGCGGCAAGGAAAAGCTCTTCATTGAACTGAAGGGCATGACCGCGGACCAAAAAACAGCGGACGATGTCGTGCGCATCGTCCGCGAAAAAAATATGGTCTCGGAGGTCGTAATCATCTCCCTCTCCTACCGCGTCATCAATTATACGGAAACCCACTATCCGGAGTTTGACACCGGCGTACTCCTCTTTGCCGGGGTCGGCAATCTCCCGAAGTTAAACTGCGACATTCTCCTCCTCGAGGAAGAGAGCGTGAGCAATGCCCGCATTGCGGAAATTCACGCGGCGGGCAAGCAGATTGGCGTCTGGACCGTCAACGATTCCGAAGGTTTTCGCCGCTTCTTTGACAGCGCCGTAGACTACATCATCACCGACGATCTCAACTTGGCCCGCGAAGAGAGCGCATATCTCGCCGAGCGAACCCCCTACCAGGTTCTGGAGGACAAGCTCGCGAATTTCTGGGACTTCCTCTTCTTCTGAGGCAAGTTCGGGAAGCGACCCTCACTCAGCGCAGGCTCTCGGGGCGCTCCGCCGCGTGGGCGGAAAATTCGTCCGCGCTCGGAATACCGCCGAAGTCCGCACTGGTCCGGTACTCCCCCGTCACCGTGACCGTGTAGCGCGAATTTCCCTTTTGAAACACCGTGCCGTCCTCGCCCTGAATGGTCACATCGAGCCCTTCGGTATCCTTGACCAGCCCCTCCGCATAAAGCGCGCGAAGCTTGGAATCCCCGGTCACGACCCAGATGGAGGTGCCGTCGATACAGAGTGTGGTCCCCGGTGCCTCCGCATTTCCCGGCCCCGCTTCCTCTACAATGTCTCCGGTAAACTTCGAAATGTCGCGGAGATACAGCTTGACGCTCGCATCCGCATCGGTCCCGATGCGCCCTTCCATGCGTTCCCCGTAGGCAATGAAACGGCTCTTTGCGCCGTTCGAAGCGCGGAATAAATCGCTTCGCTCCGCATCGAGCGCAAGCGTGCTGTCTTTCACAATGACCGTGACATTCGCGCCGTCCGCATAGAAAAGATTCCCCTGCTGCGCCCGCACCGTGCCGCTCGACAGAAGAAGCTGTACTTCTCCGGCGGTCCCGTCTGTCTCCTGCGCGCGCCGAAAGAGGATTGCGGCATTCTTTTGATTGCCGCCCGGTTCCGGCATATTTCCCGCGAGATTACAGTCGTAGAGGGAGAGCGCAGCGCCGTCCGTCAACGAAAGTGCCTCCGCATTTCCGGCGGTTAAGGTCGCCGCGTGAATCCATGCCTTTCCTGCCGCGCGTACGGCAGGCGACTGCTCACCGGTCGCCGTAAAGGTGCCGCCGTCCAGAGTCATGCTCCCCTCGCCCGCTCCGATCATAAGGGCCGGTGAATCGCTCCCGGTTGTCCCCACAATATTATCCCAGGCATAAATGCCGCCCTTCCCCCGCGTCGAAAGGCCGGGGGATTTTTCGCCCGCGGTTGCGAGTGCACTGTCCGCGAATTCGAGTTCGCCCTCATCCGCCACCAGGATTCCGCCTGCCCCTGCGGCCTCCGTTCTCAGGTTCGAGTTGTTGACCACCGCTTTGCCGGACAACACAAAAACACCCGCGGTCTCCGTCTTGCCGGCCTTACCGGAATAGCGCCGCGAAATCTCCGCGTTGTTCACAAACACCGCGCCGCCGTCCTTCACGAGAACCGCGCTCTCCCCCTTCTTGGTGGACACCACCTCGCCGTTCAACGTACCCGGCTCGGTAAAGGTCTTTAGCCCCTTTGCCGTCTCCTGACCGCCGCAAGCCGTCAGAAGCACCGCCGCGAGCGTCAACGCGGCCACTGCTCTCCCTTTCATGCTCCGCCCTCCTTTTGTCTCATTTTAGCCCCTTCCGCCCTCGGATTGCAAGATAATAAACAAATTGCAAAAAAATGCACGTTTTCTCTCTACCCGCTTGCTGTTATACTGAGAAAAAAGTAGTTCGGGAGGTAAGCCATGCAAAACGACGCGCGAAGAGCCGATATTCTCACCCAGCTCTCCGAGAGCCGAAAACCGGTGAGTGCGACGGCGCTCGCCGAGAAATACCACTTGAGCCGCCAGAGCATTGTGGGCGATATTGCCCTGCTCCGCGCTGCGGGAAACGAGATCATTGCGACCTCCCGCGGCTATCTGCTCGCGAAGCCGCAGAAAAAGCCTTATCTCGAGAAGACCATTGCCTGCCGTCACAACGCGGCGGAAATGCGCGAGGAGCTCTACATTGCGGTCGATGAAGGCTGCACGGTTGCGGATGTGGTGGTCGAGCATCCCCTCTACGGCGAACTGCGCGGCCAGCTGCAACTGGGCACCCGCCATGAAGTGAACGAATTCCTTGCGCGCTGCGGCGCGAGTGAAGCGCTTCCGCTCTCTTTTCTGACCAGCGGCATACACCTTCACACCCTCCTCTGCCCCGACGAGGCGGCCTATGAACGTGTCACGAAGCGGCTTCGGGCGGCGGGTATCCTGCTCTCGGATTGAAGCTTTTTCGAAACAAGGCCTTCAAAACTTGACAGTTCTTTCTTCCTGTACTATACATATGTCTTGACACTACTTTGTGCTTAGGAGGATGTATGAAAGAACTGACAGCATTTCTGAAACGCAAGGACATCGAGATCTCCGCCAAACGCTACGGCATCGACGCGCTCGCCGCAATGGCACAGGGACTTTTCTGTTCCCTCTTGATCGGCACCATCATCAACACCGTCGGTGCGCAGTTTCACTTGTCCTTCCTGACCTCGCCGGTCGCAACAATCGCAGGTACCGAATACACCGTAGGCGGCCTTGCCTCCGCCATGTCCGGCCCCGCCATGGCGACCGCAATCGGCTGGGCGCTTCACTGCCCGCCCCTCGTGCTCTTTTCGCTGATTACCGTGGGCTTTGCCTCGAATGCGCTCGGCGGCGCGGGCGGCCCGCTCGCCGTGCTCTTTGTCGCGGTACTCGCGGCGGAATGCGGCAAGGCAGTCTCTAAGGAGACCAAGGTCGATATTCTGCTGACCCCGCTCGTCACAATCGCGGTGGGTCTCCTCTTCTCCGCGCTGCTCGCGCCGACACTCGGCAAGGCAGCCATGAAGGTCGGTGACCTCGTCATGTGGGCCACGGAACTCCAGCCCTTCCTGATGGGCATCCTGGTCTCGCTCGTGGTCGGCATTGCGCTGACGCTGCCGATCAGCTCCGCCGCGATTTGTGCGGCACTCGGCTTAACCGGTCTTGCGGGCGGCGCGGCGCTCGCAGGCTGCTGCGCGCAGATGGTCGGTTTCGCCGTGATTTCCTATCCGGAGAACGGCTTCGGCGGCCTGGTCTCCCAGGGCATAGGAACTTCGATGCTTCAAATGGGCAATATCGTGAGAAACCCGAAGGTTTGGATTGCGCCCTGCGTGACCTCCATGATTACCGGTCCCATCGCGACCTGCGTGTTCCACCTCCAGCAGAACGGCGCGGCGGTTGCCTCCGGTATGGGCACCTGCGGTCTCGTGGGACCGCTCGGCGTCTACACCGGCTGGGTGAAGGATGTCGCCGCGGGACAGCGCGCTGCCATCGGCGGCGGTGACTGGGCCGCCCTCCTCTTAATCTCCGTGATACTCCCTGCCATCCTCTGCCCGCTGATTCACATGGCGGTGCGCCGCATGGGACTCGTGAAGGACGGAGACTTAAAGCTCGCGTAAAAAGAGGCGCGCTCCCAAAGTGCGGAAACCTCTCTTTTCGAACGCAAATACAAAAAAGCCCCCGGGCTGCCTGCTTTCAGAGGCAAGCCCGGGGGCTTTTTCTATGACTTGAACGCACGAATGCGCCAAGGACTTTATTCATCCCGTTCCGTAACGGTCATATCGCTCTCGGAGGTCTTCCTGGAATCCGCCACGGCCTCTTCCAGCGTGTCGTAGCCGCTCGCCGTATCGTCGTTCGTGGTACTGCCGAGGTATACGGAGTGCCCCGTCGCCATATAGGTGCTGTAGTCAAAGCTTGTGTTATCGCCGCTCCGAAACAGCACATTCCGGTAACGCGTGCACTGGTACACGGTCTTCTCCTTGCCGTCCGGGCCGCGATACGTCATTTCAAAGATGTCGCTCAGCTCATTCTTATTTCCCTTCGAGAGCAGCACCAATTTCACCGGCTTCGCCGAAATCTCCTCGCTCCGCTTGATGCCCGATATGCTGTTCGGAAAATAGGTCTTTCGAATGGCTGCAAGACTCGTGCTGTGCAGCATCTCGAGTTTTGTGCTGTCCAGGGAATCGAGATCGCTTAAGTAACTGTCGAGCCCCGTGACGGTGTACTTCTCAACGCTCTTCGTGAGCCGGTAACGGTCGCTCGTCGCCTGCACGGTCACCGTGTCTCCGTTTGAGAGACGCTCTCTCGGCTCTACCTGATAGCCGAGATAATATTCGTTCACGGAAGCCGGGTAGTTGCCACGCTTTAATTCTGCCTTGCCTTCGCCGCTCACGCCGGAAAATTCGACCGTGACATAGGGGAAGGGATCCACGCGCTGCTTCTTTGCCTCGCCGTAGAGACCGGCCCCCAGAACCAGACCGACAAATATGCCGATTCCGATCAGACGATGCTTCCACTTCCGGAAGCTCTTTCGTCTCTCCGCAGCTGCCTCGGCCTCCGCTTCCGCACGGAGTTTTCCTCTGGTCTCGCCGTAGGAGCGCTCCTCTGCTTCCTTCGCAGTCAGCTTTCCGTTCTCCATCGAGAAGTAGATCTTTTTTCGGCAATAGGGGCAAACCGCCATCTTCTGGTCTTCCGAAATGCTCATATCCGCCCCGCAACTCGGGCAGGTCAAATCGAACTTCTTGATCTCGGTCATTCTGTCTTTCTCCTCCTGCTTATCCTATCCTTCTCTTTTTTGCGCTGTACGCCGTGGCGTCAAAGCGAAACACGGCGACGCCCGCCGCCTGTTGCGCCGTGATTTCAAAATCTCTGCCGGTCTGTGCCCGCATGAGGAGCCTGAGTCCCGCGATTTTCTCTTCGCTGTCCTCAACAAGCCTCACTTCTCCGCGCGCCATGAGGCTCGCATAGTTCGCGCCGTAGACACAGGCAACATCGCCCTCGCCCGTCGTCTCGACCTCACAGTCGAGCTCGACAAAGGCATGGGAACTTGCCTTCACAAGCTCGTACTTTTTCCCGGCCTTTGCGCCGTGCATGTAGAAGCGGAGCACAGCGCCCTCGTAGACATAGCCGTAGTGCAGGGGAACAATATAGGGATAGTCCCCGTCCGTAAGCCCGAGGCGAAGCACCTTCGCTTCCTCGAGTATACGCTCTATTTCCGCGGGATCCCTGAGTTCTCTGTCCGTGCGCCGCATATCCGTCACCTCCTTAACTTATTCAGTATAACACAAAATCCCGCCGCCTAAGAGAGGCGACGGGATTTCCGCATCCGATTACTCTGAGCGTCTCAGGCAAAGAGTCCCTGGAACAAAATGAAGAGCACCAGTATCGGCAGGCCGAATTGAAAGTAGTATTTCAGCGCGCGCGGGATCTTAATGCCCTCGCCGGTATTTGCTTCCGCGAGGTAGTTGTCAAAGCCCCAGCCCCACTTGGTTGTGCAGAACAAAAGGAAAATGAGGGAGCCGAGCGGCAGCAGAAGATTCGAGACAATGAAGTCCTCGCTGTCCAACACATCCCGGTTTCCGAGGATATGAAGATTGCTCCAGACATTGTAGCCGAGCACACAGGGGATGCTGCCGATTAAGACCACACTGCAGCAAAGCAGCGCCGCCTTCTTACGGCTCCAGTGAAACGCATCCATGAGGTTTGCCATCAGATTCTCAAACACCGCAATCACCGTCGAGAAGCTCGCAAAGGTCATGAAGAGGAAGAAGAGCGCGCCCCAGAGCCGTCCGAGTCCCATGTGCAGGAAGACACGCGGCAGGGTGATGAAAATGAGCGAGGGGCCGGCATCCGGCTGTACGCCGTAACTGAAGCAGGCCGGGAAAATAATGAGGCCGCTTAAGAGTGCCACAAAGGTATCCAGGATGCAAATCCAGGCAGCCTCTCCGGCGAGGCTCTTCTCTCTGCCCATGTAGGAGCCGAAAATTTCCATGGCACCGACACCGAGGCTCAAGGTAAAGAAGGCCTGGTTCATGGCAGCCGTGATGACCTTGCCGAGTCCCTGTTCCATGGCTCTGCCGAGGTCCGGAAGCAGGTAAAACTTTGCGCCCTCCATGGCGCCCGGCAGCACCAGGCTGTGCGCCGCAAGCAGGAGGATGAGGCCCAGAAGTCCCGCCATCATGACCTTCGTGATGCGCTCCAGGCCCTTCTCAAGGCCGAAGGAGCAGATGATAAAGCCGAGAATTACCGTGAGCGCCATGTAAAAGCCCATCTCCCCGGGATTGCCGAGCATATTCGTGAAGACCGTATCCACCGCCTCATGGTTTAAGCCAGAAAAGTCACCGCGGAGAAACTTGACGAAATAAGAGACCATCCACCCGGAGACCGTCGTATAGTACATCATGAGCAGGGTGCAGCCCAGCAGACAGATCCAGCCGTGCAGATGCCAAAAGCTGCCCTTCGGTTCCAAAGCCTTATAAGCGCCGACCGCACTCTTCTTGCCCGCGCGTCCCACCGAAAACTCCATCGTGAGCACCGGGATGCCCATAATCAGCAAAAAGAGCAGGTAAAAGAACACAAAAAGACCCCCGCCGTTTGCCCCCGTCACATAGGGGAATTTCCACACATTTCCGATTCCGATGGCGCAGCCCGCGCTCACCAGAATGAATCCCAGCCGGGACCCAAAACTTTCTCGCTTCATGAATCCAACTCTCCCGTCTACCAAACAATATCCGAAAAACGGGTTATAGTTTAACACATAGAAGCGATAAAGTCACCCCGCCGCATACAATCGTCGCACTTTCTCCGGATACAGGCCGCGGCAAGCGTAACCGGACCGTGTTCACACGGATTCTTTCCCTTGCCATACTGTGCTTGGACGCGCGCTTACGGCAAGCGCTTCCTATCCTCGCGTTGTTTCTTCTCCTCGATATAATTCCCGAGCACCCAGCGCATATAATCGCCGCGTTTTCTCTGGATGCAGGCTGTGGCCAAGGTCACCGGGCAGATGTAATACGGGCCGGTTCTTGTCTCGTATCGCAGAGACGGGAGCTTATAGTAAGCGTTTTTCGGCTGATCCAGTATCATGTACCAGGTCCCGCCGAGCTGCCGCCGGTACACATCCCCCACATAGATGCCGCAGAGGTCCGCCAGGCGGTAATCGTAGCCATAGGGCTCCTTGTCCTCGACCAGATCCATGCTCTTTTCATACTTGCCGAGCAGCCAGTGTTCGAGCGCATCCAGACTTTCCGGCGTGTAGTCGAGCGTAAGTCCCTGTTCCTTCGCAAAATCTCCGGTAAAGTAATCCATCTTATCCGAAATGAAGAAAATCCACTCTTCAAAATCCGCTTGCGTATATGCCATTTCTGCCCTCTCCTTTCTTTTTTACTCCTTATTGTAAGAAACGGCTCTCCGGACTGAACATCCGGGGAGCCGTCTTTCCGCTTAGTCTCTCTGAAACGCTGTTTACTGCTTCTTCGAAGCGAGATAAGCGCTCAGCTGCTTCGTAAATGCCGGGACAATCTGATTCAGATCGCCGACAAGACCGATGTCTGCGACGTCAAAGATCGGCGCATCCTCGTCCTTGTTGATTGCGATGATGAGATCGGAGTCCTCCATACCTGCCAGGTGCTGGATTGCACCGGAGATACCGATTGCAAAGTAAATCTGCGGGCGAACCGTCTTACCGGTCTGTCCGACCTGGAGTGCCTGCGGCTTCCAGCCTGCATCGACTACCGCACGGGAGCAGGAAACCTCTCCGCCGAGAACCTCTGCGAGCTCGTCGAGAATCTTGAAGTTCTCTGCGCTGCCCACACCGCGGCCGCCGGAGACCAGGATCTTCGCGTTCATGATGTCGACCGTATCACCGATCTTCTTCACGACCTCGAGGATGTCCACATAGCGATCGTTCGGCTTGAAGCCCGGGTTGAACTCGACAAGCTCAAACGCTCTGCCGTCTTCCTTGGCTCTCTTCTGCATAACACCGGGGCGAACCGTAGCCATCTGCGGACGGTTGTTCGGGCAAGCGATCGTCGCGATCGTGTTGCCGCCGAATGCCGGACGGGTCATGAGAAGCTGGTTGTGCTTCTGGGTGTCTTCCTTGCCTGCCGGAACGGTGAGCGGGAAGTCGCCGATCTCGAGCTGCGTGCAGTCTGCCGTAAGGCCGGTCTCAACGCGCGCCGAGGTGCTCGGGCCGAGATCGCGGCCGATTGCGGTAGCACCGATCAGAACAATCTCCGGCTTGAACTTATTGATGACCTCCGAGAGTGCGTGCGTGTACGGCTCGGTTCTGTAGTCCTTGAGCTCCGGATCGTCGACCAGAATGACGCGGTCTGCGCCGTAAGCGCCGAGCTTTTCCGCCTCACCCTTGACACCGGAACCGATCAGAACCGCGGTCACTTCCGTGTTCAGCTTCTCTGCGAGGTTCTTGCCCTCACCGATCAGTTCGTATGCAATATTGCTGACTTTGCCGTCCACCTGCTCGGCAAAGATATATACGCCCTTGTACTCTTCTAAATTCATTGCCTTCACCTCTCTCCCGCTCTCTTAGACGATGTGTCTCTGAATCAGCTGATCCATCAAGTACTCTACGGACTCGTGTGCGTCCAGGTTCACCTTGACGCCCTTGCCCTTCTTGACCTTATCGGATGCTCTCGCAATCTTGGTCGGAGAGCCCGCAAGACCCATGTCCTTGTCCTGAAGGGTCGGCAGATCCGCTCTGCCCCAGGTCGTCACATCCTGATCGAACGCGTCAAAGAGACGGCCGACCGTCATGTAACGCGGCGGATTCAGCTCTGCGAGTGCCGTGCACAGGCAGGGGAGCTTCACCTTGAGAACGTGGTATCTGTCCTCGAACTGGCGCTGTA
Organism: Stomatobaculum sp. F0698; assembly: GCF_030644385.1. Classification (GTDB taxonomy): domain Bacteria; phylum Bacillota; class Clostridia; order Lachnospirales; family Lachnospiraceae; genus Moryella. Next base: position 149,883 of record NZ_CP130060.1, on the reverse strand, counting down.
CGATTGCGTACTCGCCGTCGATCTTGAGGTCCTGCGTATAGGAGACAACCGGGAGACCCAGGTGCTCTGCGATCTGCGGTCCGACCTGTGCGGTATCACCGTCGATTGCCTGACGGCCGGTGATGATGAGATCGTACTCCAGGTTGCGGAGTGCAGCCGCAATCGTGCTGGAGGTAGCCCAGGTATCTGCGCCGCCGAGCACGCGGTCGGTGACCAGAATCATCTTATCCGCGCCCATCGCATATGCCTCGCGCAGCATATCGGTCGCCTTCGGAAGGCCCATCGTGAGCACAGTGACCTCTGCGCCGAGCTCATCCTTTAAGCGAAGTGCAGCCTCAAGTCCGGCCTTGTCGTCCGGGTTCATGATAGCGAGCATGGCAGCTCTGTTCAGCGTTCCGTCCGGGTTAAATGCAACGCCGCCCTTGGTATCCGGAACCTGCTTAATGCAAACGATAATTTTCACGATCTGTCCCTCCTCTTGATTACTTCAGTAAGCTTGCAGAGATTACCATGCGCTGCACTTCCGAGGTGCCCTCGTAAATCTCCGTGATCTTCGCATCGCGCATCATGCGCTCCACATCGTACTCTCTGATATAGCCGTAACCGCCGTGCAGCTGCACGCACTTGGTGGTGACAGACATTGCCGTGTTTGCCGCGAAGAGCTTTGCCTTTGCAGCCTCGACGCCGTAGCTGGTCTGGGTCTGCTTTGCGACTGCCGCCTTGTAAACAAGAAGCTGTGCCGCCTCGCAATCCGTCGCCATGTCAGCGAGCTGGAACTGCGTGTTCTGGAATGCCGCGATTGCTCTGCCGAACTGCTTTCTCTCCTTCACGTAAGCAACGGTTCTCTCGAGAGCGCCCTCTGCGAGACCCAGTGCCTGGGAAGCGATACCGATACGGCCGCCGTCCAGCGTGTGCATTGCCACGTGGAAGCCCTTGCCCTTCTGGCCGAGCATAGCGTCCTTCGGGATGCGGCAATCCTGGAAAATGAGCTCGTAGGTAGCGGAAGCGCGGATACCCATCTTCTTCTCCTTCACGCCGAAGGTAAAGCCCGGGGTTCCCTTCTCGACGATGAATGCCGAGATTTCCTTCATTCTCTTGCCGTGCTTCTCGACCGTTCCGGTCACCGCAATCACGACATAGACATCCGCATACTTACCGTTGGTGATGAAGCACTTGGAGCCGTTCAGGACCCACTCATCGCCGTCCAGAACCGCCTTGGTCTGCTGACCCTGAGCATCGGTACCCGCGCCCGGCTCCGTGAGGCCGAAAGCGCCGAGCTTCTTGCCGCTCGCGAGGTCCGGCAGATACTTCTGCTTCTGCTCCTCGGTTCCGTAGGTCAGAATCGGGTCGATGCAGAGCGAGGTGTGAGCCGAGACAATAACGCCGGTGGTGCCGCAGACCTTCGAGAGCTCCTCGACGCACATTGCGTAGGTCAGAACGTCACAGCCCTGGCCGCCGTACTCCTTCGGAACCGGAATTCCGAGGAAGCCGTAGCGAGCCATCTTCTCGACGGTCTCAACAGGGAAGCGCTCTTCCTCATCGATCTCCTGCGCAAGCGGCTTTACTTCATTCTCAGCGAACTCTCTGAAGAGCGAGCGCGCCATCTCGTGTTTCTTGTCCAGTGCGAAATCCATTGATCCTTCCTCCATGTTAAATAATTAACGTACCGAAGCAAATCCAAACGGGAAAGGAAACCCCTTACCCGTTGGATTGCTCCGATGTAATTACCGGAACCACTTACTTCGTGTAGTCGTAGAAACCTCTGCCGGTCTTTCTGCCGAGTCTGCCGCCGCGGACCATCTTGCGAAGTTCCGGATGCGGTCTGTACTTCGTGTCGCCGGTCTCGCTCTGCAACACTTCCATGATTGCGAGCACGACATCGAGGCCGATGAGGTCGCCGAGCGCCAGCGGTCCCATCGGATGGTTTGCGCCGAGCTTCATTGCCTCATCAATCTTCTCTGCCGGGACATTGTTGTCCGCATAGACGCCGATTGCCTCGTTGATCATCGGGATCAGGATGCGGTTCACGACAAAGCCCGCAAACTCCTGCATCGGGACAACCGTCTTGCCGATGTCCTCCGCAATCTTTGTGATGCGGTCCAGATCCTCCTGCGGGGTATCCAGGCCGGAAATCACCTCAACCAACTTCATAACCGGAGCCGGGTTGAAGAAGTGCATGCCGGTCACCGGGCGATCGAGACCCGCGCCGATCTCCGTGATGGAAAGCGAGGAGGTGTTGGTCGCAAACAGGCAGTCCTTCTTGCAGATCTCGGAGAGCTCCTTGAAGGTCTGCTTCTTAATCTGCATGTTCTCGATGGCTGCCTCGATAACCAGGTCGCAGTCCTTGCAGATTTCCTTCGTTCCGGTGTGAATGCGGCCGAGAATCTTGTCCATCTCTTCCTGCGCGAGCTTGCCCTTTGCGACACGTCCCGCGAGACCCTTCTCGATTCTCTTCTTTCCGCCCTCTGCGAATGCATCTGTCAAATCGCAGAGGCAAACTTCGTATCCCTCTACCTGCGCAAACGCCTGCGCGATGCCGCCACCCATGGTGCCGGCGCCGATGACGCCTACCTTCATGCTGTTCCCTCCTCTGTGCGTTTTGCCGATTACGGTCAATCTCTCAACAATACTACTATAACGAATGCACTTTTTCCAGATACGGCCGCAAATTTCTTATGTGAATTTCTGATAGCCGTATTTCAAGCGCCTCAGCGGTTTTGGAAGCTGACACCCTTCTTCTTCTCGAGGAAGGCCTGCATGCCCGTCTTCTGATCCTCGGTCGCAAAGCAGCTGCCGAAGAGCTTTTCCTCGGTCACGACCGCCTCTTCCATGGGCTGCTCGAGGCCCTCGTTGATCGCCTTCTTGCAGGCGCGGACCGCAACCGGTGCGTTCGCCGCAATCTGTCCCGCGAGCTTCTCGGCCGCTGCCATGAGCTCCTCCGCCGGATAAATCGCATTCACGAGGCCGATGCGAAGCGCCTCCTCTGCCTTGATGTTCTTTGCCGTATAGATGAGCTGCTTCGCCATGCCGGGGCCCACAAGGCGCGCCAGGCGCTGGGTGCCGCCGAAGCCCGGGGTAATGCCGAGGCCCACTTCCGGCTGACCGAAAATAGCCTGCTCCGCGCAGATGCGGAAATCGCAGCTCATTGCGAGCTCGCAGCCGCCGCCGAGCGCAAAGCCGTTGACCGCTGCGATGACCGGCAGCGGGAAGGTCTCGATCATGCGGAACACATCGTTGCCCTTCTTGCCGAAGGCCTCACCGCCCGCTGCATCGAGCCCGGACATCTCCGCGATATCCGCGCCCGCGACAAAGGACTTCTGTCCCGCGCCGGTCACGATAACGCAGCGCACGCTCTCCGTATCAATCGAATCAAAGGCCGCCTTTAAGTCGTCCAGTACCTCTGCGTTCAGCGCGTTCAGCGCCTTCTCGCGATCGATGGTCACAACGGCGATCGCGTTCTTGGTCTCACATCTCACAAATCCCATAGTATTGTCTCCTCACGAAAAACCAACCGAGGGTCTCCGCGCAGGCGAAGACCCTCCCGTCCGTTTAGTTGTACTGCTCGACAATCGTCGCGCAGCCCTGGCCGCCGCCGATGCAGAGCGTCGCAAGACCTCTCTTTGCGTTTCTCTTCTTCATCGCGTAGAGCAGGGTCACCAGGATACGGCAGCCGGAAGCGCCGATCGGGTGGCCGAGTGCAATCGCACCGCCGTTCACGTTGACCTTGGACATATCGAACTTGAGATCCTTTGCAACCGCGAGCGACTGTGCCGCGAATGCCTCGTTGGACTCGACAAGGTCAAGATCCTGAACGCTGAGTCCGGTCTTCTTGAAGAGTCTGCCGGAAGCCTCAACCGGGCCGATGCCCATGATAGCCGGATCCACGCCGCCCAGTGCGCCGCCGACCCAAACCGCCATCGGCTTCACGCCGAGTTCCTTTGCCTTCTCCTCGCTCATCACGACGATTGCAGCCGCACCGTCGTTGATACCGGAGGAGTTACCTGCGGTCACGATGCCGTCCTTCTTGAATGCCGGCTTCAGCTTGGAAAGGGACTCTGCCGTGGTTCCCTCGCGCGGACCCTCGTCCTTGTTGAAGAGAACGGTGCCCTTCTTGGACTTCAGCTCAACCGGGACAATCTCCTCGTCAAAAGCGCCCGCTTCCTGTGCAGCGACTGCCTTCTGCTGGCTCGAAGCCGCGAACTCGTCGAGCTGCTCTCTCGTGAGGCCGTACTTCTCTGCGACATTCTCTGCCGTGATGCCCATGTGGTAGTCATTGAACGCATCCCAGAGACCGTCGTTGACCATCGTATCGATCATGTTCGCATTGTTCATGCGGTAGCCGAAACGCGCCTTGGTCAGCGCGTACGGAGCCATGGACATGTTCTCCATGCCGCCCGCGACAACGATGTCGGCATCGCCCGCCTCAATCATCTGTGCCGCCATGTTGACGCAGTTCAGACCGGAACCGCAAACAATGTTCACGGTGACCGCCGTGGACGTGTGCGGAAGGCCTGCCTTCAGTGCAGCCTGACGTGCCGGGTTCTGACCGAGAGCACCCTGCAACACATTGCCCATGTAGACGTGATCCACCTGCTCCGGCTTCACGCCCGCTCTGTTCAGAGCCTCCTTGATGACCAGAGCGCCAAGCTCCACTGCGGGGGTTGCGCTGAGGCCTCCGCCCATCTTTCCGATTGCGGTGCGGCATGCGCCTGCAAGAACAATTCTCTTCGCCATATCCGGTTCCTCCTTAATATGCATGTTGTGCAAGTTGTCCCAAGCATGAGAACACATACTCTCAGCCTTTAAGACTTATGGCAATAATATCGCGAAAATGCTCTTTTTGTCAAATCGGCTTGTGCCTTTTCACAAGTAACTATTTGTAGCCGTTTTGGGATTTCCGGCAATTCTTGCGTTTTTTCTCTCACTTGTTGCGCTTATCTTCTGCGCTATCTTGCCAAGTTTATCGCTTTTATTGCTCTTTCTCGCGGTGAAGGCTTCCGCGTTGAAAAGAGCGCTTCGGAATGTTACACTAGGCTTAAATATTTTATTCATACTGCTGAAACTGCGCTGTTTGAAAAAGCCACGGAGGTCAAAATGAACATTCACGAAGCATACAAACAGAAACTTGTGAGCGCGGAACAGGCCGCCGCACTCGTTCGGTCCGGCGACTGGATTGACTACGGCTGGTGTGTCGGCACGCCGGTCGCCATCGACAAGGCACTGGCGCGCCGCATGCCGGAGCTTAGCGACGTCAAGATTCGCGGCGGCGTCCTGGTGCGGAAGCCCGCCATCTTTGAGATTGAAAATCCGGCCGAGCACTTCTGCTGGAACTCCTGGCATCTCGGCGGCTGGGAGAGAAAGGCGGTCTCCGAGGGCTTCGGCTTCTTTAACCCCATGCGCTATGCGGAGCTCCCGCGCTTCTACCGCGAGGACAATATCGAGAAGCCGGCGGTCGCCTTCCTGCAGGTGGCTCCCATGGACGAGCACGGCTACTTTAACTTCGGTCCGCAGGCCTCCCACCTCGCTGCGATGTGCGCTTCGGCGGGCAAGGTCGTGGTCGAGGTCAACAAGAACCAGCCTGTCTGCCTCGGCGGTTTTGAGAATGCCATCCACATCTCCGATGTCGACTTTATCGTAGAGGGCGAGAACGATCCCATGCAGGAGCTCGGCGCGGGTGCGCCCCCGACCGAGGTGGACCGCGAAGTTGCGCGCCTTATTGTGGAGCAGATTCCGAACGGCGCTTGCCTCCAGCTGGGCATCGGCGGCATGCCGAACACCGTGGGCAGTATGATTGCGGCTTCCGACTTAAAGGATCTCGGCGTGCACACCGAGATGTATGTCGACGCCTTCGTGGATCTCTACGACGCCGGCAAGATTACGAACCTCAGAAAGCCCTTCGACAAGGGACGTGAAGTCTATGCTTTCGCGGCCGGCACGAAGAAGCTCTACGACCACTTAAACAACAACCCGGGCTGCATGAGCGCGCCGGTCGACTACACGAATAACCCCTATGTGATCGGTCAGATTGACAACTTTATCTCGATCAACAACGCCGTGGATATGGACCTCTTCGGTCAGGTCAACGCCGAGTCCGCGGGCCCGAAGCAGATTTCCGGTACCGGCGGCCAGCTCGACTTTGTGCTCGGCGCTTATCTCTCAAAGGGCGGCAAGAGCTTTATCTGCATGAGTTCCTCCTTTGAGACCAAGACAGGCGAGAGAAAGTCCCGCATCCGCGCAACCCTGACCCCGGGTTCCACGGTCTCCGACCCGAGAACCGCGGTTCACTACCTTGTGACCGAGTACGGCATGGTCAACTTAAAGGGTGTGACCAACTGGCAGAGAGCGGAGCGCATCATCTCGATTGCGCATCCGGACTTCCGCGACGAGCTGATTCAGGAAGCGGAGAAGATGCACATCTGGAGAAAGAGCAACAAGCGCTGAATCAGCGCTACGAAAGCATTTGGGACGCACGGCATCTTTCCTTAGCAGTCTCTAAGAGAGGAGGATATATCATGTCGCAGAAACAATTTCGTTTATTCATTGCCACCCTGCTACTCTGCACAGCAGCGTTGGTCTTTGCAATTCTCTTTCTTGCATCTTATATCCACTGGGCTGCCACTATTCAGACCGGGCAGTGGCTGAATGCTCCCGCTATATTCCCCGGTTTTGTCTTTGTAATCCCGGGCACGCTCTTACTGTTTGCCTTTATCAATTTTTACATGACAACAAAACCCTGAATTTCTCGCTGTTTCCCGCGTGCGTCATATGGATATAACAGAAAGAAGCTACCGCAAGTTATTTGCGGTAGCTTCTTTTTGATCGCTGACTTATTTCATCTTCTTCAATTCTTCGATCAGGTCCAAATCGGACTTTAAGACGCGCATATTGGTGCTCACGGTCTCCTCGCCCGGCTTGGTGACACTAAATTCAAGTACGGTGCCCTCTGTCAGGCCGCCCGCAAAGTGGGTGCGGAAAAAGGCGCTCACCTTGGGGTGATTCTTCTGAAACTTCTTGTTCATGCCGAAGAGCTTCATAAGCTGCAGTGGATTCAGTCCCATTTACTTGTCCTCGGTGGTCACGGGACTTGCATTCCCGTTCAGCATCTCTTCCATGGTGTGCCAGCCGAGCACCGCGCACTTGACGCGCGCCGGCATGTGAGAGATGTCCTTTAAGACGCCCGCCTCTTCGAGCTCTTCTCTCTCCTCTTCGGTGATGCTGCCCTTAATCATGCGGAAAAAGATCTCCGCGAGGCGCTTTGCCTCTGCCTCGGTCTTGCCGATCACAAGGTCCAGCATCATATCCGCCGAAGCCTGGGAGACCGCACAGCCGTCGCCGACAAAGCCGCCGTCCTCGATCACACCGTCTACAACCTTGAGTTTTAAGATGATGTCGTCGCCGCAGCTCGGGTTCACGCCCTCCAGAACCAGGTTCGCATCCGGAAGGTCGCGCTTGTTGCCCGGGTGGAGGTTGTGGTCCGTCAAAATCTCATTGTAAAAAATCTTATTGTCCATGCTCACTCCTGATACCCCATCTCACGGCGCACGCCGCCGATGCTCTCAACGAGGCGATCCAGCTCGTCCTCGGTATTGTAAAATGCAAAGCTTGCCCGCGTCGTGGAAGGCGTCTTCATAAACTGCATGAGCGGCTGCGCGCAGTGGTGACCCGCGCGTATATTCACCTTGTGCGAGTCGAGGATGGCCGCAATGTCGTGCGGGTGCACGCCCTCAATCGTGAAGGTGAAAATGCCGTGGTGCGCAGCGCCGTCCTTCGGCCCCAGGATTCTGAGATGCGGAATTGCCGAGAGCTTCTCCATCGCGAGACGGCTCAAATGCTCTTCGCGCTCCAGAATCTTATCCCAGCCGAGCTGCTTATAGTATTCAATCGCCGCATGCAGGCCGACCGCACCGCCCACGTTGACCGTTCCGGCCTCAAACTTGTGCGGAAGCTCCGCCCAGGTCGCCTTCTCGCGGCTCACATACTCGATCATCTCACCGCCAAAGAGGAAGGGCGGCATTTTCTCGAGCAGTTCTCTCTTGCCGTAGAGCACGCCGATGCCCATGGGCGCGAGCATCTTGTGTCCCGAAAATGCAAGGAAGTCGACATCGAGTTCGGTCACATCGACCGGGATATGCGGCACGGACTGCGCGCCGTCCAAAATGAAAAGGCTGCCGTTCTCGTGCGCAATGCGCACAAAGCGCTTGATATCGTTTTTCACGCCGAGCACGTTCGAGATATGGGTCATCGAGACCAGCTTGGTCTTCGGGCTCAGCATGCTGCGGAAATGCTCTTCCGAGATATAACCCTCTTCATCCGGCTCGAGGAACTTAAGAACAGCGCCTCTCCGCGCAGCCGCCTGCTGCCAGGGAATCAGGTTCGAATGGTGCTCCATGATCGTAATCAGGATTTCATCGCCCTCGTTTAAGAAGGCATCGCCCGCCGAATAGGCGACCAGGTTCAGGCTCTCGCTCGCATTCCGCGTGAAGACGATCTCCTGAATGCTTCCCGCTCCGATAAACGCGCGCACCGCTTCCCGCGCATCCTCATAGGCCTCGGTCGCCTTGACCGAGAGCTCGTAGAGACCGCGCAGCGGGTTTGCGTTTTCTTCCAGATAATAGTGCTGCATCGCGCGGAGCACACACTCCGGCTTCTGCGTCGTCGCAGAGTTGTCGAGGTAGGCAATCTCCGGATGTCCGTCAATCAGCGGAAAATCCTTGCGAATGCGCAGGTCCTCCGCTCTTCTCTCTTCGCTCGTCATCTGTCCTCACGCTCCTCTTCGTCATCCAGTTCCAGCAGGTCGTGACGCGTCTTTGCGTCCGGAATTTTTCGCACAATTGCGTCAATTCTCGCCTTCGCCATCATCTCGTAAATTTCGTCCTTCTGCATACCGCGGGACTCCATGTAAAAGAGCAGATCCTCGTCGAGACGGCCTATGGTCGCGCCGTGGTTGCCCACCACATCGTCCTCGCTGCAGAGAATAATCGGAAGCGAACGGTTCTCGACCGTCTCGTCCATGAGAAGCACATCCTCGGTCTCGTTGCCCTCACTGCCGGAGCAGCCGTTGCGGAGGTCTATGCTGTCGCGGAACACCTTCTTCGCGTGACCGCGAAGTATGCCCTTGCCGTGAATTTCCGCGCCCGTCTTCTTGCCGCTGTGGATGCTCTCATAATTAAAGTCATAGTGCGCACGGTCTTCGCCGACATAGCCGACATCGACCGCGAGCTGAGAGCGATCTCCCTCCATCGCGGAGCTGAAGCCCTGGTACACATGCTTGCCGGAGAGCACCAGGTGAATCACGCGGAGCTCCGCATCCTTTGCGCAGACCGCGCCCACATCATTCAAAAAGGTATAGCCGCTGCCCGCGCGCACCAGCTGCACAAGGGTGAGCTTTGCGCCTTCTCCGAGCGTCACCTTGGTCTGCACGCCCGCAAGACCCTTTGCATCCGCCTCCGAGAGGTAATCCATAACCACCGTGAGCGAACTCTCGCGCTCCAAATTGAGCTCCACCTGTGCGAACTTTCCGGCCTTTGCCGGCGTGCCGCTCGCCTTTTCGCCCTTCACGCTGTTGCGTCCGCGCGGGTTATACTCCTGCCCCGCGTCCGGCAGACGGAAGGAGAGGCGAAGCGCATCCCGCTCCGCAATCTCCTGTCCCGCCGGGACCGTGCAAATCAAAACCGGGAGCTTTGCCGCCGCGAGTGCCTCGCCGAACGCTACGCCGCCGCCGGTGCGCAGCGGCTTTGCCGCGACCCCGTTTAATTTTTCAACGCGCACGCCCTCCGGCAGTTCGATTGCCGGGGAGAGGCGCTCCATCGCGGGGAGGTCTAAGAGCTCCCCGCCGTTCATTTTGAGCCAACTGTAAGTCGGGCTCGCCAAGGTATTAAATTTCATCTCGCCCTCCTTAACCGATTGCGCCCTTCATCTCAAGTCTGATCAGGTTATTCATTTCGACCGCGTACTCAAGCGGCAGCTCTTTTCCGACATTGTCCGCGAAACCGCTGACAATCAGCGCCCTCGCATCCTCCTCGGAGACACCGCGGCTCATGAGATAGAAGACCGCGTCGTCCGAAATGCGGCCTATCTTTGCCTCGTGGCCTATATCCGCCTTGTTGGTCTTGACCTCGATTGCCGGAATCGTGTCCGAGCGGCTCTCCGCATCCAGCATGAGAGACTGGCAGGAGGTAGAGCTCTTCGCATTCTCCGCGCCCGCCTGTACGACGACCGCCGAGCGGAAGGTCGAAATGCCGCCGCTCTTCGAAATCGAGCGGGTATTGATATAAGAACTCGTATTCTTACCGATGTGCACCACCTTGCAGCCGGTATCTAAGTTCTGCCCCGCACCCGCAAAGGTGACGCCCGAGAACTCGGAGCGAGCCCGGTCGCCTGCAAGCACGCTCATCGGGTAGAGATAGCCCACGTGGGAGCCGAAGGAACCGGAGATCCACTCGACCTTGCCGTCCTCCTCGACTCTGGCGCGCTTCGTGTTCAGGTTGTACATGTTCTTGGACCAGTTCTCAATCGTCGAATAGCGCAGGGTTGCGCGCTTGCCGACAAAGAGTTCCACACAGCCCGCATGGAGGTTTGCGACATTGTACTTCGGCGCCGAACATCCCTCGATAAAGTGGAGGTAAGCGCCCTCGTCGACGATGATCAGGGTGTGCTCAAACTGACCCGCACCCGGTGCGTTCAGGCGGAAGTAGGACTGCAGCGGGATTTCCACGCTGACGCCCGGCGGCACATAGACAAAGGAACCGCCCGACCAGACCGCGCCGTGCAGCGCCGCAAACTTGTGGTCCGTCGGCGGCACCAGCTTCATGAAGTGGTCGCGTATCATCTGCTCGTAGGGGCCGTGCATGGCGCTCTCCAAATCGGTGTAGATGACACCCTGCTCCGCCACTTCCTTTTTCACATTGTGGTAGACCAGCTCCGAGTCGTACTGCGCGCCGACACCCGCAAGGCTCTCTCTCTCCGCCTGCGGTATACCGAGCTTCTCAAAGGTATCCTTGATTTCCTCCGGCACCTCCGACCACTCCGCGCTCATCTTCGTGTTCGGGCGCACATAGGTCGCAATCTGATCCATATTGAGGCCCTCGATCGAGGGGCCCCAGACCGGCATGCTGCTCCGCTCGAAAATCTCGAGGGACTTCAGACGATGCTCCAGCATCCAAGCCGGGTCGTTCTTGGTCTTGGAAATCTCGGTGATAATCTCCGGGGTAAGGCCTGCCCGAATGCGGTAGGCATCCTTCTCTTCGTTACGGAAGTCATAGATGGAGCGGTCTATGTCTTCCACATAGGTTCTGTCTTTTTCTCTCTCTTCCGACATACTCACTCCTTGGTCTCGAAGCGCGCGAAACCGTCGCGGTTGATCTCCTCAACAAGGCTCGCGTCGCCGTCCGCGACAATCGAACCCTTCACGATCACATGGGTCTTGTCCACCTTGAGCGAGGACAGTATGCCCATGTTGTGGGTGATGATGATGAGTGCCGAATCCTTGTCCTTCTGGTACTCCTCAATGCCGCGGCTCACGGTTCTCACCGCGTCCACGTCGAGGCCGGAATCCGTCTCGTCGAGAATCGCGAGACTCGGCTTCAGCATGAGCAGCTGTAAAATCTCCGCCTTCTTCTTTTCGCCGCCCGAGAAGCCCACATTTAAGTCGCGGTCCGCATAGCTCGGATCCATGTTCAGCACTTCGAGCGCCTTCGCAATCTCTTTCCGGAAATCCCAGAGGCGAATGCGCTTTCCGGTTCTCTGCTCCAGCGCGTTTCGGATAAAGTTCGCGAGGCTGATGCCCGGCACCTCGAGCGGATTCTGGAAGGACATGAAAATGCCCGCCTTGGCGCGCTCGTTGACCGAGAGATCCAGAAGGTTCTGTCCCTGGAACTCGACCGAGCCGCCGATTACCTCGTAGTGCGGATTGCCCATCAGCGTGTTGCCGAGCGTGGATTTTCCGGCGCCGTTCGGTCCCATTAAGACATGGGTCTCACCCGGTTTCACCGAAAGATTCAGGCTCTTCAGAATATTTTTTTCTTCGACCCGCACGGATAAATCCCGCACCGTCAGTAAGTCTTTGCTCATAATTCTCCCTCCCTTGCGCCTGCGCAAGTTCACACAAATATTGCGTTTTTAGCATTATAGCGCGGCAGTGTTGCCACATGCAAGGCGAATTCCTACCAAAGCACTTGGAATTATGTATTTCTTGAAGTACACCGGCACGCATGTTACAATTCTCATCGGGACGTTTTGCATAGTATCAAAGCTTATATAGCCCTGTTATTCATCTATCTTAACGGGAGTCTGCCTGCTCCGCACAGGAAGGAGCCTGCCATCCCGCACAAATTTAAGGAGGTAATGCTATGTATCATGTGGATCTTAACTCGGATCTCGGCGAGAGCTTCGGTGCCTACACCATAGGCCTCGACAAGGAGGTCATCGCCCAGATTTCTTCCGCCAATGTGGCCTGCGGCTATCACGCCGGCGATCCCCTCGTGATGGCGGAGACCGCACGTCTCTGTCGGGAGGCTTCTGTCGCGTTCGGCGCTCACCCGGGCTTTCCGGATCTCATGGGCTTCGGCCGCCGCAATATGGCCTGCTCCCCGAAAGAAGTGAAGGCTTATATGAGCTACCAGCTCGGCGCGCTCTATGCCTTCGCAAAGGCTGCGGGACTTACGCTCCAGCATGTCAAGCCGCACGGCGCACTCTACAACATGGCAGCCAAGGACGCGGCACTTGCACGCGCCATCGCGGAGGCGGTCGCAGAGTTTGATGACAAGCTGATTCTCCTCGGCCTCGCGAACAGCTTCCTGATTTCGGAGGCAGCGGCGGTCGGTCTTCGCACGGCTTCCGAGGTCTTTGCGGACCGCGCTTACCAGGCGGACGGCTCTCTGGTGCCGCGCTCCAAAGAGGGCGCCGTGATTCACGATAAGCAGCTCGCAATTGCCCGCACCGTTCGCATGGTGAAGGAGGGCAAGGTGACGGCAATTACCGGCGAGGATGTCCCGCTCCGCGCGGATTCGATCTGCGTTCACGGCGACAATCCCTCGGCCGTCGAATTTGTCCGTGAGATCCGGAAGACCCTCACCGAGGAGGGCATTCGGATCGAAGCGCTCGGCAACTTTATCAAGTAAGTTTCCAACCATCATAAAAGGGGTAGCAATATGAATAACAAGCAGAACAGTCACAGTCTCTCCGTGAAACTCGGCGCGGCCTTCCTGATGGCAACTTCCGCCATAGGCCCTGGCTTCTTAACGCAGACTTCCCAGTTCACGGCAAAGTATCTCGCTTCCTTCGCCTTTGTCATTGCCTGCGTCATCATTATGGACGCGGTCGCGCAGACCAATATCTGGTCCGTGATCGGCGTCTCGGGAAAGCGCGGTCAGGAAATCGCAAACACGGTGCTCCCGGGTCTCGGTGTGTTTTTGACCTTCCTCGTGGTCCTCGGCGGTCTCGCCTTTAACATCGGAAACGTGGGCGGTGTCGCCCTCGGCTTTGACGCGATGTTCGGCCTCCACGAAAAGGTGGGCGCCCTCCTCGGCGGCACCCTCGCAATCTGCATCTTCCTCTCGAAGAGCGGCAAGGCAGCCGTGGATAAGGTTGCCCAGGTTCTCGGCGGCGTCATCATCCTCGTCATGCTCTATGTCGCAATTTCTTCGAAGCCCCCGGTCGGCGAAGCTGTGGTTCGCATGTTCACGCCGGAACGTCCCGGCTCCATGGTAGGCCCCATGCTCACCCTGCTCGGCGGCTCCTGCGGCGGCTACATCACCTTCTCCGGCGCACACCGCCTGCTCGACGCGGGCTACGGCGGCAATAAGGATGAGGTTCCGCACTTCCGTCAGTCGGTTCTGACCGGTATCTCGGTCTCCGGAACCGTGCGCATTCTGCTCTTCCTCTGCGTGCTCGGTGTGTGCACCCAGGGTACGGCACTGGTCACCGCAAATGTGGAAGCCATCACCTCCGCAAAGAACCCGGCAGCGGAAGCGTTCCGCCTCGCAGCGGGCAATCTTGGCTACCGCCTCTTCGGTCTCGCGCTCTTCTCCGCGGGTGTTACCTCGGTTATCGGCGCGGCTTACACCTCGGTCTCCTTCTTAAAGACCCTGCACCCCTTTGTGCGCGAGCATGAGAGCGGGTTCATTGTCGGCTTCATCGCGTTCTCGACCTTAGTCATGACCGTACTCGGCGGTGCGAAGAAGATGGTTATTTTCGCAGGTGCGGTAAACGGCCTGATTCTCCCGATCTCGCTCTGCTGCATGCTGCTCGCCTGCCGTAACCCGAAGGTCGTCGGCAAAGAATATCGTCACCCGATCGCGCTCTATGTCCTCGGATGGATTGTGGTGCTCTTCTCGGGCTACCTCGCGATCACGGCACTCCCGAATCTCGGAAAGCTCTTCTCCTAATTCTCGGAAGAAAGGTTCCCTATGACCAATTTAGCAACGTCGCGCTTTTTGCTGAACGGCGACACGGCGGTCAGTGCGGTTTTCGGCGACCGCATCTCCGAAGAGGTTAACCGGACCATACGCGCCTTTCAGCTGCTCCTCACGGAGCGCAAGATTCCGGGCATCGTAGAGACGGTCCCGACCTACTGCTCCCTGATGATACACTACGATCCCGATCGCATTTCCTGCGACCGCCTGCTCGGAACGCTCAAGGAACTTGCGGCTTCCATCGATACGACTGCCCTGCCCCCGAGCGAAGTCCTTGAAATCCCCGTCCTCTACGGCGGGGAGATGGGCCCGGATTTAGCCCACGTGGCGGAAAATGCCGGCATCAGCGAAGAAGAGGTTGTAAAGCGCCACAGTGCGCCGGAATACCTCATCTACATGCTCGGCTTTACCCCGGGCTTTACTTACCTCGGCGGTCTGGATCCGAGCATCGAAACCCCGCGCTTAAAGACGCCCCGCGTCTCGATTCCCGCGGGTTCGGTGGGCATCGCGGGCAAGCAGACCGGCATCTACCCGATTGCCTCGCCGGGCGGCTGGCAGCTCATCGGAAGAACCCCGGTCCGCATGTACGATCCGCTGCGCGAGACCCCGATTTTGCCGCGCGCCGGCCAGTACATTCACTTTTTCCCGATCAACGAGGAAGAGTACCGGAAAATAGAAGCGGAAATCGAAGCGGGCAGCTACCGCCTCAGCACACGCAAGCGAGAGGAGGTCAAGGCATGAGCATTCAAGTGATTACCCCCGGCGCTCTGACCACGGTTCAGGACCTGGGCCGCATCGGTTATCAGGCCTTCGGCGTTCCGGTCTCCGGCGCCATGGACCCCCGCGCCCTGCGCCTTGCCAACATCCTCTGCGGAAATCCCGAAAATGAGGCTGTGCTCGAGTGCACCCTCCTTGGCCCCGCGCTCCGCTTTACGGCGGACAATGTGATCGGGCTCACCGGCGGCGACCTCGGCGCCACCCTGGACGGCCAGCCCCTCGCGCCCTACGGCGCATACGCGGTGAAGAGCGGACAGACGCTTCGCTTCACGGCGCCGAAGACCGGCTGCCGCGCCTACCTCGCCTTCCACGGCGGCCTTGATATCCCGCTCGTCATGGGCAGTCGCTCGACCTATCTTAAGGCTAAGCTCGGCGGCTTCTGCGGGCGCAAGCTCGAGAAGGACGATGAAATCGCCTTCCGCGCTCCCGCGGCGACCATTCCGAACCTCGATGTGCGCCGCTTTACGCCGGAGTTCGTAAAGCGGGACATTTACACCCTGCGCGTGGTCCTCGGTCCGCAAGACGATGCCTTCACCGCAGAGGGACTCAAGAGCTTTTTAAGCGAAGTCTACACCGTGACCCCGGAGTTTGACCGCATGGGTTGCCGCCTTACCGGCGCGGCGATTGCCCACAAGGACGGCGCCGACATCATCTCGGACGGCATTGCCTTCGGCGCGATTCAGGTTCCGGCCTCCGGCGAGCCCATTATCATGCTTGCGGACCGGCAGACCACCGGCGGCTACACCAAGATCGCAAACGTGATCAGTGCGGACTTCCGCTTGCTTGCGCAGATTAAGGCGAACGACCGCGTCCGCTTTGAGAAAGTTTCGATCGAGGCGGCACAGGACGCTCGGCGCGCCGAGAACAACGCGCTCCGCGTGTTCTCTTACGCGTTTACGCGCTGAGTACGTTTTGCTCTCACATTACACAGAAAAGGAAAGCAGTTCATGAGCACAGATTTTAAGAAGTTGACCCCCCGGGAAGTCCGCGCGCTCGCCGAAGCGAATAAGCTTGACACCGCGACCGGCGCGCTCTGCCCCGACTATGTAAAGGCAAGTCTTTTGATTCTTCCGAGCACCTACGCGGACGATTTTCTCCGCTTTGCCTCCTGGAACCCGGAAATTTTCCCTGTTCTCGAGGTCATACGGGAAAAGCCCGTCTCCTCCTTCCTTGCGCCCGGGGCCAATCTCTGCACCGCCCTGCCGCACTACCGCATCTTTATCAACGGCGAGGTCTCCGAGGATGTGAACGAAGTGAAGGCGCTCTGGAACATCGGCTCTGTCGGCTTCTTAATCGGTTGTGCCGCCTCCGCGGACGGCCTGCTCCTGGAGAACGGTCTTTCCGTACGCCATGTCGAAGAACAGAAGGCCATGCCGCTCTATGAAACCAAGCTCCGCACAAACCCGACGGGGCCTTTCCGCGGTCCCGTTGTGGTCGCCATGCGGCCTCTTTCCCAAACGGCGGTAAAGGAAGCCTACCGGCTGACCGAGTCTCTGGAACTTGTGCAGGGTGCGCCGCTTCACATCGGCACGCCGTCGGAAATCGGCATTCGCTCGCTCGAGACGCCGGACTACGGCGACGCGGTCCGTATCGCTCCGGACGAAACCCCGGTCTTCTGGTCCTCGCCCGCAACAATGCAGGCTGTGCTCCGCTTTGCCAAGCTGCCGCTTGCCATCACCGAGACGCCCGGCTTCCCGCTGGTCTCCGACCTGCGGAACGATGCGCTCCCGGAACTTTTCAAAAAAGAAAAAGCGCGCGTTTAATCAACGCAGCGCTCTCTCATTCCGCCGGTTCTCCCGGCGGTTTTTTAAACCCTCAAGGAAGAACTTTCGCCCGCCCGCAATGAGGTGTCCGTTCAGCATGAGTAAGACAGCCTCGGTCATCTCCGGCGAGATGCGCCCGCTCCCGAATTTCGAGAAGGCGCGAAACGGCATGTGGTAGGTAAAAATCAAATTCAAATTCGGCTCACGCTTTGCCGCGCTCTTGTTGAGCGCGCGCTGTAAGCCGCGGTAAATGAGCCGCGCGAGCAGACCGCGCGAACGCCTGAGTTCATGGACCGCATCGCCGCGAAGCAGTTCCCCTGCGAGCGCCGGGCGCTCGGTTTTTCGCCCGAGCAAGCGCTCAAATTCCGTTCTCCCGACTTGTTGCGCCGCCCCGCTGAAATAGTGGGGCAGGCGCTTTTTTTCTTGCGGGATAAGCATACGTTCTCCCCCGCGCTCTGTTTCCGCAGCGAGGCGAAGATCCGCCGCACTCGCACCGACTAAAATGCGGTAGCGCCCTTCCTCCTCGATAAAACAGCCTCTTGCACTGTCGTAGACCCGAAAACTCTTGTCATCGAAGGGGATGAAAACCTCTTTCTCCTCCCCCGCCTTTAAAAAGATCTTGGCAAAGCCCTTCAATTCCTTTTCCGGCCGAAAGACCGCGCTCTCCAAGGCACTTATGTAGAGTTGCGCAATCTCCGCGCCGTCCCTTGCGCCGCTGTTTTTCACGAAAAAGCGTACACCCTCCGCCTCGACCGTGAGATCTCGATAGGAAAAACTTGTATAGGAGAGCCCGAAGCCGAAGGGATGGTAGAGTGAGAGCCCCGCTCTGTCATAATAGCGATAGCCCACATAGAGGCTCTCTCGGTACTCCGCGCAGTTGCCGCGGAGTTTCCGGTAGGGATAGGCCGGGGTATCCGAAAGCGCGCGCGGATAGCTCTCCGCGAGCTTCCCCATGGGCGTAGCCTCTCCGTACAGCAGCTCTGACATGGCGCCCGCCCCGGCCTCACCGCCGAGGTAGCCGTGCAGCACGGCGCGCGCATCCCGCTCGACCGAGAGATCCACGACCGAACCCGCGCTCAGCACGAGAATGATGTTCGGATTGACATCCGCGAGGCTGTGAAGCACCCGCCGCTGTGCCGCCGGCAGCGCCAGCGTCTTTCGGTCCAGGCCCTCGGTCTCTGCCATCTCATCGAGACCGCAGCAGAAAATCACACAGGAAGCTTTCCGTGCGAGTTTCAGCGCGCGGCGAAGTCGCTTCGCAGCCCGGCGTTTGCTGTCATCTCCGTGTCGCGCATACCCACTCGCGCAGCCGATCAGCTTATTCCCGAGGCGCTGCGAGAGCTGTCCCGCGAGCGTCTCGACCCGGCGGCTGTTCACGAGCGAGGAACCCGCGCCCTGATAGCGCGGCATGAAAGCAAAGTCACCGATCAATGCGACCGTTTCTTCTCCGGAGAGCGGCAGTATGCCGTCGTTCTTTAGGAGCACCGCGCTCTCCCGCTCCGCCCGCCGCGCGAGCGCGTGCTGCCGCAGCGGATCCACAGGCACAGCCTTCTTTGCCTGTACCGCGGCGCGCCGCAGCGTGCGGAAGTAGTCCTTCAGGCAGACATCGATTTCCGCCTCGGAGAGCTCCCCCCGCTCTACGGCGCGCAGCACTTCCCGCGCCGCATAGAGCCCGGGATTCGGCATTTCCAGCGTGGTGCGGCACTGTATGCCCCGAATGTGATCGTCCGAGCCGCCCCAGTCCGTCACAACCATGCCGTCATAGCCCCACTCGTCCCGCAAAATGTCGAGCATGAGCTGCGGGTTTTCATTGGATTGGATTCCGTTCACCTGGTTATAACTGGTCATCAGCGCAGCGGGTTTTCCCTCCTTCACCGCAATCTCAAAGCCCGTGAGATAAAGTTCCCGGAGCGCTCTCTCGTCCACGACGGCATTTAAGGTCATGCGTCGAAACTCCTGCGAATTTACGGCGTAGTGCTTTACACAGGCGAGCACACCGCCGCGCTGTATACCGCGCACATAGGCTGCCGCGAGCTTTCCGGAGAGATAGGGATCCTCCGAAAAGTACTCGAAATTCCGCCCGCAGAGCGGACTCCGCTTAATGTTGAGTCCCGGCCCGAGCAGCACATCCACCCCCTGCGAGCGCGCCTCGTTTCCGAGCGCTTCGCCCACCGCTTCGGCAAGTTCCGTGTCCCAGCTGTTTGCGACGGTCGCCGCCGTCGGAAAGCAGGTCGCGGGGCGGGAGGCATGGAGCCCGAGATGATCCCCGATGCCCTCCTGCTTCCTGAGACCGTGCGGTCCGTCCGAAAAGAAAAGAGCCGGCAAGCCCCGTCTCGGGAGTGCCCGGCTCTTCCAGGCGCCGCCCCCGGATAACAGGGCCGCCTTTTCAAAGAGGGTCAGACGCCGAAGGACGTCCGACCCTGCTTTCCGCTTGTTTTGTATCTGACTCATACTGCCTTCTTCTCCCGAGTTCCCTCAGGCATAATCCAAAATTTCATCGCGGGAAAACTGATTGCCACCTGCAGCACTATGTTTAAGACTGCGGAACCCAAAATACCGAAGCGCGGCAAGGTATAGGCCGGCAGCGCCGCAGAGATTAGGGTCAGAAAAAGGGCAAGCCCCGCAAAGCGGAGCGCCGCCTTTCCCGCATCTCCGGAAGCGCGAAATACCAGCTTTCGCTGCACCGAGAAATTAACCGTCTGTGCGAGCGCGGTCGCAAACAAAAAGCTCAAAAAACCTGCGAGCCCCAAATCCTCCCGTATATTTCTGTACTGAAAAACCAGGAAGGAAAAAGGTCTGTCCCGAAACGCACGGAACAAGACATGCGTGCCGACAAAAGTCGCAAGGAGGTTCACCAGGGTCGCACAGTTCGAAAGCAGATTAAAAAGCAAAAACTCCCGCAGCGCAGCGTGGCGCTCCCAAAACGCATTCACGGGGACGCGCTCAGTAGAGCGTGTCCGGATGCTGGACCGCCTGCTTGATTTTCTCTGCCGTCTCGCCGCCGCAGAGCACGCCGATCAGCTTTAAGCCGAAGTCCATCGCCGTGCCGAGGCCGCGCCCGGTCGTGAGTCCCTCGCTCCGCTCCACCGCGGCCCCGCTCCACTCGGCGCCGTTGATGCCGTCAATGCCGCGCTCCCAACCCGGATAGCAGGTAAAGCGCTTGTTCGCAAAGAGTCCCATCTTACCGAGTATGCTCGGCGCCGCACAGATGGCGGCGAGCTCCTTGCCCTGTTCGGCCTGCGCTCTCAGGGTCTGCGCCACCAGCGCATGGCGCACCAGATTGCTGACGCCCGGCATGCCGCCCGGCAGGAAGATCATATCCTCCGCCGAGAAATCCATCTCCTCGATCAGGCGATCCGTCACAATCGCAATGCCGTGCGCACCGGTCACGACGCGCTCTCCGCTCACGGAGACCAAGGTCACCTGTACCTCGGCGCGCCGCAAGAGGTCAACAACCATCAGGCATTCCACTTCTTCCAAGCCCTGTGCGAGCAGGGCGCTGACTCGTTTCATACTCTCTCCTCTCAGGGCTCCGCCTGCATCGCCATGCGAAGCGGCGGTATCATCTGCTTTTTCCGGCTCACAACGCCCGGCAGGTAGAAATAACCTTCCGCCTCCGGCGCGCGTCCGAAGGCGCGCCGCGCGTACTCCTCGGCCATGTTGCCGTACCAGAAGAGCTCCGTGCTCTCGGAGGGCGTGTCGGTCGCCATGTAGTAAACGGTATCCACACCGGTGCGGTTTGCGGCTGCTTCGAGGAAGGGCTTCACCAATTCCTCGGCCGCCTTCCGGTTTTTCTCGGTCATAAAGGTGCTCTGGCTCACGCCGAAGCGGATATCGCCGAAGGTAAAGACCTTAAAGTCCGCGAAGAAAATATCCTCGGCGCTCCGTCCGCTCAGATCCTCGCCGGCCTCAAACATCTGATTCGCATAGCTCTCGATATCGACCTCCGCAATGGCCGCAAGCGCCTCTGCCGCGGCGCGGTCTCTCGCCGTACAGGTCGGCGAGCGGAACATCAGCGTATCCGAGAGGATTGCGGAGAGCATGAGCCCCGCGATTTCCTTCGGCGGGGTGAGGTTCTTCTCCTGCATGATGGAATAGACAATGGTGTTGGTGCAGCCGACCGGCTCGTTCCGAAAGTAGGCCGGTCCGCCGGTCTCCAGATTGCCGATTCGGTGGTGATCAATGATCTCCAGAATCTCCGCCTGCTCCATGCCGTCCACAGTCTGGGTAAACTCGTTGTGGTCCACCAAAATGACCCGCTTCGGGTGCAAATTCAAGAGGTTTCTGCGGCTCACGACACCGACATACTTTCCGTCGGAATCGAGTATCGGGAAATAGCGGTGACGCACCGATGCCATGATTTTCTTCGCGTCCTCGACATAGGTGTTGAGGCCGAACTGCAGCAGCTTCTCGCTCTGCATGATGTGGCGCACCGGAATGGCCGTGCTGATGAGGCGTGCCGCCGCATAGGTGTCGTAGGGGCTCATGAGCACCGTACAGTTCTTTTCCTTCGCGCGGTTTAAGATGGTCTTGCCCGCCAGTGCGCCGCAGCAGATCACAATGCAGGACGCGCCGCACTCAATCGCGCAAATCTGCGCCTCATAGCGGTTCGAAACCAGAACGATATCGTTCTCGTTCACGAACTCTTCAATGACCTCGGGACTTGTGCCGATGTAGATATGACCCTTCTCGATGCTCGACTCCGGATCGCCGGAAATCATCTCCGCGTCCAGGGTCGAAATGAGGTTTTTATAGGGTGTCTTCGCAGTCGCCAGTATCCCGTTGTCAAGGAGATTCATGTTGATGTTGGTGATGTCGGTGACCGAAACGAGACCCAGAAGTTCCTGCTCCTCGGTCGTGATGCAGAGGGTCTCGATATCCTCTTCGCGCATCAGCTTCCAGACCTCGCGGAGACTCATCTCCCCGTCGATACCGGGCTGAATGCGGAAATCGATGTCCTTCATCTGCGGGCTCACGCTCGTAATGAGACGCGGTGCCTTCATCTTCCAGTAATTCAGCACGAACTGCGACTCGCGGTTCACACTGCCCGCTCTCCGCGCCTCGTACTCGCCCTGCGGATCGATCTGCTTTTTCAGCCAGCAGTAGCTGAGCGCCGCGCAGATGGAATCCGTATCCGGATTCTTATGCCCGACGATGTTGATTTTCTTTCTCCGGTTATGAGTCGGCACGCTCTACCCCCTCTCTTTTTACGGCGACACGGCCGTCCACGCAGAAAAACGTGAAGGTCGCAAAAAACAGGCACTTTCCCGTCCCGTCCGTCACCTCCGCCTCAATGACAGCCGTCTGTCGGCTGCGCCGCAATACGCGGCTCTTTCCGTAAATGCGCTTCTCCTCGGTCGAGGAGAGATAGTGTAAATCCGCCGTCTGGGTCACATAGGCGTGCCCGTTGCCGCGCGCCGTCATGCCCGCAATGACGTCCGCGAGCGCATAAAACGCGCCGCCGTGCACCATGCCGTAGGCATTGGTCACATCATCTTCGACGTCCAGATAGCCCTCTGCGCTGTTTTCCTCGAGATCCGTGAGGGTCACGTGGTTGTGCAGCGCGAAGCGGTTGTTGACAATTAACTCTCGATACTCTTCTAACTTTTCCTTGCTCATTTGATCTCCGAAATAACCTCCATGACCTTTGCTTCTTCCACTCCCTGCGCGAGGCTCAGCGAATAGCTGTAGTCACCGCGCTGCCAAGTTGCGAGATACACTCTGCCGTCCTGGCCGCGGAGGCGCACTTCTCCCTCTGTCTCGTTGACCCTGCGGTCCTCCGGGTAGATTGTGTAGTCGCCGCTGATATCTTCCATACTCTTGGCTTTGCGGAGCAACACCTGGGTCTCGGTCTGATCCGCCACGCCGCCGTAAAAGACTTGGACCATTCCGCCGTCCCGAACGGCCTGAACATGGCTCAGATGAAAGTCTCCGATTTCTTCCGGCGCTTCCAGCTCAACACCGGTCTCTTTCAGCGCCTCCTTCAGATCGCGGACATCCATCCACGGATTCGCGGCCTCCGCCTGCGCTCCGCTTGTCGCCTCGCCGCTACCCGCGACTTCGCTGCTCTCTACGGCGCTGCTCTCTGCCTTGCTCTCTGTCGTCTTTGCCGTACCGCAGGCCGTGAACGCAGTGACTGCCAGTGCCAGCGTTGCCAGCCCCGCAACAAGCTTGCTCCGATTTCTTCTCATCTCGCCTCCTTGCCCGTCCGAGCATGTGCAGTGTTCCTTCTGTGCCCCTTGCTCTGTCTTCGCTTTTGCTTTCCGTTTCTTTCCGTTTCTTTCCGTTTCTATCTTAGCACAGGCAGGCAAATCCACGCCATAGCCTTCCTGCGGGAAAGGTCGAAAAGACGCCGCGGAGCGTCTTGCCCCGCGGCGTCTCACCGGAATGATTTATTTTCTGTGAATACCGTTTCAGTACTCTTCTCTCTTGTGGCAGTAGAGGAGCAGCGCAAGTCCCGCAATCGAGAAAGCTGCCGCCGCAGCGCTCGAAGCCTGACCGGTCTTCGGAAGCCCGCTCTTTTTGCCGCGCTGCGCCTGAACCGCGACCGGTCCGGATATGCCCGCATCGCGACTCGGTGCCGCAAGACGGTTCGGAATCTCGTTGTCGTTTGCCGGATTCATGGGACGCACCTCGGTCACGGAAGAAGTCGGTGCCGTTCCCGTCGAGCTGTTCCGATATGCCGCGCTCCTGCCCGTTGCTCTTCCGCCGCCGGTATAGCTTCTGCCGCCGCCGGAATTGCCCGTCGTACCGTAGTAACGGTTTGCAATGTCAAAATTCAAATGCGCCCCGACCTGACGGATGCGCTCCGCAACCGGGAAGTTCAAGACATACGCGGAACCGCCCGACACTTCGGCAATGCGATAGTAGCTGAGCGTCTGTACCTCTCCCTCGCGCTCCGCATCGGAGGAGCTGGCGAGCATTGCATCGGAAGCGCTCGCACGGCGCGCATTGTTCGCAGTCGCCTTCTCAAGATGGTGCAGGCCTTCCACAAAATACCAGCGTCCGTCCGCGTTCGGCTTTAAGACCGCAAGTCTCGACTGTCCCTCGATGAGCTTCTGATTCTGATCCAGCGCGTCAATGCGAACGGTGATGGAGTTCGGACGATACTCCGTGCGGTTTCCGTCCAACCAAGTCTTTCGAATCACAACCGGCGTCTCGCCGTTCTTATGATCCACACTGACCGCCTCAATCGCCTCGTTCTCGGAAACTGCGCCTTCCCGATTGAAGTAGTAGGGTTCCGTCGAATAGCCGGCGCCGAGAGCGGTGGTATCCTCCTGAACCTGATACTTTGCTCCGTTCGGAAGACCGCTGATCGTCACAGCCTCATTGCCCTGCAAGCTTACGCTCGCGTAGCTCAGATAGCCTTCCTCGACTCCGTACTGCGCACGGACCGCATCCGAGAGCGTCGCAAAGCGAATTTCCCGCTGTCCCTCTCCGTCCGTCACTGTGTACTCACTCGGCGCGCTGTCCAAAAAGACACGCATGCTTGCCGAGCCCTGCTCGACCGTACCGCTTCCCGCCGTAAAGTGACGGAGCGAGAGTGTTGCATTTCCCGCCGCAAACGCGCTGAACGGAAAACTGAGCGCCGCGACCGTCGCAGTCAGTGCGCAAGCGACAAAGCTGCGCGAAACCTTTGCAAATAATCCCTTCTTCATACCGAATCCTCTTCTTTCATCTTCAGCGACATATGCCGCAAATTCAAAATTCGTTTGACTCCCCCATCTTAGAAAATGCGTTTTTTCAAGTCAAGGAAACTCATGAAATCGTATTGTATTTGTAAGATTTCTGTAACATATCTCCTCCGCGCTTCGGTTTTGACGCAAGCGCGCTTTCGCGCTATAATGGCTTGATAACAATGAAATACATTCTCAGGAGGTCTGACATGTGGAATATCGTGACCGATTCCAGCTGCGACGACATACGCTTTGAAGAACAGCGCGATGATATTCTGTATCAGAGCGTCCCCTTTTACCTCTACACCGACAATCATGAATACGTGGACGACGGCAACATTGTCATCCCGGAGATGATGGAGGATCTACAAAAGAGCAAGACCGCACGCACCTCCTGCCCCTCTCCCGCTTCCTTTGCGGAGGCCTTCCGGAAACCCGGCGATGTGATTGCCTTCACCATTTCCTCCGAGCTCTCCGGCAGTTTCCAGAGTGCCGAGACTGCCCGCCTCATGGTCGAGGAAGAAGAGCCCGGAAAGCGCATCACCGTCTTTAATACGCGAACGGACGGACCTTCGATTATGCTCTTAATCCGCGAGACCGCGCGCATGATTCTGGACGGCCTGGATTACGCGGAAATCATCTCCCGCATTCCGGCCCTCATAGACCGCACCTTCATCGTCTATGCGCTCTCCTCGTTTAACAATCTGATTCGAAACGGGCGCATGAGCCGCCTGACCGGTTTTCTCGCAAATACCCTCGGCTTTTGGGGCGTGGGCATCGCGACTCCCGAGGGGACCATACAAATCAAGGGCAAGGTCCGCGGCACAAAAAAGGTCCTGGACAGCATAGTCCAAGACCTCAGGGAAAAGGGGCGCGCCGTTCAGGAAGTCGTAATTGTGCACTGCCTGAATCAACCGGTCGCCGAGGCGCTCGCCAGCGCCATCCGGGAAGCGTTTCAGTCTGCTTCGGTCGAAGTTCGTCCGGCCGGCGGGCTTGACTGCTTCTATGCCGAACAAAACGGCATGATTATCGGCTATCGCGTTGCTGCGCAGTGAGACGACGCCGCCGATCAAGCTCTATCCACTCGCGAAGGCTGAGCGGACGGTAATCCGAAAACATACAAAAACAGTTGATCATGAGACAGGGGATGTCCTTTTCGATGGACTCCCCTGTCTCTCTGTCTGTCTGCGGGCGCTTTGCCGCCCTTGTCTCTGCGATAAAGCGGTTCACGAGCACCTCATCGAAGGTATCGTGCAGATGGCCGTAGAGCATGGCGCTCTTCGGCTCTCCCTGCGCGGTCAGCCGATTCTGCCCGTTGTAACAAAAGACCGGGTAGTGTGAGAGTATCACCTTTCTTCCCTCGTCGTGAATCTCCGCATAGTCCTGAATCCAGTGGAAGCGGCTGCGGTCAAAAGCGCTCTTTTTGAGATAGTAATCGTGGTTTCCCCGAAGCAGATAGAGTTCTCCCTTCAACTGCCGCACAACTTCGTTGGTCTCCTCGGCCTTTCCCACGGAGAAGTCACCGAGGATAAACACCTCGTCCTTCGGCGACACGGTTTGATTCCAGGCGGCAATCATATGCGCGTGCATTTCCTCGAGGGAGGCAAAGCCCCGGCAGTCCATCTCGCGGTTTAGCTTGTCGTGAAAAAAATGTAAGTCCGAGATATAGCGCTTCATCCTGCCTCCTGTCAAATTCAGTTCTTTCCGAGCGCATTGACCATGCTTTCCGCAAGCCGCTCCGGCGTCATACCCTGCGCTTTTAAGAGCGACGAGATGCGGTAGCGGTCATAAAAGGCCTTCGGGAGACCGCGGAGTAAAACCTTCATCGAGCTGTCCGCGTAAAAGCCCGCGACCTTAGCGCCGAAGCCGCCGGAGAGCAGACCGTCCTCCAGAACCAGCACCGCGCGATGCTCTTTTCGCAAATCCCGGAGCAGCGCCTCGTCGAGATCCGAAACCACCCCCGGGTTCATGAGGGTTGGGCGTATGCCGTACTTCTCTTCGAGGAGAGCCGCGGTCTTCCCGCCGAGCAGTCGCATATCTCCGGGCGCCAGAATCGCTGCTTCCCCGCCGCGCCGCACAATTTCATAGTGCGCGGGCAGCGAAAAGTTCTCCCGTACCGCACCCGTCGCGTGACAAAGTTCGGTGGAGGGGATGAGAATCGCAACCGGATTTTCCCGCTGCTTCAGGGACCAGCGGAGCATGCTCAAGTACTCTTCGAGCGAGGTCGGCGCAAGCACAATGAGTTCCGGGATATTGGAGAGCATGGGGAGCGCAAGTACGCCGCTGTGCGTCACATCGCTCATACCGAAGAGCGATGCGCTGCCGAGCAGCATGGTGACCGGGCTCCTCTGGATACAAACATCGTGAACCAGCTGATCGTAGGCGCGCTGTAAGAAGGTTGCCTCCGTAAAATAGACCGGCTTCGCGCCGCGCTTTGCCGCGCCCGAGGCAACGGCGAGCGCCGTCTGTTCCGCAATGCCGACATCGAGATACTGCTCGCCGAGCATAGCGCGGCGCTCGGGCGTTAAATCGATGGTGCCCGGCACGCCGGAAGTTAAAACGAGCACGGCGGGATCCTCTGCCGCTGCCTTTAGAAGAAACTCTGCGGTCGCCTCCTCATAGCTCTCGCCCTCAAAGCGGAAGTCCGGCAGGGTCTCGCCGCTCTCCCGGTCAAAGGGGAAGTGCCAGTGGAACTCCTCCTTTCGGGTCTCCGCCGGCTCATAGCCCTTGCCCTTTAGGGTATTGATGTGGAGCACAAGCGGGTGATCCACATCCTTCACCGCATTCAGCGCCCGAATCAGTGCGCCGATGTCATTGCCCGCCGCCTCATAGCGGTAGTCAAGACCCATCGCGCGGAACAGGTTGTTTTCGGAAGTTCCGTTGCTATCGCGAAGCGCCTTCAGCGAGGCATAGAGTCCGCCGTGATTCTCGGCGATCGACATCTGATTGTCGTTTACCAGAATGAGGAACTGCCCCTTAAATTCACCCGCGGTGTTTAGGCCCTCGAGCGCCTCGCCGCCGGAGAGCGAACCGTCGCCGATGACCGCAATCACCTTCTCCGTCCCGCCGAGCAAATTTCTCGCCTTCGCCATGCCGAGCGCAAGATCGATCGAGACCGAGGTGTGCCCGAGTTCAAAGAAGTCGTGCGGGCTCTCCTTCGGGTTCGAGTAGGCCGAGACATCGTCGTAGTGTGCGGGGTCCGTATACGCCTCCCGCCTCCCGGTCAGCATCTTGTGCGGATAGGTCTGGTGGGAGATGTCGTAGATGATTTTATCCTCCGGCGAAGAAAAAACCGCATGGAGCGCAACGGTCGCCTCGATAAAGCCGAGGTCCGGTCCCACATGTCCCATGTGCCGGCTTGCGCGGACGATGAGCGCCTCCCGCATTTCCGCCGCGAGTGCCGTCAGCTCTTCGACACTCAATTTTTTGACGTCCGCGGGGCTGTTGATTGTTTCCAAATACATAACTCTTACCTCGTTTCAACACAGTTGCCTGACAGCAGTATTATAAGAGCCTACATACAAAAAGAGAATGAATACGCCTTAAAAAAACAGCGGGAGCTTGCGCTCCCGCTGCGTGCCTGGGCTGGCCGGATTCGAACCGTCGAATGAAGGAGTCAAAGTCCTTTGCCTTACCGCTTGGCGACAGCCCAAAATGCCTATTCAGCATAGCAGACTGCTTCTCTTCTGACAAGCCTCTCTTTGCCCCCGGACTCAGTCCTCTAAGAGTTCTTCGAGGGAGTCGAGCTCGCGGAGTGCCCCGTGAACCCGTCCGAAGCCGTAGCTCACATGATAAAAATCGACGCCGGCCTCCTCGGCCGCGGCCTGATCCATCTCGGTGTCCCCGATGTACACCGCCTCCTCCGGGCTGAGTTCGTTCCGCTCGAGAATCAGCTCTATATTTTCTCCCTTCGGGCGTCTCGTCTCGCCGTAGCAAATAAAATCGCGAATCACACCGTCCTCTCCGCTGCTTAAATTTCCGGCTTCGAGCAGAGACTCGATATAGCCCTCCTGGCAATTTGAGACAATGTAGAGTTCCTTGCCGCTCTCGAAAAGGGCGCGGAGGGTCTTCAGCACCCCGGGATAAAAGCAGCCGCTGTGGGACTCCAGATAATCGATCTCGTGCCGCATGCAGGCTTCCATGATTTCCTTCTGCTCTAGGGGATCCGCGTCCGGGGAGATGCGTGCCGCAATCTCATCCATCGTGTGTCCCATAAAGCCGTGCATGTCATCGACCGTGAGCGTTCCGCTGCCCCTGCGCGCCTTCAACACCTCATTCCAGGAATCCGTAACCGCACGCGCGCTGTCCCAGAGCGTCCCGTCTACATCAAAGAGATAAGCCCGTTTCATTCCGTCCCTCCTTTTTCTCGCCGTTTTTATCTTGTATAGCCTGTTTTGCCCCGTTTGACAATCAGAAAAAAGCTGCGGCAATATGCCGCAGCTTTTCGCTGTCCTTCTGTGCGCCTCACGCACACGCGCCCGCTCCGTTCGTCCGAAACAAGAGCGCGGCCTCAGTCCAGATAAAAGAACTGTCCCGCTTTCTTTAAAACCGGACGCAGCGCCGCATAGGCGATGACCACGACCACGGTGCCCGCGACCGAGTTGATTGCGGTCACACCGGCTGCCCAGGTCGCCATAATCTTCGACGCTTCCTGCGGAATGCCGAGCAGATAGGTTTTATAGAGATAGCCCACAATCGGATCCGCAATCACATTAAAGCCGAGCGCGACCGCCGAAGCGAGCAAGGTCCAGAAAAAGAGATATTTTCTGTCGTGATCTTCTGTGATGTGGCCGAGCTTATGCGCGATAAAGCCCGCAATGAGGCCGATCAAGAACTTGAGCAAAAAGGTCTTCGGCGCGGAAGTCACGTACTTCGGATCCATTAAATCCGCAATCGTCATGCCGATTGCGCCCGCAAGGCCGCCGTACACACCGCCCAGATAGAGCGCCGCAAGCACGCAAAAGGCGTTGCCGATATGAAGCGCCACCATGCCGCCGCCCGGCGTTGGAATCGGGATTTTCAAAAAGGCAAAGGCTGCGTAGCAGAGCGCTGCCATGAGCCCCGTCAATACGATTTTATGAAGTCTCTGATCTGTGTTTGTCGCTGTTGCTGTCTGTTGTCCTGTCATGACATCATCCCCCTTTGTTTCGATAAGCACGATTGTAGCGCAAATCTGGATTCAAAAAAGACTCAGTTTTCATATTTTTTATGATATCAGTTTGCGTTACAATGATACCAGTTTGAAAATCGGAGGTTTCTTCATGCTCACCTACTTTTTGAATGCCCGCGGCAAAGAGAGTAAGTACCGCTTTCTCTACAATGCCATTCGGAGCGATATTCTCGCAAAGAAACTGCTTCCCGGCGAACGCCTGCCCTCCAAGCGCGCGCTCGCGGAACACCTGGGCCTAAGCCTCTCGACGGTCGGGAGTGCCTACGCGGCGCTTCTCGATGAGGGCTATCTCGAGGTCAAAGCGCGGAGCGGCTTCTTTGTCTCCGCCCTCACGCTTCCGGAAAACGGCAACGCAAACCGAACAGACAAGGCAGACTTTCAACCCGCGAACGCTGCGGAAGCGGCGCGCCCCCCCGAAGGCAGCGACAAAAACGCAGACGCGAACGCCGAAGCGGCAATCTCCGAAACCGAACCCTCCGCGCCGCACAGCTCCCTCGGCGAACTCGCCGCCGACTTCCCCTTTACGCCCTTCTCCCACATTGTCCGCGATGTTCTGCTCCGCTTTCCGCGTGAGCTGCTCGCGCGCCCGGAAAATCAGGGGGCTCTGCACTTTCGCCGCGCCATCAGTGCCTATCTGCTCCGCTATCGCGGCATGCAGGCGGATCCCGCGCAAATCGTAATCGGCTCCGGCACCGAGTATCTCTACGGACTGGTTGCGCAGCTCCTGCCCCGCGCGGCACTCTACGGCATCGAGGCGCAGTCCTATGAGAAGATACGCCTTGTCTACAGCGCCTACGCCCGCCCCTATGAACTCCTGCCGCTCGATGCCTACGGGGTGAGTGCCGAGGGGCTCGCCGCCTCCCGCGCCTCCTTACTCCATGTGACACCCTACCAGAGCTACCCGAGCGGCGTGACCGCAACCGCCGCCAAGCGCTT
This sequence comes from Stomatobaculum sp. F0698, assembly GCF_030644385.1. Taxonomy (GTDB): domain Bacteria; phylum Bacillota; class Clostridia; order Lachnospirales; family Lachnospiraceae; genus Moryella. The sequence goes on along the minus strand of NZ_CP130060.1, from coordinate 119,150 downwards.
TGAATATCTCCGCTGGGCCAAGGAGAGAGCTGCCTTTCTCGTGGAGGATGACTATGCCTCCGAGTTTTCGCTCCAAAAAAAGCCGCTGGAAACCATCTATGCGATGGATTCCAACGACTCTGTGATTTACCTCAATACCTTTACCAAGACCCTCGCGCCGTCCATGCGTGTCGCCTATATGGTGCTCCCGAAGCGCCTCCTCGAAAGTTACCGCGAACGTCTCGGCTTCTATGCCTGCACCGTCCCCGCACTCGACCAGTATGTGCTCGCCGAGTACATAGACCGCGGCTACTTGGAACGGCGCCTGAACCAACTGCGTCGAAAACTCCGTCTCTCTATGCGGGATTCGAAAGCGCAAGCTCCAGAAGACGTCCCGCAGCCGCTGCGAAGCGAGTCAGGGAATTGATCTTCACAAAATTTTGTCCGAAAACCCGCTGCACCGCGGGGAGCCCGGCATCGTCGCCGGTGTAAACGCAGAGCGCCGTGACACCGGAAGTGCACACCGTGCGAACTTCCTTTGCGGCGTTCTCTATCGCCCCTTCGCCCGCGTAGGCCTGTTCCTGCCCTTGATAGAGAAACTTCACCATATCGTTCGGCGTCACATCGCTCAGCACAATCAGAATTTTTCGCTCCGAGGGGTACTCTGCCATCAGTTCGCCGACCGCGCGGTAAGCGAGCCCGTCCCGGTTTGCGCCCGCCGTAAAATAGCGGAAAATCTCTTCGTTCTTCTCGTGCTCCTCGTAATCGCGGTAGCGCGTGAGCACCGTGTAGCCGCTCATCGAGAGATAGCCCCAGACTCGCACCGGCAATTTCAATGCACTCAGGCTCTCGGCCAAAATATAGGCCTGGCGCGCAACCAACTCGGTTCTCTCCTCCTGCGAAGTGCTCGCATCGAGCAGGAGATCCACGCTCACCCGACTCTGATCCCCGGGGCGCTGCTTTTCGAAAATGCGCGCATCATTCAGACAAAGCGCGCGGTACAGTTTCCCGGGAAGCAGCCGCCCCGTGCGGCCGGGCACTTCCTCCGAGTCGCGGAGCTGCCGCAGCGCATTTTTAAGGCGCTCTCTGAGTTCCGCAATCGCCGCGTGATCCCGCGCAATTTCACCCTCATGGGCGCGACGGGTCTTTTGCTCCCGCGCTTCCATCTCGCGGCGCATGCGCTTGGTAAAGCCTTTTAGTTTTTTGACTTCTTCGAGCGGCAGTCTGCCGTCCGTAAAATAAAGCCTGCTTCCCGCGTGGGCATCCTTACAACAGCGGAGATTCAGTTCACTCTCCTTCGCCTCCGGATACAGGGGGGTGCCGAAATAGTCGCGGATATACTGTCTCAGCTGTTCCGCACTCTTCTCCAGATAGCGCTCGCCGAACTTTTTGGCACCTGTCTTTGCGCCCGCGCTCGGCACAAGTTCGCCGAAGCCCATCACGAGGCGGCGCACATTCGGCTGTAGGGGCTCCTGCCGCTCTGCCGCGCTCCGCTTCCGAAACACAAACTTCGGCAGCGCGAAGCGACGACGACGCTGTTCGGAAGCCGCCTTGCCCGGAAGATAGGTAAAGTAGCGGGCAAGGGTCTTGCCGACGCTTTCAATCCACGCCTCGGTGTCCAAGTCTCCGGAGACTTCCAGTTCCTTAAGCAGCTTGCGGTCCACGAGGTCCGGGAGGCCGCTGTCCTCACCGAGCATGCTCCGGTAATGCCCCTCGAGTATCCAGCCCTCGCGGCTCTCCGCGATACTCGGCATAAAGTTCTTCAACTTTTCCCGCGCATAAGTCTGTCGAAGTCCCTCGGCCGCCGGCCGCTCTGCCTTTAACTTTTCATAGCAGCTGTTCTCGAGCGCCAGCCAGAAGAGACTCTCATAGACGCCCTGATCCACGGTCTCGTGAAAGCTGTTGTAAAACTCCATCAAGCGATCCCAGTCGTAAAAACGGTGCGCCGCGCCGATGATGCTGTTCCAGTAGAGATCCGCCCGCCCGTGCTCGTCGTACATGCGAAATCCCGGGGAAATGCTGTAGTCCCCGGCCGCATTCCAAATCAAATTGGCGGCGCGCCGCTTCTCAAATTCACTGAGTTTCATGCAAACACGCGCCCGGCTTCGAGGCTCTCCGGCAGGCGGGTCGCAACGAGGTCGCTGACCAGGGTCTGCTCGTAGCTGTCAAAGCACTTGTTCACAATGCCGAGTCGCAGGGCTCTCACCGGCGAGAGCCCGCGCTCCATCATGCCGATGGCCGCAATCAGGCCGCGAAGATCCAGCGCGCGGCTCGTGATTTCGCCGCCCTCGCTCTTTTTCCGTATCTCATCGAAGAGCTCCGCAAACTGCGTCGCATATTCCGGGCGTAAGTTCGGATACTTGCCGCTCAGGAGGCGCTTCACGTCCGCGAGCGGAATGACAGGCATCTGAATCACGAGGAAGCGGGAGGCGAGCGCCTCGTTTAATTCGCGCGTTCCCGCGTAGCCGTAGTTCATTGTGCCGATGAAGCGGGTCGCCTCGTGGAGGCACACACGCTCATAGCCCGGGATATCGATGACGCGACGAAAGTCGAGGGCAGCGTGCAGTACCGCGAGGCTTTCATTCTTCGCCATATTGATTTCGTCCAAGATACCGAAGCCGCCGCACTCCGCCGCGCGGAGCACCGGTCCCTTTCTGAGCTGTACCGCGCCGTCCCGGAAGGTATCCGTCCCGATTAAGCTCGCGGCATCCGCATTCACATAGAGGGAGATGTCCCAGAGCGGACGCCCGAAGGCAGCCGCCAGTCCCTCCGCGAGCACATTCTTACCGCTCGCCTTGCCGCCCGACAGAAGCAAATGTTCTCCGGCGAGCAGGGCGCCTATGGCCTCTTCCCAGACCTCTCTCCCGTAGTAGGGGTAAAGCGGCTCCGGCACGCGGTCCGCCTCCGCCTCATCCAAGTGATAGTAAGTTCGAAATGCGCGCAGTTCCTCGATCAGACGCTCGGAAATTCCCTCGGCGCGCAAAAAATCCAGACTGTTTTCTCTCATCTCTCTTCCTTTCAAATTCTAAAAAAAGAGGTTCGGTCTGCGCCGAACCTCTTTTCTGTCACAGGGTATTTGCCGGTCTTCTGCCGCGGACAAACACGGAGACGGCATAGAGTACCGCAAGTGCCACGCCGCCGGCGTACGCCGCATTCCACGGAAGGTTAAAGCCGATCTTCGCGTTCAGAATGTAGCTGCCGCAGACCACGGTATAGAAAATACCCGGAATGAGCGGCATCCAGACAAAGGCGCCCTTCTTCTCAATCAGGAGGTAAATGGCCGCCGCCGCCAGCGCAAAGAGTGCCATCGCCTGATTCGACCAAGCGAAGTATCTCCAGAGCAGGTTAAAGCCGTTCGTATCGAACTTTGCCCAGACCAGAATGCCGAACACCAGCACAAAGATCGGGGTTGCGAGCATCAGACGGCGCGCGTTGTTGTCCTGCTTGATGTGGAAGGTATCCGCAATCGTGAGGCGCAGTGCGCGGAGCGCCGTGTCACCGGAGGTAACCGGAAGCACAATGACACCGATGAGCGCAATCGCACCGCCGACCGGGCCCAGGGCCTTACGACAGAGCACGCCGACCACCGAGGTCGCGGAAATTGCCTTGAGTCCGCCGTCCGCCGCCTGCTGGAAGTAGCGCAGCACGCCGTTTTCGAACTGCATCGTGATGCCGCCCTTCGCAGCGCCCATCTGGATCAGCGCCATGGTTCCCGCTGCCCATACCATTGCGATGAAGCCCTCGACAATCATCATGTTGTAGAAAGTCATCTTGCCTTCGCGCTCACTCTTCATGGTGCGCGCAATCAGCGCGGTCTGCGTCGAGTGGAAGCCCGAGAGTATGCCGCAGGCAACCGTCACGAAGAAAATCGGCATGAAATGGCCGAAGGACTTCATATCACCCAGACCGAAGAAATAGTCGCCGTACGCAAACGCGCCGGTATTCCAGCTGTCCCAAACGTTCACGAGCGGATAATGACTTCCGACCATGACAAAGAAGACACCGACCGCAGAGAAGACCAGCACCGCACCGAAAATCGGGTACACCTTGCCGATGATCTTATCGATCGGGAAGACCGTCGCAATGTAGTAATACACGAATATGATGCCGTAGATAATCCAGGTCGTCGGATCTTTCGCACCGCCCGAGAAGCCGAAGACCTGCGTCGCGGCAATGTCACCCGGCGTGTAGATAAATACGGCACCGACCAGGAGCAGAAGCACCGAGACAAAGACGTCGTAAATCCAGAACACCTTGCTGTTCGTGTACTTTTTAATCATATCCGGCATCTGGATGCCGCCGTCTCTCGTGCAGATCATGCCGGCGAAGTAGTCGTGCATCGCACCGCCGATCACATTGCCGATCGGAATGGTGAGCAGCGCAATCGGCCCGAAGAGTATGCCCTGAATCGGCCCGAGTATGGGGCCGGTACCCGCGATGTTCAAAAGGTTAATCAACGCATTCTTCCAAGTCGGCATCGGGACAAAGTCCACGCCGTCCTGCTTTGCATACGCGGGGGTCTCGCGGTTATCCGGGCCGAAGACGCGCTCACAGAGGGAGCCGTACAAAAATCCGCCACAGATCAGAATCGCGAGGCCAATCATAAATGTTGCCATAACTGTACCTCTCTTTCCAAACACCTTTCGTCCCCGTCGGGCGGGGATTGACAAACATTTGTCAGATTAGTACAGCCTCGCTCTTTTTTCAATCGCTGTTTATAAATTCTTTCGATTTTTTACTTATGTATTTCACAAAGTTAGCGTTATTAAATCTTTGCTTTTCTTTTGTTTCGGCTTCAAAGCTCGTGAATCCGGGAGGGGTCGAAGCGATCCTCCGCAGTCTTTTCCTCCGCCGGATAGCCGAGCGGCAAGATCGAAAACACGTATTTTCCCGCCGGGATTCCGAGTATTTGATTCGTAAAGTTCACGCGTTCTTCGTAGGGATAAACACCGATCCACACCGTTCCGAGCCCCTCCGAAACCGCACCGAGCCAGAGGTTCTCCGTGCAGGCTGCCATATCGGTCGCCGCCACCTCGGCAAAGCGCTTGCCCTCGGGGTCGCATACCGTGACGATTGCGAGCGGCGCCGCAGCAAGCGGCCCCGCATAGCGGCTCAGCTTGGACAGAGCTTCCAGTTTCTCGCGATCTCTCACAATGTAAAACTCCCAGGGGCGCTGATTTCCTGCGGAGGGCGCCGCCATACCGGCGCGGAGGACCGCCTCCAATTTTTCCGCCTCCACTTCCCGATCCGCAAATTTTCTCACGCTTCTTCTCTCAAAGATTTCTTTCATCGTCTTGATTCCTTTGCCTGAATCCATTTTCTTTTATTCCTGTCCCGCTCTCAATCGCACCGTCGCATCCATGCAAACGCGAGCACCGTGTTTTCCGCAATCGCAAGTAACTCCGATTCCGCAAGCGAAAGTCCGCCCTCTTCTCCCGCCTCCGGAGACAGCTGAAGATAGGCCCCGACTTCTAAGACGCATTCTTTCCCGGCCTGCCGAAGTGCGGCGGCACCCGAATAGCAGTAAATCAAAAGCGTTTCGCTCTCTGCTGCCTCTGCGGGAAGGAGCGTCCCGAGGCGAAGCGTCTCGCCCGCCCGAAGCGAAGCGGTCTCCATGCCGCCCTCTGCCTCTCCCTTTCGAAGCATCAAATTAAAATCCGTCACCTCGCCGCGGGACTTGGTCTCTGCCCCGCCGTCGAACGGAAGCACCTCGAGCGCCCCGAGCGTCCGGAACGGGCCGCCGTCTTGCGAGAGCTTGAGCGCACCGCTGAGCGGTGTCAGAAAGCGCCGATAGTCCGGCAGCGGTGTAAAATCACTCTCGGGAAGCTCCACGGTCGCCGAACTCACACGCCAGAGAAAATCCCGTCCGGCATAGCTTGCGCTCTCCGGGAAGAGCAAAAACTCCCTAGTCTCTCCGCCGCTCCAGCGACTCACGCGATAATCCTTTGCGCTTCTCTTTTTCACTTTCATCTCGTCTCTCCTCCGTTCGACCGAAAAGATATCCAAAATCGGCCCGTCGGTGCGAAACCGCACTGCGACAGTGCGGATGCAAGCCCTTCGAAGCCGCGCTCCGCCCTGCCCCTGTATGTCGCAGCTTTACTCTCTATGCGTATTGTAGTCCTTCGCAAGGCGGAAGAAAAGAGCGCCCGGCCTGCCGAGCGCTCTCTCTTTACTTTTTTTCCACGCGTTCTATGCGTATCGCGGAATTTCGTTTGCGGGCGAGCAAAAGGATTTTTTCGGCGTCCTCCTTGTCAAAGAAGAGCCGCTTTGTCTTGTCGCCGCGCCGAAAATATAAGGCTGCGAGTGTGGGATGTCCCCTGTCCTCAAGCAGCACGGTGTCTATCTCGATCCAGGGATAGCACTCGTAGTGCGTCGTGATGCGCATTTGGTAGAACTGCTCGATTCCTTCTTCGCTCACAACCACATGCTTCTCCATGAGGAGAGCCAGGATATAGAGTGCGCCGAAGAGCAGGGCAATGCGGAAACGGGTCAGGATACCCGCCGCAAGTAAGAGTGCCGCAAAGCAATACCCTCCGTAAGTGACCCAGCGCTTTCGGGGCCGTAACTCCCGCGCCGCATAGACGACGCCTCCCTCCTTCTCCCATGGAAGCATGTGTAATCCTTTCTCTTACTCAGGGCCCGTTCAAAGCCCGAAGAACTTACTTGCCGACCTTCGGCGCCTTGCCCTCCGCGCGCAGTCTCTCAAGGTTCTTCAGTGCGACCTCATGCGCCTCTTCCGGTGCGCCCGCCGGCTTATGCATGGTGGTCTTGCCGAAGATATTGGTATACGCGCCGTCCGCCCAGAAGACATTGCGTCCCAGGAAGGCCGTGATTGCCGCATAAATCGGGTTCAGCAGGTTGACAAACGCAAACGGGAAGTATGCGAAGGGGTGCACACCGAGCACGCCCATCTGATACGCGCCGCAGCCCGTCCACGGGAACATAACCGCCCAAAGGGTTCCGCAGTCCTCAAGGGTTCTGGAAAGCATGTTGCGCGCAAGTCCCATCTCGTCGTACTTGTCGCTGTAGAGCGGTGCCGGAACGCCGATGCCGAGGAACTGGTCGCACATGGTCGCATCGCAGAAGAGCGAGGTGAGCAGAGTTGCAAGCACCAGCTGACCGACCGAGTGCAGTTTATTCTTGAGACCGCCGAACAGCGCGTCCACGCAGCCGCAGCGCTCCAACGCGCCGCCGTAGGCGACCGCGAGGAGTATCAGGTTGATGGTCCACATCTGGTGGTCCATACCGCCGCGGTTTAAGAGCTTATCCGCGATTTCGTTTCCGGTCTCGACCGTAATGCCGTAGTGCAGGGTGTTGAAGATGTCGCCGATGTTGGTCATGCCCTGGAAAACGGCCGCAAAGAGCACGCCGCAGAGCACCGAGATTGCGATGCCAACCAGACCCGGGAGTTTCATCACGCAAGCCGCAATGACCACGATAATCGGAATGAGCAGCAGCGGGTTGATGTGGAACTTCGACGCAAGCGCGGTCTGCAGTCCCGCCGCCACCTGCGGGTCGTAGCCCGCGGTGTTGATGTTCATGCCGAGTATGGTGTAGAGAATCAAAGCAATCACGAAGGTCGGCGCCGTCGTGGAAACCATTGCCGACACGTGGTCAAAGAGACCCGTGCCGGAAACCGCCGCCGCGAGGTTGGTGGTATCCGAGAGCGGCGAGAACTTATCGCCGAGGTATGCCCCGGAGATAATCATGCCGGCGGTAATGGCAGGGTTAATGCCGAGACCCGCACCGATGCCGAGGAAGGCAATGCCGATGGTCGCCGTTGCGGTCCAAGAGGAACCGCAGGCAAGGCCGACAATCGCGCACATGATGCAGCCGACCGGCAGGAAGAGCCGCGGGGTCAGAAGATCCAAACCGTAGTAAATGACAGCCGGGATGGTGCCCGACATGATGAAGGATGCGACCAGAATACCGACGGTGCAGAGAATCAGAATTGCCTCCATCGTCGCATTCAGACGATCCAGCATGCCCGCGAGCATATCAGAGAAACTGTGCCCGCAGATACCACCGATGATGCAGGCAACGCAGATGGATACAACCAGGGGCATATGCGCATCCGTATAGCCCGTCTTGCCGACGAACCCGAGCAACATAAGTCCCATCATGACGACAATGGGAATGAGCGCCTCTATGAAATTGGGCAGTCGTACCTTCTTGGTGCCTGTCTTATTCGCTTCCATACTCTCCTCTTTTTCCGCGCAAGACACACGCTGTATTTAATTTTTATACATCCAGTTCTCCGCCGAGTGCCGCCTCGACAGCCTGAATCAGGGAGCCGTCCGTAAGGATCTGCTCGCAGTAGTTGATGTCTTCGTAAAGCTCTCTGTCATCATCAAGGAAGGCACAGCCCTTACGCACCAGGTCGTATGCCGCCTGCGTGCCGCGTCCCAGTCCCTTGTTGCCGCGCATATCGATGCCCTGGCAGGCAACCATGAGCTCCATCGCGAGGACACGGCGCACATTCTTGCCGATTTCCGCCGCCTGACGCGCCGCAATGGTACCCATGCTGACATGGTCCTCCTGCCCCGCCGAGCTCGGGATGCTGTCCACGCTCGCCGGATGTGCGAGCACCTTGTTCTCCGAGACCAGTGCCGCCGCGGAGTACTGCACAATCATGAAGCCGGAGCAGACGCCGCCGTGCGGGGTCAGGAAGGCCGGCAGTGCCGAATACGCGGGGTTCACCAGTCTCTCGATGCGGCGCTCCGAAACGTTCGCGAGTTCCGCTTCCGCAATCTTTAAAAAGTCAAAGGGCAGTGCCATGGGCTGGCCGTGGAAGTTGCCGCCCGAAATACCTGCTCTGTCCTCCTTGAAGATGAGCGGGTTATCCGTGACCGAGTTGATCTCAATGTCCACTCTGCCCTGCACATACTTCACAGCGTCCTTGGAAGCGCCGTGAATCTGCGGGCTGCAGCGGAGCGAGTATGCGTCCTGCACACGAATCTCACCCTGACGCGTCGTGTTCTTCGAATCCGCGAGCAGACGGCGCAGGTTCTTCGCGGTCTTACCCTGGCCCTCGTGCGGACGAATCGCATGGACTCTGTCCTCGAGTGCATCCATGACACCGTTCTGTGCCTCAAAGCAGAGCGCATCCGCAATGTCGGCAATCTTTAAGAGCTGCTTCGCGTCGTGAAGGGCAAGTGCGCCGACCGCCGTCATCGCCTGGGTGCCGTTGTTCAGCGCGAGACCTTCCTTCGCCGAGAGCTCAATGACCGGAATACCGGCTCTCTTCATCGCCTCCGCGCCGGAGAGCAGCTCTCCCTCATAGTAGGCCTTGCCGAGTCCCAGCATGACCAGAACCATGTGCGAGAGCGGCGCCAAATCACCGGAAGCGCCGAGCGAGCCCTTCTCCGGGATAAAGGGCGTCACGCCCTTGTTGAGCATCGCAATCATGGTCTCAAGGGTCTCTAAGCGTATGCCGGAGTAGCCCTTCGAGAGGTTGTTGATGCGGAGCAACAGCATGCCGCGCGCCACATCCTCCGGGAAGGGATCGCCCGCGCCGACTGCGTGCGTGATGATCAGGTTCTTTTGCAGGTCCTTGCACTCATCGGTGCTGATGACGACATCGCTGAACTTTCCGAAGCCCGTCGTAATGCCGTAGACCACCTGCTTCTCCGCGACCAAATCGTCCACAATCTTCCGGGATGCCAACACAGCCTCCCGACTCTCCGCGGAGAGCTCCACAACAGCGTGCTCGCGGCAAACCGCAACAATTTGATCGACGCTCAGGTCCTGTCCGGTAATCAGAATTTTATCCATCCCTCTGCATCCTCCTATCTCAACCAAGCTTGGTTCCGACTGTTTTTCCGTTTCAGTTTACCCGCGCGCCGTCAAAAAAGCGTCTAGTTATGCGTTTTAATTGTGACTATTGTGTAAATTTTAAGTCCTAGCAGCCGCACAGCCCGCAAAACCCACCAAATACCGGGCTGTCATAGGTCTATCCGTCCTTTGCCCTCGGGCCGCCCCGTATTCCGCTATGCCCTCTGTTCTTTGTTTTTCGAAACGGCTGCGCTTCGTCTCCTGTTCTTAAAAGCGCAGGGCGGAGTCCCGCCCTGCGCTGTCGTTTGTTCTGTCGTTTGTTCTTCCGTTTGCATCTTTCTTCGGCTTATACCGCGCGAAACGGGAACTTTATTCCGCTTCCGCGATCGCCTCCTCCGCGCCGTGAATCAAGAGCTCGGTCTCCGGATTTTGGATGCGACTCGCAATGTAGCGCGCCCGCTCGAGATGCTGCCGTGCTTCTTCTTTCTTCCCCTGCCGGACACAGAGCAGCGCGAGATAGGCCTCGCTCCGCTCCAGACCCCAGCGATAGCCGTTTGCCGAGAGCACGGCGGAAGCCCGCTCTAAGTACTTCCCGCTCTCCTCGTAGCGCCCGAGCAAATAGAGAAGCTGCCCGATGCCGGAGTAAATCTGCGCCATGCCGTTGGTCTCCCCCGAAACAGCGCCTATGGCAGCCGCCTCCCGATACCGAAGCAGCGCTGCCTCGGGCTCTCCCTGTTTTCTTTTGATATCGCCGAGATAGGCGATGCAGGCTGCGATGCTCGCCCGGTACTTCGGGGCCGAAGCGCCGAGCGCCGCCTCGAGCGCCTCGAACTCCGCGCGCGCGGCCTTTAGTTCCGCCTCGGCCTCGGCAAAGGCGCCCCGCCGAATGAGACACCAGCCCCTCAGCCGCCGGAAAGCAGCGTGCATCTCCGCGTCGCAGTCCTTCGACTGCTCGATTCCGAGTGCCACATAGCGCTCCGCCTTCGGAAGATTGGCGGTCTGGATGCTGTGAAAAATATGCTGCAAGTAACAGGAAAAGAGCATGGTATCGTCTGCGCAGCGCCGCGCCGCCATCATGCACTGCTCTATGGCCGCGACACCGCTGTCGTAGTGCCCGGCTGCGATGTCATGCCGCCCCAGAATGTATAACATCTGCATTTTCATGCGTCCCACTTCGGGCGAGCTGTCCTCGAGGCGTATCACATCCTTTGCGAGTTCCAGCATCTTTTCCGCCTCCGCGAGCGCGCCGAACTGTCCGCCGAGATCCGTGACCTCGGAGTGCACAATCGGGAAGTTTTCGTTCAGTATGGTGTAGAACTCCCGCAAATAGCGAATCTGATAGCCGTATGCCTTGACCGGGCAGAGGGCGCGCATCCAGTGATGGGCAATGACAGGCAGCGCCGCATAGCTCCCGCCGTGTTTTTTCTCATAGTATTCGGCGAGCATGCGGTGGTAGAGGCGGGTGCGCCCCGTGCTCTGCTGTTCGTATAGATATTCACGAAATACGCGGTGCACAAACTTATAACAGACTTCCCAGCCGACCGTAATCTCCTGAATCAGCTGGCTGTTCGCAAGACTCTCGAGGCGCTCCAAAAGTTCCAGACGATTCATGTGCTGTAAGAGGTACTCGAGTTCTTCGAGATTTATTTTTTCCGGGAAGATGGCCATACAGGAGAGCACTTCGCGCTCCGAAGCCGAGAGCCCCGAAAGGCGCGCCGCAATCAGACGGTCTATTTTCGGCGTCTTTTTCAGCACGAAGCCCTTCTCCCGAATCAGGGCTATCATCTCTTTTAGGAAGAAGGCATTGCCCTCCGTCATCTCATAGAGCGCCGCAAGCCGTTCGGGCTGCTCGCGCAATTCCGGAAAGACACGCAGCACAATGCGATCCGACTCTGCCCTCGAAAAGGGCTTCAGCGAGAGGAACTTCACGCGGTCCTCTCGGACCAGGCGCTCCAACTGCCGCACCACCCGCGCCTCCTCATAGTCCTGGTAGGTACAGATCAGCTGTAAGCGCGCGGGGCCTATGCTCTGTAACAATTTTAAGAGCAGGCGGTAACTGACCTCGTCCATCCACTGAATCTCATCCAGGGTAATCAACACCCGTGTTTTCCGGCAAAGCCGCTGCATGAGTTCCAGGAGACGCTGTTCGACCGCACGGTAGCGGAGATAACCGCCGCTCTCCTCCTCCACCCCGCCGGCGAGTTCCGAAAGCGTTGCCGCCGCATCCTCTTCGGAGATGCCGCTCAGCTTTCCCTCGGCCGCGAATTGCCGGAGTTCCTCAAAAATATCGCTGAAGGGGCTCAGGAAAAATTCCGCCCCCTGACGGTAGCAGATTGCGTGGAGCGCGAGCATGCCGTTGCCCTCGCCGAGTCTGCGGCAGGCATCCAGAAAACCGGTCTTTCCGCAGCCCTCCTCGCCCTCAATCAGCGCGACACTCTTCAGCGCCTCGCCTTCCGCCTGAAAAAAAGCGCTGATCTCGAGCAGTTCCTTCTCCCTGCCGATGTAGCCCGGTCTTCCGCTCTTATCCTCCGCCTGCGGAAACTGCTCCTTCATCGTAAAAATCTGCTGAAAGAGCTGCCTTGCCTCTTTGGAAGGCGCAGTCTCCAATTCCTCCCGGAATAGCTTCTCCATGTCGCGGTAAAGGCGCAGCGCCATGTTGTGCTGCCCGCAGGCCGCGTAGCGCTGCATGAGTTCCGCGTAGAGCGCTTCGTTAAACGGATCTTCCGCAAGCAGTACCTTGGCGGCGCGCTGCATCCCGGCAATGTCCTCTTTTTGATAGGCGAGCTCATAGCTCTGCTTTGCCGCAGCGGTATCCGATTTCTGCCGCTCCGCGCGCACCTCTTCCGCCCAGGCCTCGAACTCATAGCAGTTCTTCACGAAGAAATGCTCGAGAAAGGGCGCATCGCAGCTCTGAAGATCGTGTTCCAGCACTGTCTCCTCCGAGAGTAGCAGTTGTGTGTGTCCCTTGCTCCTTAGCACCTCGTTTCCAAGCTGCCGCCGCACCTGGTAAACGGCATCCCGCAGTTTTTTTCTGCCGACACTCTCCTCCTCGTCGCCCCAGAGCAGATGAATCAATTCTTCTCGGCTTGCGCTGCCGCGGTAGGCGAGATAATAAAAGAAGGCCTCCGCTTTCCGGTACGGAAAGGCAACGCGCACGCCGTTTTTCCGTATCTCCGGATTGCCCAAAAAACGAACTTCAATTTTGTCCAAAGCACTCGCCTCCTTTTCTCTGCTGTTCTCATTATAGGAGTGAGCCGCAGGCAAAGTCCAGCAAAAACGTCAAATTATGAGCTTTCATTCATCAAAAATTAGACGTTTTTTCGACTCTGCCCCTCTATACTTGGTTTCAATGGTGAAATCATTTGTTTTCGCTTTGTGCAGAAAGGAAGGTGCCCCATGAACAATCAGGAAATCGGCGCTTGCATGACCATTAAGCTCGACGCTGTGCTCCCCGAGTATCCGAAATTCGATCCGAAGCTCCGTCGTGCACCGCGGCGCGACCTCGAGCTCTCCGACCACGAGATGAAGCTCGCGCTGAAAAACGCGCTCCGCTATGTTCCGGAAGAGCTCCACGAGGCGCTTGCGGACGAATTCATGGAGGAGCTTTTAACCCACGGCAGAATCTACGGTTACCGCTTCATGCCGAAGGAGCCCTTACACGGCAAGCCGATCGACGAGTACCGCGGCAACTGCCTGCAGGGCAAAGCCTTCCAGGTCATGATCGACAATAACTTAAGCCCCGAGATTGCGCTCTATCCCTACGAGCTCGTGACCTACGGCGAAACCGGTTCGGTATGCCAGAACTGGATGCAGTATCAGCTCTTAAAGAAGTACCTGGAGGCGCTGACCGACGAGCAGACCTTAGTCGTGATGTCCGGCCACCCGCTGGGTCTCTTCCACTCCCACAAGCAGGCGCCGCGCGTCATCATCACAAACGGTCTCCTGGTCGGCGAGGCGGATAACTTAAAGGATTGGACCCGCATCACCGCGATGGGCTGCTCGAGCTACGGCCAGATGACCGCGGGCGGCTGGATGTACATCGGACCGCAGGGCATCGTCCACGGCACCTTCAACACCATCCTGAACGCGGGCAGAAAGTATCTCGGTGTCCCGGCAAACGGCGATCTCGCAGGCCACCTCTTCGTGACCAGCGGTCTCGGCGGCATGAGCGGCGCGCAGCCGAAGGCAGTCGAGATTGCGGGCGGCGTCGGCATTGTGGCCGAGGTCGATTACTCCCGCATTGAGACCAGACACAGCCAGGGCTGGGTTTCCAAGGTCGCGGAGACGCCCGAGGAAGCCTTCAGCTTTGCACACGAATCCCTAGAGAAGAAGGAGCCCATGTCCATTGCCTTCCACGGCAACATTGTGGATCTCCTGCAGTACGCGGTCGATCACGACGAGAAGATCGAGCTTCTCTCCGACCAGACCTCCTGCCACGTTCCCTACGACGGCGGCTACTGCCCGCAGGGCGTGAGTTTCGAAGAGAGAACCCGCCTCCTCGCAGAGGACAGAGAAAAGTTTATCAAGCTGGTCGATGAGACCCTCACGAAGCACTTCCACCTCATTCAGAAGCTCGTGGAGCGCGGCTCCTACTTCTTTGACTACGGCAACTCCTTCATGAAGGCCATCTTTGACGCGGGCAATCCGGAAATCGCGAAGAACAAGCGCGACACGACCGAGGGCTTCATCTTCCCGTCCTATGTCGAGGATATCATGGGCCCGATGCTCTTTGACTACGGCTACGGTCCCTTCCGCTGGTGCTGCCTCTCCGGCAAGCACGAGGATCTCTTAAAGACCGACCACGCGGCCATGGAAATCATAGACCCGAACCGCCGCTTCCAGGACAGAGACAACTGGGTCTGGATTCGCGACGCGGACAAGAATAAGCTGGTGGTGGGCACCGAGTGCCGCATTCTCTATCAGGATGCGCTCGGCAGAAGAGACATTGCCCTCAAGTTCAACGACATGGTGCGGAAGGGCGAAATCGGACCGGTCATGCTGGGACGCGACCACCACGACACCGGCGGCACGGATTCTCCCTACCGCGAGACTTCCAATATCTACGACGGCTCGCAGTTCACGGCCGACATGGCAACCCACTGCTTCGCCGGCAACGCGGCGCGCGGCATGAGCCTGATTGCGCTTCACAACGGCGGCGGCGTGGGCATCGGCAAGGCGATCAACGGCGGCTTCGGCCTGGTTCTCGACGGCAGCGAGCTCACGGATCAGATTATCCGCGAGTCGATTCCGTGGGATACCATGGTCGGTGTGTCCCGCAGAAACTGGGCGCGGAACGAGCACTCGATCGAGACCGTTGCGGCTTACAACGAGAAGTTTAAGGACAGCGATCACATCACCATGCCCTATATTGCGAGCGACAGCCTTGTCGAGCAGGCATTCCGGCGCGCAACCGAAAAGCACTGATTTTCACTGCGGCGCAGTTCCCCTGCGCCGCGGTTTTTCTTTGACAGGACTACGACTTTTGAGGAGGTAAACACAGTATGAAGCGAACTTACATCCGCCGCGCGGCGGAGCTTGTGACCTGCAGCGGTGACAAGGCAAAGCACGGCAGCGAGATGAAAGAAGTCGGCATCATCAAAAACGGCGCTGTCTTAATCGAGGACGGCCGCATTGTCCTGGTCGGCACGACCGAGGAACTGGACAAGGAGGTTGACTTCCATACGGCAGAGCTCATCGATGCGGACGGACAGGCCGTACTCCCGGGCTTTGTGGACTCCCACACCCATTTTGTCTTCGGCGGCTACCGCGCCGACGAATTCGGCTGGCGCTTGCAGGGCGAGAGCTATCTCTCCATCATGGAAAAGGGCGGCGGCATCAACGCAACCGTGACCCCGACCCGCGCGGCGACACTCGAGGAACTGGTCGAAGTGGGACGTGAGCGCCTTGACACCATGCTCCGCCTCGGGGTGACCACGGTCGAGGGCAAGAGCGGCTACGGCATGGATAAGGACACCGAGATTCGCATGCTCCGCGCGATGAAGGTACTGGACGAAAGCCACCCGGTCGATGTGGTGCGCACCTTTTTGGGGCCGCACAGCGTGCTGCCCGAGTGGAAGGGCAAGGAGCGCGAATTCCTCGATTACATGCTGACCGAGGTCATGCCGGAGGTCAAAAAAGAAGATCTTGCGGAATTCGCGGACATCTTCACCGAGACCGGCGTCTTTAACATCGAGGACTCCACGCACTACCTGCAGGAGGCGAAAAAGCTCGGCTTCCGCCTGAAAGTCCACGCGGACGAAATTGCGCCGAACTTCGGCGGCGCTGAGATGGCGGTGCGCTGCGGCGCGCACTCCGCGGACCATCTCTTAAAGGCCTCCGATGAGGGTATACGCCTTCTCGCCGAGGGCAACACGATCGCAACCCTTCTGCCGCTCACGGCCTTCTGCTTAAAGGAGCCCTATGCGCCCGCGCGGAAGATGATAGATGCGGGCTGCGCGGTCGCGCTCGCGTCCGATTTGAACCCCGGCAGCTGCTTCAGCAACTCGATTCCGCTCCTCATTGCGCTCGGCTGCATCTACATGGGCATGCGAATCGAAGAGGTGGTCACGGCGCTCACCTTAAACGGTGCCGCGGCAGTCGGCAGAGAGAAAGAAATCGGCAGCATAGACCCGGGTAAGCAGGCGGACCTCATCTTCCTCCGCTATCCCTCGATTCAGTTCCTGCCCTACCGGACCGGCGTGAACATCGTGTCCCGCGTCATGAAGCGCGGCAAAATGTTGTTCTGAGTCCAAAGATCGAGATGAGTTTCTGACGTTTTCTTACGTTTCTCTGTGCTTTATTGTTTTTTTCTACCGGAATGATATGCTCAAGTTATAGATTCCAGCTTGCGGTTTTTGCGCTCAATCTTTCGGAAGGAGGAAAGCTATGAATACTGCCGGTCAGAAAAAGCTCTGCTTCATCGCGTTTCGCTTGTATGTCGTCTCGATTGTCACCGCCTTTTGTCTGTCCTTTGTGCCTATGGACCCCCTGCTTCGCATCGGCCTAAAGGTACTCCTGCTCTTCCTTGCGCTCTTCTTCTACGCCCTGCATGCAAAGAACAACGAGAACCATGCCTATCTGGATCCGAAGGCGCTCCGCGCTGCGGGCGGCCCGCGCTATGCCTTCTACTTTCTGGTGACACGCATCCTGCCCGCCTACTATTTGTTCCGTCTCATCTTAATTCTCGTCTTTATGAAGGTCGAGACGGTCTACGAATAAGCCCGCGGAAAAGCGGCTTGTTCTTTCCATCCCTTTTCGGTATACTTTTACTGACAAAATAAAGGGGGAAAGATACCTTGCTGATTTCACGGGAACTTGACTACGCGCTCCGCATCCTGCGCGGCCTCGGCGACGGGGATATGCACACCATGCGCGCACTCTGCGAAGACGAGCTGATTCCGCAAAAGTTCGCCTATAAAATCATACGGAAGCTGGCTGCGGCCGACTTTATCACCGCGGTTCGCGGTGTCGGCGGCGGCGTGCGCCTCACAGCGGATTTATCCGCTCTTACGCTCTATGACCTCCTGAAAGTCTTTCAGCCGGACGAGCGCGTGAACCACTGTACCTCCGGCGGCTACTGCTGCGAGTGGATGGAGGCGACACAGAAACCGTGTGAGACCCGCGCCTACTTGACGGATCTGGAGGCGAGACTGGACCGCGAATTAAAGCGGGACTCGCTCGCGACCATGCTCTTCGGAAAACAATAAGCGGTAACGCTTTCCGCAAAAATAAGCTGCGGGACGAACATTTCGTCCCGCAGCTCTTTTGTTGTATCTGTTTGTCTGCACCCAGCTTACGGCGCCGTTGTCTCGCCCTCGTTTTGGGTATTGACGTTCTCGAGCACTGCGTCTTTTAAGACAGCGTACTTGTACTCGCCCTCTTTGTAGACATCAAAGCGCCCGCGCACGGTGATTTCCGAGCCCTCCGGCGGGTAGTCGTCCGGGAAGCGGTAATTGTCCGCAAGCTTGAACTCGATTCCCTGCGCACAGCAGGCGGTCGCGTCCTGCACGATACAGGAATAATAGTCCGAGTCCTTGGTTTCGTCGTGATAAATCGCCACAAGCCCCTTCATCCGTATGGTCTTCCCCATGCAACTGTCGGGGTTCACCATGATGTTATAGACCTCCGAGAAGACCATGGTCGCGCTCAGCTTCGTGAGGTCGATGTCCGTGCCGTCCGCGCCCTTTAAGTCGACCGATGCCTCACTGCTCTCCTCGACCACGCGGCTCGCCGCGGTGATATCGACCGTTTCCTGCGAAGCGCCCGTCTCTGAACTCTCCGCTTTTTGGCTCTCCGCCGCCTGCTGCCCGGACTCGAGCACCTCATTCACACCCTTGGCCTGACTGCCGCCGCGGCTCTTTGCGCCGTCCGCGCCGCCGCAGGCGCTGAGCAAAAGTCCTAACGCCAGCGCTGCCGTGAGCACATAGTTTCTGTTTCTCATGCTGTCTTCCTCCGCTGTACCGCCGCAATCAGGGAACAAAGCCCGAATGCGATTGCATCCGCCGCGACGATGGTCGAGCCGACCGGCGTTCCCGCGAGTATGGATGCGAGGATGCCGAGCAGCGCACAAGTCACCGAGAGCAGCGCGGAACAAATGGTAACACTCTTAAAGTTGTGGAACAGCCGCATTGCCGAGAGCGCCGGGAAAATGACCAGCGCCGAAATAAGCAGCGATCCCACCAAATTCATGGCGAGTACGATGATGACCGCGACCGTAATCGCAATCAGTAGATTATAGCGATCCGCATCGGTCCCCGAGGCGCGCGCAAAATTCTCGTCGAAGGTCACCGCAAAAATCTTTTGGTAATAGACAATAAAGAGGCAGACCACCAAAAACGAGAGCAAGGCGCAGAGCATCACCTCGCGGCTTGTCAGCGTCAAAATCGAGGTGGAACCGAAAAGGGTAGAGCAGACATCGCCCGAGAGATTCGCCGAAGTCGAGAACACGTTCATGACCAGATAGCCGAAGGCCAGAGCGCCGACCGAGAGCATGGCAATGGCCGCATCGCCCTTGATTTTACTGTTCTGGCCCGTGCGGAGCAGAAGCACGGCACAGAGTATCGTGACCGGCAAAATGAGAACCATCTGGTTTGTGAGCTTTAGCACCGAGGCCACGGACATCGCGCCGAAGGCCACATGAGAAAGGCCGTCGCCGATGTAGGAGTAGCGCTTTAAGACCAGGGTCACCCCGAGCAGAGAGGAACTCAGCGCAATCAACACGCCGACAACGAGGGCATAGCGCACAAAGGGGTACTGCAGATAAAAGAGAATTTTTTCTATCATTGCCATCATGCGTTCACACTCTCTTCCTGTAAAAACCACTCGCCGAGCCGGGAGTTCTTATATTGCTCCTTCGTGCCGAAGAACACCTTCTTGCCGATGTGCAGGATGTGCGTCGCGCAGTTGACCGCCGCCGCAATGTCGTGAGAAATCATAATGATGGTAATGCCCTCATCGTTCAGGCCCTGAATCAGCTGATACATATCCGCCGTGACCTTCGGGTCCAGACCCGAGACCGGCTCATCGAGGAGCAGCATTTTCTCGGTCGCACAGAGCGCCCGCGCAAGCAGCACGCGCTGCTGCTGTCCGCCCGAGAGTTCCCGGTAGCAGCGCTTCCGGAATTCCGTAATGCCCATGCGCTCCATATTCTTCTCTGCGCTCTCCCTGTCGACCCGCCGATAAAAGGGGAGGAGGCCCGTTCTGCCCTGCCGGCCGGAGAGCACAATCTCCTCGACCGAAGCCGGGAAATCGCGCTGCACCACGGTTTGCTGCGGCAGATAGCCGATCTCATTGGCGCGGAGGCCTTCGCCCCGCTCCACCGTTCCGGCGAGCGGGGGCTGCAGCCCCAGTATGGTTTTCATCAAAGTACTTTTGCCCGAGCCGTTTTCCCCCACAATGCAGAGGTAATCCCCCGCATTGACTTCAAAACTCAAGTGTTCCAGGATGCTTTTTTGGTCATAGCCGAGTGTCAAGTCCCGGCAGAGAAGCTGTGCCATATGTTACCTTTCTGTTGGGGGCGCAAGCGCCCTCTGTCTGTATCTCTTACTGCAGCGCCTTTTTCAGAACTTCGAGGTTCTGCTGCATGACGCCGAGGTAGGTCTCGCCCGCCTCAATGTCCTTCGAGGTGACGGACTGCATCGAATTCAGGGCGAGCACATCCTGATTCTTGTCCTTCGTGTTCTCGATGATGGTCGCCGCAATCTTCTTGTCCGGTCCCTCAATCGTCATGACGTGCTTAAGGCCGAGCTCATCCATCTTCTTTGCGAGGAAGGAGACGGTCTCAAAGCTCGCCTCGGTCTCCGCCGAGCAACCCACAAAGGCCGCATAGTATTTAAGACCGTAGTCGTCGACCAGATAGCGGAAGGGGAAGCGATCACCGAAGAGCAGGGTCTTATTGCCCGCGGCATTAATCGTCTGCTGATACTGCTGATCCAGCGCATCGAGCTCACCCTCGTACTTCTTTAAGTTCGCATCGTAGACCGATGCATTTGCGCTGTCAAGACTCTTTAAGTCCTCGGCAATGGTCTCGCAGAGCTCTCTCGCATTGCGAAGCGAAAGCCAAACGTGCTCATCGTACTCCGGTCCTTCTTCCTCCTCGGCCTCGGAGCTCTCACCGGCCGCCGCACTTTCACCCGCAGCCGTGCTCTCGTGCTCCTCTTCCTCTGCCTGCATGCCCTCGACCACTTCTTCTTCCTTCGTGTTGTTGCCGAGCGCCTCAAGGAGGTTAATGACTTTGCGGTCCGGATTCTTTCCTTCTTTCAGGGCATCCTGCACCCAGCCGTCCGACTCTCCGCCCACATAGATAAAGAGATCGCACTCCGAAATCTTTGCGATATCGTCGGCAGTCGGCTGATAGCTGTGCAAATCAACGCCGTTGTCGAGGAGCAGCGTGAGGTCTGCGTTCTTTGCCTCGTCGCCGAGAATCTGCCGCACCCAGTCATACTCCGGGAAAATGGTCGCTACGATTTTTAAGTGCTTTCCGCTTGCCGCTGCACTGCTCTCCGCACTGCTTGCCGCAGTTGTCTCCGCCTTCTTTTCACCCTGTGCGCAACCCGCCAAGGTGCCGATTGCCAGCACCGCCGCAGTTGCCATTGCCATCCAACGTTTGAATTTCATGTCTCTCCTCCTTATGTTATAATGCCGACAAACTCGAGCCGCAGTTTCACTAGCAGGAACGGCGGCATGTGACCCGAGAGGGCCACTGCCGCCGACTGTGCACTTCGAATTTGAAAGCTCGTTTTATTTTATGACGTTATCTCTGCTTTGTCAAGCACCGGGAAAGGATTGCCATGCATTTCCATCTGAACGATATCCGCAGCGCGCTGCAACGCAGCCCTGCGCCGCACAAAAAAGAACGCGAGGCCGCCGTCCTCCTTCCCCTCATCGAAAGAAAAGGAGAACTCTTTATCCTCTTTGAGCGCCGCGCCCTCTCGCTCCGCCACCAGCCCGGCGACATTGCGCTTCCGGGCGGCGGCATCGAGGAAGGCGAGACGGCGCTCGAAGCCGCTCTCCGTGAAGCACGGGAAGAACTCTTACTCGAGGAAGCTCAGCTCTCCCTGCTCGGTGAAATCGGCATTGTGAGCGGTCCCTCCGGACAGAAGATCTACGCCTTTGCGGCGGAACTGAAGGACTACCGCGGCAGCTTTTCCCCCGCCGAGGTGGATCGGGTCTTCACCCTGCCGCTCTCTTTTTTCCTGACCCACCGCGCCGAACACTATAAGGGGAGTTTTGTTGCCCGTCCGATTGAAAACTTTCCCTATGACAGAATCGAGGGCGGCAGGAACTACCCCTTTGCCGTCCGCGAGTACGATATTCCGCTCTACCCGGACACCGAGCCCTTAATCTGGGGCATGACCGCCAGGGTCCTGGACTGCTTTGTAAAGCGCCTGCTCGGCGGAGGTGCGCCGCTGTAAAGGTACGCAGAAAACGTATCGGCGCTTTTCCGCGTAGACAGCGGAAGCCTATCGCTGTCTACGCCCTATATCGCTTCATGACATCTCCCTTATTCCGATAGCCCAGCCTCTCTCTGCCTTTCCCCACAGCCACACATAACACAAGCTGCGGCAACAATCACGCTGCGCTGCTTTCCCCTTGTCTGTTTTGTCGCTCCGGATTTTTCATACAAACATATTTCGCCGCAAACAGACAGCACTCTGCATTCTGTTTTACCGCCCAAGGCAACGGCGCTTATCTCTCTTCTTCTCTCAGAATGCGGATAGGTATAAATTCTCCTTCTCCGGCGTCGCAAAGTTCTGTTCGAGCATGCGCACATGGGATAAGAACGCGGCATCCTCAAAATACTTGGCGCCCTGCTTGCAGCCCCGCACGCAGGCCTGACACTTAATGCAAATGCCCGGAACCTTCGAGGTGTCCGAGCTGTCAATCGATCCCATGGGACAGTGCGCCGCACAGGCGCCGCAGTGCAGGCACTTCGAAAGATCCGTGAGCGGCTTTGCCTTCAGGAATTTGGCGGGGGAACCGTCTTCCCCCTTCGGCACATAGTAGGGCGCCTCGGCATCGCCCGGCACGGCGAATGCAAGGGAAGCAGTCTCCAACGCCGCGCGCTCCGCAGTCTTCAATGCCTCCGCCGCGCGCGCCGCAAAGCTTTGAGCCGCCGCGAGTTCCTCGGCGCGCGGTCTCTCGGGGCAAATGCGGTCCGAAAACGCGTGGCGGCAGGCAAAGGCAGCTGCCGCAAGCGGCAGAAAACCGTTTGCCCGAAGCACGGACAAAAGCTCCGCAAGGCTGTTGTCGAAATTCCGGTTTCCGTAGGTCACAAACAGAAGAACAGGTGTATGCTCCCCGCGAAGCTTCTCCTGAAAATCCGGCAGTATCTTATTCGGGAGCTTGCCCGCATAGGTCGGGGAACCGATGATTAAGAGCTCATCGCTCGAAAAATGACGCACTTCTTCCCGCTCCCGGGGCAGGGTAAAGGAGCTTATTTCCGCGGGACAGGCCAGAGCCTCCGCCGCTCCCTCCGCCATGGCCCGCGCATACTTTGCCGTCCCGCCCGTCGGGCTGAAATACAAACTGTGAATCTCACGAATCTGCATGCATTTTTCCTCGCTTTCACCGTCAAAATGACTTTTCCTGCGTCCATTATACCATGTGCATCCCCGCAAGTTTTGCTTTTTCCGGCGGTAATTGTCTGAATATTGTCAGTCGATTCATTTTTTTCTGACTGTGTTACTCTATCTTTGGTACCGTCGTTTATTACAGGAAAGGAGAGCTCTTATGAAACTTCGCAGGCACTTTGTGCTCGCGGCGCTTGCCGCTGTCCTCTTGCTTGCAGGCATAGTTTTTCACACGCAGGTGCTCGGCTCAGGACAAGAAGTCTTCGATACGGATGACTATGCGGAAGAGGAGGAGGAAGAAGGGACACTCCCCGAAGGCTGGATTGAAATCGGAGACCATGAGTACATGAATCCGTCCACCGGAGAGTGGGCAAAGGTTCATGTCACCGAAGAAAACTAAGAAGCAGAGGCACAGACATGCCGCTTGCAGGAAGACGGACTTGATTCTGCTCGCGTTGCGAGGCTTTCTACCGACTCTTTTCTCCTATCACTCTGCATTGCCTGATTCAGATTCAAAAAAAGGGCGCCGGGGATTACCGGCGCCCTTTTGAGGGGGTAGGAGGATATATCCGAAATCTGTTTTACTTCGCCGCCGCAAAGCCTGCCTCGAGGTCTGCGAGGATATCGTCGATGTTCTCGATACCGATCGAGAGACGAATCGTGTTCTGCTGAATGCCCTGATCTGCGAGCTCAGCCTCATTCAGCTGCGAGTGGGTCGTGGTCGCCGGGTGAATCACCAGGCTCTTTGCGTCCGCGACGTTTGCGAGCAGGGAGAAGATCTTCAGGTTATCGATGAAGGCAAAGGCCTCCTTCTGTCCGCCCTTGATGTTGAAGGTGAAGATGGACGAGCCGCCGTTCGGGAAATACTTCTGATAGAGCGCGTGGTCCGGGTGATCTGCGAGGGACGGGTGGTTCACCTTCTCAACCTGCGGGTGCTTCTTCAGGAACTCAACGACCTTCAGCGCGTTCTCGACATGGCGCTCCACGCGGAGAGACAGGGTCTCGGTGCCCTGCAGGAGCAGGAAAGCGTTGAACGGGGAGATTGCGCCGCCCTCATCGCGGAGCAGGATTGCGCGAATGTAGGTCACGAAAGCCGCCGGGCCTGCGACATCCGCAAAGGATGCGCCGTGGTAGCTCGGGTTCGGATCCGCGATGTTCGGGAACTTGCCGCTCTTCTTCCAGTCGTAGCTGCCGCCGTCCACAATGATGCCGCCGAGCGTGGTGCCGTGACCGCCGATGAACTTCGTTGCGGAGTGAACCACAATGTCGGCGCCGTGCTCAAACGGACGGATCAGATAGGGCGTGCCGAAGGTGTTATCGGCAACGAGCGGAAGGCCGTGCTTGTGTGCGATTTCCGCAATCGCGTCGATGTCCGGGATATCGGAGTTCGGGTTGCCGAGGGTCTCAATGTAGACCGCCTTGGTGTTCGGGCGAATTGCGCCCTCAAGCTCCGCAAGATTGTGTGCGTCGACAAAGGTGGTCTCGACGCCGAACTGCTTCAGCGTGTGCGCGAGCAGGTTGTAGGTGCCGCCGTAGATGGTCTTCTGTGCGACAATGTGATCGCCCGCCTGTGCGAGTGCCTGGAAGGTGTAGGTGATTGCCGCCGCACCGGATGCGACCGCAAGTGCCGCGGAACCGCCCTCAAGCGCTGCGATTCTCTTCTCAAACACATCCTGGGTGGAGTTCGTGAGTCTGCCGTAGATGTTGCCGGCATCTCTCAGACCGAAACGGTCCGCCGCATGCTGCGCATTGCGGAACACATAGGAGGTCGTCTGGTAAATCGGGACGGCTCTCGCATCGGTTGCCGGATCCGGGTTCTCCTGGCCGACATGCAACTGAAGGGTCTCAAACCGGTATTTTCTCTGCTCGCTCATTTTTATTCCTCCGTGAACCCGAACCACTCGGGCTTTCTCTTTCTTTTAACGAGGGCTTCTTTTCTCTGTTTCTTCCCTCAAACTCAGTAGGTATGTTCGGATTATAGGGGATTCTCAGCGCGCTGTCAATTGTTCCGGCAGCAGACAATTTTTATACGGTGCTATAACTTGAGTTGATAGCTTTTCAGTCGAAGTTCAGCGCTTCGTGATGCGCTGCAAAAGGGCCACCGCGAGCATCATGACCGTTGCCGCGACAAAGAGACCGCCCATGCCCTTGCCCATAATTTCGAGTGCGATTTCCGCTGTATTCATCTCTTTCTCCTCTCTTCTCTTTAGAGATAACGGGACACAATGCTGATCACGAGGCCGCCCGCGATGACCGAAGCCACCTGGCCCGCGACATTGGTGCCGGCTGCCTGCATCAGAATGATATTGCCCTTGCTCTCCTCGTTCGCGAGCTTCTGCACGACACGGGAGGACATCGGGAAGGCCGAGATACCGCAGCCGCCGATCATCGGGTTGATGAGGGGCTTCTTCATGATTGCGAGCACCACATTGACAAGCTTTGCGAAGAGCACGCCCGCCATGGTGTCAAAGACGAAGGCAACAAGGCCAAGGCCGAGTATCATGAGTGTCTGCAGGTTCACAAACTGCTCCGCCTGCATGCTGAAGGAAATCGTGATGCCGAGGAGCAGCGTAATCAGATTGACCAGCTGATCCTGTGCGGTCTGGCTGAGCGTGTTGAGCACGCCGCACTCGCGGAGCAGGTTACCGAACATCAGAAAACCGACCAGAGCAACCGACTGCGGGGAGATGAAACCGACAATCATGGTGACCGCAATCGGGAAGGCAATGCGCGTGGACTTCGGAATTGCCTTCGCGTTATAGCTCATGCGGATCTGACGCTCTTTTTTCGTGGTGACCAGCTTGATCGCAAAGGGCTGGATAATCGGAACCAGCGCCATGTAGGAGTAAGCCGCAACCGCAATCGGACCGATGTACGAAGAGTTCAGAACCTGGGAGACCAGAATCGAGGTGGGGCCGTCCGCCGCACCGATGATGCCGATCGAAGCCGCATCCTTCAAATCAAAGCCGAGGAGCGTTGCCGCAAAGATGACCGCAAAAATGCCGAACTGCGCTGCCGCACCGAAGAGAAAATAGAAGGGCTGGCTTAAGAGCGGCCCGAAGTCAATCATCGCGCCGATGCCGATGAACAGTAAGAGCGGCATCATCTCCGAGGACTCAATGCCGACCTTATAGAGCCATTCGATGATACCCGCCGCGGGGACCTTGCCCTGCACAAGCTGATCCAAAACGCCGCTCATCGGCAGGTTTACCATAATTGCGCCGAAGCCCATGGGCAATAAGAGCGAGGGCTCATACTCCTTGTTGATCGCAAGCCAGATGAGGATGATGCCGACCGCATACATGACGCCCTGCTGCCAGGTGACAGCCCGAATGCCTTCCAGTAAAAAATCCATCTTTTCTTCTCCTTTTCCTGTTCTCGCTGTGCCGCAGAGCCAATAAAAAAAGACTCTTACCACAGCTTTGTTCTGTGGTAAGAGTCTTGCCATCGGTCTTTGCCTAGCCGGATTCGGACGCTCTCGCGTCGGGTATGTCGCCTCCGGTCGCCGTGCTCTGCACTGCCGGCTACTCCCTCTTACGGGAATATCATAAGTGCAGTGTCCTTGATTGTCAAGAAAAACCAAAGTTTAGAGCAGGCCCCAGAGGTTCTCCGTGACCTCCATGAGAAGCTCATTGATTTCAAAAAGATTTTCGTTTCCCTGTCCCGCTGCCGCGAGATGACTCGCCTCGTCGAGCAGGTCCACCGAGTCCTCCATGACCGCGAGTTCCTCTTCGGTGTGATCCGCCGCATTGAGATAGCGTTCCGACTCCGGGCATTCCTCAAACTTGTGCTCGCCGACATCCTTAATCTGCTTTAAGACCTCGCGCAGCTCTTTGATGTGTCCGATATCGCACATCGCACCGTTGTGTGCCGCTTCCGCAACCGCAAGTCGCTCTTCCTTTAACTCCAGAAGGAATCTCCGTAAACCATCTTTTTCTCTTCTGTGCATATGCTTCCTCCTGCCATACTCTATCGTCAATCCCGCACTGCGGGAGGGTTTCACTGCGCTTGCGACACTTATGTTTTTCTTATTTAACTTTATACCATCATAATACTCAAAGAAGGGGGCTTTTTCAAGGGGCTAATTTGAACGCCGGTTCCCAGTGAAAGCAAAGTCTTTTCCGGGTCTTTGGATGTGTAAAGCCAAGCGTGGTCGCCGCAAGGCAGAGCCCGCCGTAGGAAAAGAGACTCTCCTGCTCCGGGAAGCTCACGCCGTACTTCAAATCTCCGAGTATCGGCAAATTGCGCGCGGCAAACTGCAGGCGTATCTGGTGACGCCGCCCGGTCAGAAGTTCCGCCTCCACCTCCGTGACCTGCTTCCCTCCGATAAACTTGCTGCGGAGCACGCGGTAGTTAAGTCTTGCTTCCTTGGCGCCCGCGCTTCCCTTCGGCACGACGCGACTTATATTTTCCTTCTTGTCCTGCAAAATCCAGTCCGTAAAGCTTCCGCTCTTTTCCGCCGGCTTACCGAGTATCAGCGCGCGGTAGCGCTTCTCCGTCTTTTGTGCCTGCAGCTCTTTCGAGAGCGCCGCGGCCGCAGCGGGGGTCTTCCCGAAGAGCATGAGCCCTGCGACAGGCTTATCGAGGCGGCGTATGAGCCCCACATAGGGCATGCCCTTTTCAGTCCCCGCAAGATGCTTTCGCACCAGATTCACCATATCGGGCGCCAAGCCGCGCGCCTCTTCGCTCTCCACACCGGCGGGCTTTACCGCGACCAGCACTTCGGCATCTTCATAGATGATTTCCATCTTCTCCTCCCTTAACGAGATTACAAGGCTCTGTCAGCAGCGCTTCCTTGGCGGCACGACTCAGCTTCTTAATGGCCGCCTCCCGCCGCAGGGCCTCTCCCCTGCTCGCAAGTCGCTCCAGATACACCAGACGCAGCGGGCCTCGCGCCCGCGTATACTTCGCGCCTTTTCCGCTTCTGTGAGCGGCCAGGCGGCGCTCCATATCCACGGTATAACCGCAGTAATAACTCCCGTCACCGCAAAGGAGGAGGTAGACATAAGCTGTCTCCTCCCCCTCCGCAGCGCTCCCTGCGCCCTCAGGCACCTCGCTTTTCGCTCTCATCCTTGTTCTCCGCCAGTTCCCGCTGCAGTTCGTCGACCTGCTGTTGCAGAGTCTCGACCTTCTCCTGCAATTCTCCGAGATCCGCGCTGTAGGCATGCGCGGTCTTTTTCACCGACTTTCCGCCAACGCGCACCGGGCGGGCCGGAATACCGGCCGCCGTGGAATCCGCCTGCAAGGGCTTTAAAAGCACGGCGTTCGCCGCGATCTTGCAGTTATCGCCCACCTCAAAGGAGCCCAGTATCTTTGCGCCCGCGCCTATGGTCACATTGTTTCCTATGGTCGGGTGGCGCTTGCCCTTCTTGGTTCCCACACCGCCCAGGGTAACGCCCTGGTATATGGTGCAGTTATCGCCGACCTCCGCCGTCTCGCCGATCACAACGCCGGTTCCGTGGTCTATCAGGATGCCCTTGCCGAGCTTAGCCCCCGGATGAATTTCAATCAGCGTCATAAAACGCGACAGCTGGGAGATGAAGCGCGCAATGAAATAGTGCTTGCGCTTCCAGAACCAATGCGCAATGCGGTATGCAATCAGCGCATGCACGCCCTGGTACAGAAACAGTACCTCAAAAAAACTGCGCGCGGCCGGGTCTCTCTCTTGGGTTGCGCGGACATCCGCAATGATATCGCGAAGCAGCATAGATTACCTCTCCAATACCTGAAGTGCACGGAGTGCCTTGGCAACGCCGTCTGCACCGACGTTGTCCGTAATATAACTCGCGTACGCTTCCAATTCTCTGTCGTGTTCGCCCATCGCAATGCGATGCGCGGCCTTACTCTGAAACATCGTGAGATCATTCACACTGTCGCCGAACACATAGCAATCCTCCGGCGCAATCGAAAAGCGCTCCATCAGAAGATTCACGGCTTTTCCCTTGGTATAGCCCTTCGGCACAAACTCATAGAAGCCTCTGCCGCGCGCTATGCCCTCAAAGTCCGGTGTCGCACGGATCAGTGTCTCGATGCGGGGATCCCGTTTGCCGCCCGGCGTCGTCTGTACGCAGAACTTTTCAAACAGAAAGGACCTGTCCTCGAGTGCATTGACCTCTGTCTCCGCAAAACCGCTCACATACTTGAGCAGCTTTTCCATGAGCGCCTCATTTTCAAACGGACGGTCGGAGAAATAAATTGCCTCCTGCGCCTCCAGAATTGCATCCAGTTTAAGTTCCCGCAGCAGTTCACGGAGTTCCACGCCGCGTTCATGGGGGATGCGCTGTTCCAGAAGCACATTGCCGTCCGCAATGATCTCGGTCCCGCAGCCGCAAACGGCGCAGGAAATGCCGAAACGCTCCATCTCGTACTCAAGGAGACAGAGCGTCCGCCCGGAATTCAAATATACAAGATGTCCCGCCTCGCGCAGCGACCGAATTGCGGTCACCGCGCTCTGCGGGATCTCCTTGCTCTTGTCATCGACCAAAGTGCCGTCGACATCGAAGAAAAATAATTTTTGATTCATGCAATCGCTTACGGCTGTGCGGTGCTTTCCTCGGCTGCGCCGCTCTCCGCACCTGCCTCTGCCGCTGCGCTCTCCGCACCGGATTCCGCTGCCGCAGTCTCGGCACCGGCCTCTGCCGACGCGCTCGTCTCGGTCTCGCTCGCCTGCACCTTGTTTGCCTTGTCGAGGATGAAGTTTGCGACCTGGAGTTCTCTTGCCTGCAGATCCACCTGCTCCTGACCGAGAATCGAGACCAGCATATCCTTCGAATAGCCGTAGCTGTCCTCAAGCGCCTTGTAAGCCGCGTCGTCTAACTTGAGCTTTTCCTTCTTCGCAATCTCATCGACCATGAGCTTGACCTTCGCGACATTCTCGCCCGCCTCAAGCATCTGCTGGTCGTAGCTCTCCTGCGTCATCGAAGTCATCTGCAGGTAGCTCTCAAGCGTGAGACCGTACTGCGAGAGCTGCTTGTTCATGCGCTCCTTCTGTACCGCCGCCTCATAAGCCTTCGCCTCATCGTTGACTTCGAAAGTCGAGCTGTTCATGACGGCATCCAGACCTGCGGTGAGCTCCTGGTTGCGCTCGTTCTTCTCCTTCTGCGCAAGCAGCTGGCTCTTGATTTCCGCACGGTATGCATCGACCGTCGTCTGTGCGTTGTTCGTGGTCTTTGCAACCCACTCATCCGTCAATTCGGGCTGCGTCTTCTCCTGAACCGAGTTCACCGTGACATCGAAGGTGACCGACTGGCCCGCGAGTTCCGCTGCGTGATAGTCCGCCGGGAAGGTGAGGTTTAAGGTTCTCTTCTCGCCCTTCGTCGCGCCGATCAGGCCCTCTTCAAAGCCGTCGATAAAGCTGTGGCTGCCGAGCTCCAGATTCTGGCCTTGTGCCGTGCCGCCGTCAAACGCAACGCCGTCCTTCTTGCCCTCGTAGTCGATGTTGAGAACATCTCCTTCCGCCGCCGGACGATCCACCTCGGTGAGATTCTGGCTGTTCTCGAGCATGTTCTGAATGTAGCTCTCGACCTCTTCGTCGCTCACGCTGACTTCATGGGTCGTGATCTCGACTCCCTCGTACTTGCCGAGTTTTACGCTTCCGTAGCTCTTCGGCTCCTTCGGAAGATTGGAATCCGCAGATTCCGCTACCGTGCTCTTGCTCGCATCGCTCGCAGTCTTTGCCTCCTTCTTGCCGCAAGCGGCGAAGGAAAGTGCCATCGCTGCAAGGCCGGTCATCAGCAGCAGCTTTTTCGGTGAAAATCTCATTCTCATAACTCCTTTTTCTGATTCTTCCCCCGCGGGGCGGCGCTTAGACTTCCGGATAGAACGCCTTGAATGCGAGGTACATATTGTAAATATCCAACTTGCTCGTCACCTCAAAGGGCGAGTGCATCGAGAGCACCGCGACACCGAGGTCCACGACATCGACATTGAGGCGCGCCACATCGCCCGCGATTGTGCCGCCGCCGCCGAGGTCCAGCTTACCGAGCTCTCCGATTTGCCAGTATACCCCGTTCGCATCCATGATATCAATCACTTTTGCCATGAATTCCGCGCTCGCATCGCTTGCGCCGAACTTACCGCCGGAACCGGTGTACTTCGTGAGCACCACGCCGCGATTTAAGTAGCTCGAGTTCTTCGCCTCGAACGCATCCGCAAAGGTCGGGTCGTAAGCGCCGTTCACATCCGCCGAGAGGCAAGCCGAATGCGCGAGCACATCCTTGAGATCCACACCCTCCGCCTGTGCGAGGTAGCCGATGTAATCATAGAGGAAGTTCGACTCGGAGCCGGTGTTGCCGTTCGATCCGATTTCTTCCTTGTCGGTGAGTATCGTGACCGTTGTGTACTCCGGATTCTCGGTCGCAAGCTGCGCCATGAGCGCCGCATACGCGCAGACTCTGTCGTCCTGGCCGTAGCCGCCGACCAGCGAGCGGTCAAGGCCGATGTCGCGCGGCTTCGCAGCCGGCACAAACTCAATCTCCGCTCTCGCGAAATCGCGCTCGGTAATGCCGTACTTCTCATTCAGATAGCGGAGCACTTCCAGGCGGAACGGCTCCTTCACATCCTCGTCCGGGTAGGGCGTCGTGCCGAGCACTATGTTCAGCTCCTCGCCGCGAAGACCCTCGGAGAGCGGTCTCTGCATCTGCTGCTTTGAGAGGTGAATCAGGAGATCGGTGATGTAAAGCACCGGATCGCTCGGGTCCTCACCGATCGTAATCTCGACCGTGGTGCCGTCTTTCTTCACGACAACGCCGTGCATTGCGAGCGGCATGCTGCCCCACTGGTACTTCTTGATGCCGCCGTAGTAGTGGGTCTTAAAGAGTGCAATGTCATTCGACTCATAGAGCGGATTCGGTCTCAGGTCGATGCGCGGGGAGTCGATGTGCGCGCCGTTGATGCGCACGCCGTCCGCCAAAGATCTGGTGCCGAACACCGTGATTGCCATTGCCTTGCCGCGGTTGGTCGAGAAGACCTTGTCTCCCGCCTTATATTTCTTCTTGGAATCGAAACGCTCATAGCCGGCCTCTAAGAACATTTTCTCCGCGAACTTCACACATTCGCGCTCTGTCTTACAAGACCCGAGAAACTCCATATAGCCCTTTGCAAATTCGTACGCCTTCTCCCTCTGCTCCGGCGCCTTCTTTGCGATGTTCGGATACTCCCAGCAAAGTTCCTTCTCCAACTGCTTGCCCTTGCTCAGTTCCTTGTCTGCCATTTCGTGCTCCTTTCCGCTTCTTTGTTTATGATATGAAAAACCGACAGCATAAGCTGACGGTTTCTCATTTCGAAATAGGATACTATGACTTAAAGCTTGATGTTCTTCAGAAGATCACCGAGGTTCGTCGTAGCACGAGTCTTCTCCTCGTACTTAAAGCCTCCGGTCTCCTCCAAGGTGTTGTTTCTGCCGGTGAAGTGATCGTCCGGCTCCTCGAGTGCGCGCATGGAAAGAGAAATCTTGCCGTCGCCGATCTTGATGATCTTGACCTTGACCTCCTGGCCCTCCTTGAGGACATCCGCCGGCGTCTTGACTCTCTTTCTCGAAATCTGCGAAACGTGCAAAAGGCCCGTTGCGCCGTTCAGATCGATGAATGCGCCGTAGTCCTTCAGGGACTCGACCTTGCCGTCCACCACGTCGCCGACCTTGAGCTCGGCGAGGCGCGCAGCCTTCTCCTTTTCCTTCTCCTCCTGCTCGATTGCGCGGTGAGAAAGAACCAGGCGCTTCTTCTCCGCATCCGCCGTGATCACAATCACGTCGATGTGCTTGTTCTGGAAATCCTCGAGCTTCTCAACATAGCTCGAGGAAAGCTGGCTTGCCGGAATGAATGCGCGCGTGTCCTCAAGATACGCGATGCAGCCGCCCTTCACCACCTCGATGATCTTAACGTTGAACTGCTCCTTGCTCTCCACAAGGCTCTGAAGGCGCTCCCACTTGCCGCCGTCCTCGTTCTCAACCTTCTTTGCGGTCTTAAACGACTCGTTGATTTCCTGCTCGAAATCCTTCATGCTCTCTTCTGCCACTTTGTTACCTCCCCCGAATCCAGCCAAAAGGCCGTTATTTGCAATGAGTATAGCACATTATTCATCGCTCCGAAAGGTCTGATTATATTTGTCTTAATTTCCTCTTGACATTGCATACAAAACGAGTATACTAATAACAGTTCCTATTATTGTTGGAGGCATCTATGAAAATACGGAAGCACAGTCGACAGCGGGATGCCATCCTGAAGAATCTGTCCTCCCGTCTGGATCACCCGACGGCGGATATGATTTATCGGGATCTCCGCGAGGAGTACCCCCGCATCAGCCTCGGCACCGTCTACCGCAATCTGAACCTGCTTGCAGAACTGGGGCAGATTCGAAAGATTCACTGCGAAGGCGGCACAGAGCATTACGACTATGACACCTCCGACCACTGTCACTTTGTCTGCAAGCACTGCGGCGGTGTGGTCGATCTCCCCTTGGAGACCGATCACCAGCTGAATGCGCTCGCGGCAGAGACGGGAATCGGATCTGTTGAGTGCCACGCCCTCGTGTTTTACGGTATTTGCAGCAGCTGTCAGGCGGCTGCAAAGGGGACGGTCTCCCGGGAACAGGTAGCCGCGCCTCTCTGAGGACGCGCCGTCTCTTCCGCTTCGGCGGAAGAGATGCTTTTTGAAAATGTCAGGCAATGAAACAAAAAACACATAGTAAAGGAGAGTACGATTATGAAGCAGTGGAGATGTACGGTTTGCGGTTATATTTTTGAGGGTCAGAATCCGCCGGAGGCCTGTCCTCAGTGCAAGGCTCCCGCGAGCAAGTTCGAGGAAGTGAAGGAAGACGGCAACATGGTCTGGGCTGCAGAGCACCAGGTCGGCATCGCAAAGGATGTCGATGAGGAGATCAAGGCAGGCCTTCGCGCGAACTTCGAGGGAGAGTGCTCCGAGGTCGGTATGTATCTCGCTATGAGCCGCGTGGCTTTCCGCGAGGGCTATCCGGAGATCGGTGAGTACTGGAGAAGAGCGGCTCTTGAAGAGGCGGATCACGCAGCACGCTTCGCAGAGATGCTCGGTGAGGTTGTCACCTCCTCCACGAAGAAGAACCTTGAGATGAGAGTCGCAGCAGAGTTCGGCGCG
Source organism: Stomatobaculum sp. F0698 (assembly GCF_030644385.1). Taxonomy (GTDB): domain Bacteria; phylum Bacillota; class Clostridia; order Lachnospirales; family Lachnospiraceae; genus Moryella. Next base: position 85,219 of record NZ_CP130060.1, on the reverse strand, counting down.
ACCCAGGGCAAGGTCGATCTTGCGACGATGGCAAAGAAGCAGAACCTCGATGCGATTCACGACAGCGTCCACGAGATGGCACGCGACGAGGCGAGACACGGCAGAGCTTTCCTTGGCCTGCTGAACAGATACTTCGGCGAGAATAAGTAATTTTTTCCCCGAACGGCTGTAAGAACCTTCCTCCATGGGTTCTTACAGCCTTTTTCTTTGCCTATTTCACGCTTTTTTGCTACGCTCTTAGCAGCATATGCGGGAGGATAATCTTGTATGAATGACTTGGTGAAAAGCTACTATGCGCTGCCCACGGCGCGGGAACGCTCTCTCTTTTTGGCCAAGCGCGCGTCGGCGGCCGAACTCGGTGCCGAGGAACGCGAGACGCTCGACCTGCTGTCCCGCCTTCTCAGCGCTCGCTTCGGCGAACGCCCCGAGCGACGGCAAACGGTTTCCGACCGCTTTCTCACGGCCTTCATGGACCTCCGCGTAACCTATGCCAGAGACAGCGGTTTTCTTTCGCGCGGCAAACAAAAAAAAGAAGTGCTGCGCGCCTTCGCAGCCCTTCTTCTTCCTGATTTTTTAATTGAACCGATCAGCGAGAGTCCCCGTTTTCCGGCGCTGCTTTGCGCCGAGTGGCGAGACTTTGCGGACACCCTCTTTCGAAGCTGCCTCCGCGATCCCGCCTACCGGAGCCGTGTCTTCGGTCTGGTCCCTGTGCCGGAGGAGATGATTGTGCGGCGCCTCCACGAGGAACTGCATCAAATCATGACGGAACTCCCCGCTCGCTTTTCTCTTCAGCGCGAAAGCTCCGTGCTACGCACGGTCATGGAAGAGTCCTTGTCCGCGCTTACCGCCTCGTAGGGTATCCGAATATACTTGCCTCGGTCAAGCGTGTAAGCGGATTTTTCTCCCGCGGCGAGGGAAAGCGCCAGAGAGAGCATGGCCTCAGCCTGACCGATTCCGTTGTTCTTGACGGTTCCCGTGAGACTCTGATCGCGCACCGCCGCGAGCCCGGGTTCGGTTCCGTCGATTCCGAAGATCGGCGGCAGGGGGATGTTGCTCGCCCGGTAAGCATCCAGGGCGCCGAGCGCCATGTCATCGTTGTTTGCGAGTATCAGTTCAATTTGGGCCCCGTAGCTCTGCAGCAGCTGCTGTACCTGGGTCTGCGCCTGGGAGCGGTTCCAGTTTGCAAGCGCATAGCCCAGTTTTTCGAGCGCAATGCCCTGCTCTTTCAGGGTGGAGGCCGCATACTCGGTCCTTAGGATGGCGTCCTGGTGCCCGGCCTCTCCTTCCAGTACCACATACTGAATCACGCCGTCTTGATTCCGGTCCGCCTCCGGATGTGCCTTTAGGTAGGCTGCCGCGAGTTCACCCTGCAATACGCCGGACTCCTTGGCATCGGCGCCGACATAGTAGAGTTTGTCCCAGCGCTCCAAATCCTCTTCGACCAGCTCGCGATTAAAGAAGATAATCGGCACGTTCTTTTTCTTTGCCATGTCGATAATTTTTCCGGGCGCCGTCCGGTCGACCAAATTCACGCAGATGATGTCGCAGCCGTTGTCGAGCATCTGCCGCACAGCCTTATCCTGCACTTCTTGACTGCGCCCCGCATCGCTGAGTTCAATCTGCACACTGCGCGCCTCTCTGGCCGCCTCTTCGCGAAACGCAGTCGTGAGTTCCGAGATAAAGGTGTCGTAGCCGTCGTAGACACTCACGCCGATTCGCACCTTCTTTTTGCCCTCCGTCTTCCGGTCCCGGCAACCCGTAAAACAGAGGAGCGCCATGAGGAAGAGTATGAGGAGCCGCATTCGATTCCGCATCTTGCCTCGCTTTCACCGCACCAGCGGAAAGAGTAATTTCTGATTTTCTGCACTGTACATATTGTCTCTTGATACCAGGGTATCGCCGACTCTCAGCTGCTCCATTTCCCGGAGCCTGCTCGAGAGTTTTTTCTTTGCCTCCGCGACCGCAAGATACCCCATGTTGAACTCATTGATGACTATCATCGCGCGAATGTCGCCGCGGTCCAAACCGTAGAGATTACGGTTTGAGTTCCCGACGCCGTAGACCAGGGGCCGTTCCTTTGCCGTGAGCGCATACGAAAGGGCCTCCGTGAGCGCACTGTCCTCAAGCCCCGCGACAATCGAGGCGCCTTCCGCTTCCTCACTCAGCGAAATGCCGCTTCCGCGCAGCGCTTCCAAAACGCCCCGTCGTCTCTGTTCCACCGAGCCCCGAGAACCCGCGGCAGGAAGCAGGGCCACACTGCCCCCTGTCTCTGCCGCACCTTTCCGAATTTCTCTCCCGAGCGCCACGCCGATTGCATAGTTATCGGCGCTGACAGAGCCGAAACGCCCCGCGGCCTCCGTGTCGGCGCGCTCGCCGAGCAATACGACAACGGCGCGCTGAGACAGTTCCTCCGCCATTTTGCCGCTGCCTTCGGAAGCGACCGGCTCTATGATCAGCGCCTGCGCGCCGTCCTCAATCTCCTGTCGCGCGAGTTTCAGCTCTGCTTCCGCGTCGGCATCCTCCGGCACCATCACATAATTCAGCACCAGTTTGCCGTCCTCCGCCGCCTTTTCCATTCCCGCAAAGAGCACCGAGGTGCCGACATCCGCCTCGCGGCGCGTGAGCACCGCAATGCGCGCTCTTCTCCCCGCCTGCTCCGAAGCATAGCGCGTGCGCACCAAAAAGAGCGGGAGCAGCACGGCGAACGCCGCCGCGGCTGCCGCAATCCAAACCACTGTCTGCCGCTTCATCGTCCCTCCTCAAGCCGCTGTCTGTTTTCTTCGTTGTAGGGAATGGCCGGCAGGCATATACGCACTTCGGTTCCCTCATCCGGCTCGCTCTCGATGCGGAGACCGTATTGCGCACCGAAGCGCAGCTGAATGCGCCGCTGTACATTCAAAAGCCCCACGCCGGAACCGCGACTCGGGCGATGTTCTCCCTCTTTTAAGAGCAGAAGCACTTCCTCCGCCGGAATGCCGTAGCCGTTGTCCCGAACGGTGAGCACCAGTTCTCCGTCCGTTAACTCCGCGCGGAGCAAAATCTCTCCCTCATCCTCCATGCCCTTCACGCCGTAGTAAATGGCGTTCTCCAGTATAGGCTGGAGTATCAGTTTGACCGTGCAGTAGTTCCGCACCGCCGGATCGATTTCGTAGCGCATCCGAAAGCTGTTCTTAAAGCGCACCTTCTGGATGTTCATATAGTTCTCCGCGTGCTGCAGTTCCGCCTCCATCGAGATAACGGTCTTTCCGCCGCTCAGACTGATGCGGAAGAGGCTCGCGAGCCGGGTAATCATGAGCACGGCATCTTCGTGGCGCTTTCCTTCGATCATCCAAACCACGGAGTCCAGGGTGTTATAGAGAAAGTGCGGGTTAATCTGGGACTGCAGCGCGTCGAGCTCGCTCTTTCGCTTCTCCTCCTGTTCGCGCACTATGTCCCGCATGAGGAGCTGAATCTCCTTCACATAGGAACGCAGGGTGCGTCCGAGATGGCGCACCTCGGCGCTGCCGCCGATGTAGACCTGGGTCTCCTGCCCGAGCTCCAGTTTCCGTATGGACTCGTTGAGCAGCACCAGGGGCTTTGAGACCTGCGTGGCCGCCAGTCGGTTGACAAGCGCCAGCGCCGCCGCCGTAAAGAGCACAAGCCCGAGCGCAAGCTGCCGCACATTGAGAAGACCGAGCGCAAAATAGGTCCCGGGAATCACCCCCACCAGCTTCCAGCCGGTGTAGCTTACAGTCTCCACAACAACCTCGCGCCGCTCGCCCTGAAAAATTTCGCTGTGTGCGCCGTCCGCATAGTTCGCCGCAACAACGCTGTTCTCCGCGACCAGTCCCGCGTCAATCTGCATGCGCCGCGGGTGGTAAATCAATTCACCGCGGCTGTCACAGAGATAGACATAGCGTCCCGCGCTGTCCTGGTTTACATCGTCCAGCATGTCCGCGACGCTCTTATAGTTCATATCGACCAGCAGTATACCCTCACTGCTCTGACCGCCTTCGTTTAGTTCCACCGCACGGCTCAGCGAAATGACCCAGTGGTAGCGATAACTCGGGTCGTCAAAGAGGTCCTGTACATGCGGGGTCGAGAAATGCAAATTCTCCACCTTGGCCGCCGCACTCCGAAACCAGCTCTGCTGCCGCACATCCGTATCCTGCTTCTCCACCGCAACCGGCGCCGCACCGAGCAAGGTCCCGTCCCGACGGTAGAGCGCAAGGGAAATCAGATCGTCTCGATTCGCCTCGTAGAGCAGCTCCATCTCCCGGTTCGTGTTTTCCTTCGCAAAGTCCTTACTCTTAATCGAGGCATAGTAAACTGCGTCCGAGAGGGATCGCATGTTCCTGAGGTAATCGCCCAGATTTTCCGACACCCGGTGCAAAAGCTGGGCGCTGCTCTCGGTGAGTAGCTGCTCCGTGTGCCGCGCAAAGATGCGGTACAGCCCCACGCCGAGCAAGGCCGTGATGCTCACCGAGACCGCCGTAAAGGAGACCACGATAATAAAGCGGATGGAGCGCGGTATTCCAAAAAAGTCCGGTACCCTCATGCCTCGCTCCCCCGGCTGTCCTTATACTTGCTCGGCGACATGCCGAACTGCTTTTTAAAGACATAGCTGAAATAGTTCGGGTCCGCATAACCTACTTTTCGCGCAATCATATAGGTCTTCTCGCTCGTCGAGAGCAGCAGCTCGACCGCCTTCTCCATGCGGAGGTCGGTCAGGTATTGCACAAAGGTCTTTCCGGTTTCGCGCTTAAAAATGGTCGAAAAATAGGCGGCACTCACGTTTAAATGCGAGCACATCGCATCCACGGTGAGTTCGCCCTCGGCGTAGTGCTCGTTGACATAATCGATTGCCCGCGCCGCAAAGGACCTCGCGCTGTCCGCCCGCTTATGCTGTATCATCTCCCGCATTTTGCGGCAGACCTCATCCATCCAGCGCGTCAGTTCGCCGGGTTCCAACTGCTGTAAAATGCGGTACATCGCGTCGTTGTCGCCGAAAATCTCTTCGGCGCTCAGCGCATTGTCCTTTGCGAAGCGATACAGTTCTCCGGCGGTCTCCATCACAAAAAAGCGGTACTCCTGCACCGAGGCCTGTGCCGCCGCGTTCTCCGCAATGTAGCGCGCAATCGCAGCACTGAGTTCTTCCTCCTTTTCCATGCGCATCTTCCGAAAGATGTCCTGCATGGACTCCCGCTCCGAGAGATCGGTGCCGTTCTTCTCCTGCGGCGCAATCTCCGAAATGCTGATTGCCTTACCTGTCCCGTATATCATGCGGTAAGAGAGCGCATTGCGGGCACCGGTGTAGGAGTCTCTGAGTTCATGAAAGGCCGCACAGACCTTTCCCACCCCTATGGTGACCGTCGCACCGAGCTTTGCCGCCGCGAGCCGGCAAAAGCGGTCGCAGGCATCGGTGAGAAAGCGAAGCTGTTCCGTCTCCCCGAGTTCCGCGAGCATGACTGTATTGCCGAGGTAGCCGAAAAAGCGTGCGTGAAAGCGCTGTCCCAGGCTCTCCTCCGCAAGCCGCCGCACCGAAGCAGCAATCATCACGGCACTGACCCCGTCCGGAAGCCCGGCGCTCCCCGTGTGGATAACAGCCGCCGCACAGGGAGAAGCGCCGAGTTCCAGCTGATAGTCCTCGGCCTGCCGCGCAATCTCCTCCTCCGGAATCTTGCCGTCCAGAAGAGACACAAAAAAACTCTCCTGCAGCCGCGGCAGACTCTTCTCGTAATAGGCCTGCAGCTGTTCCCGGTTCTGTCGCTCTGCCCGCTCCGCATCCAGACTCTCCCGTATCCGGAGGAAGAGCTTCGAGAGCTCCGCTGCGTGCACCGGTTTTAACATATACTCCTCCGCCTCAAGGCGCAGGGCCTCGCGGGCGTATTCAAATTCATCAAAGCCCGAAAAGACGATAATGCGTATATTCGGGTAGAGTTCCTTTAATTTGTGCGCAAGTTCAAGCCCGTCCATATAGGGCATCTTGATATCGGTCAAAACCACATCCGGCGCGGTCTCCTCCGCAAACTCGAGGGCTTCAAGCCCGTTGTGCGCCTCACGCGGCACGGAGAAGCCCAGACTCTCCCAGTCTATGGTTTGCCGTATTGCACTGATTACATCTTCCTCATCGTCCACCAACATGCAGGAATAGAGCATGGTCTTTCCTCCCATTCAAAAAACCGCAGCTTTCGCTGCGGTTTCAGTATAACATATGCGGGCTCTTTGCGCCTTTTGCGAAACTTTACTTCTTCTGAACGTACTTTAAGCAGTCCAGGGTGACAGCCGTCAGGATGATGATACCCTCAAAGACGAACTGGAGGTTGGTATCGATACCGAGTATGGTCAGCGAATAGGTGAGTGCCGTGAAAATCAGCACGCCGACCACAACGCCGGAAATCTTACCGATACCGCCGGTGAAGGAAACGCCGCCGACCACGCAGGCCGCGATTGCGTCCATGTCCCAGCCCTGGCCGTAAGCCGCCGAACCGGAACCCACCATGCGTGCGCACTCAAGCCATGCGCCGAAGCCGTAGAGCACACCTGCCATCATGAAGGCGCCCATCGTGACCGCGAAGACCGAGATACCCGAGACCGAAGCCGCCTCCGGGTTGCCGCCGACCGCGTAGAGATTCTTTCCGAAACGGGTCTTGTTCCAGATGAACCAGACAATCAAGATCGCCGCGAGGGCCCAGACAATGATGAGCGGGAAGCCGTTCACCTTCGGAACAATCATCGAAGCGATGCCCGGCTCAATGGCACCGAAGGACACACCCTTGGTCGCATAGGTCACGAGACCGAAGATAATCAGCATGTTCGACATGGTCGAAATGAAGGGGTGCATCTTAAAGCGCGCCGTGAAGAAGCCGGCAATCGAAGTAAAGCAGGTTGCGAGCACAATGCAGGTAAGAAGCGCAAGCACCGCTCTTCCCACATAGGGCAGGGAGGTAAAGTCAAAAATCTTGCCGAAGACCGCACCGGTATTGACACCCTTGTGCATGATGATGGTCGCGGCGACCATGCCCATACCGGTCATTCTTCCGATCGAGAGGTCGGTACCGGTCAGGAGAATCAGACCCGCAACGCCGAGCGCAAGGAACATGCGCGGAGACGCCTGCTGCAGAATGTTCAGGACATTGTTGTAGGTAAAGAGCTGGGTGTTCTTCACAATCGGCGTCACAATGCTCAGCGCAATGAAGATCATCACGATGACAATATAGAGACCGTTCTTCAAGAGGAACTGGCGCTGGTTAAAGGTGTACTTATAGTTCTCGATGCGCTGTGCCTGCGCCTGTCCGAAGGTGAAGCGGGACATTCGGAGCAAATCGATCATGTGATACTGCTCGGCGAAGGCCTCGTGTCTTCTGTCCTTGATTGCCTGCAGTTCCTGCTCGTAGTTAATCTTTGCATCGAAGAGCTTATTCTTGTAGACGTAGTTCTCGTCCTTCAGCTCCTGCTGCAAATCCGCACCGCCCTCTGCGCGGAGACGGGCAAGCTCTTTCTCATGCTCCTTGCCGAGCTCTGCGACGCGCGCCTGATAGCGTGCCTTTGCGTTTTCTTTGTCTCTCTTGCAGTTTTCGGTGACCGGGCCCAGATAATCCTTCTCATAGTGCTCTTTTAAGTAACTCTCTGCCTCGGCAACGAGCCCCGAGACCTCGGCCTGGTTCTTACTCTCAATCGCCTGTGCCGCCGTGAGCGCCGCAGCTGCCTCGGCGATCAGCGCATCCTTCTTGTCCTTTTGGATGTGCTTGTCTTCTTTTAAGAGCTGAATGCGATTCTTCAGCTTCTGTACCTGATCGCTGCCGTCCTTCCGGAGCGCGTCGATCTTAGCCTGTATCTCTCCGACATGTGCGCGAATCGGCTCGAGGAGCTTTGCCTCTTCCTCGGCGCGCATCGCAGCGTCCTTCTCATTTCCTAACTGACTCATAACTCTCTCCTCACTTTACAGGTACTTTGCGCTGAGACGCAACAGTTCTTCCTGATTGGTCTCTTTGGTCTCGACAATGCCGGACAGATAGCCGTTCGACATCACACCGATGCGGTTCGTGATTCCCAGAATCTCCGGCATCTCGGAGGAAACCACGATGATGGTCTTGCCCTCCTTCGCCATGCGGATGATGAGGTCGTAGATCTCATATTTCGCGCCGACGTCGATGCCGCGGGTCGGCTCGTCCATCATGAAGACGCGCGGCTCTCGCTCGAGCCACTTGCCGAAGATGACCTTCTGCTGGTTTCCGCCCGAGAGACTCGAAATCAAATCCTCGGGGCCCATGCACTTGGTGCGCATGGTCTTTAACTGCTTCGTGGTCGCCTTTGTCATCCTCTGCTCGGAGAGCGCCGGACCGTTCTTATAGTGCTTCAGGTTCGCAATGGTCGTGTTAAAGGTGAGGTCTCCCTTGAGGAAGAGACCGTTGGCCTTTCTCTCCTCGGTGATCAGCGCGAAGCCGTGCTCCATGGCCTCCTTCGCCGAGTTGAAGTTCATGAGCTCTCCGCCGTAATAGACGCGGCCCGCAGCGCGGGTGCGTATGCCGAAAATGGTCTCGAGGAGCTCCGTTCTGCCCGCACCGACCAGGCCGTAGAGACCGAAGATCTCGCCCTCGCGGACATTAAAGCTCACGTCCTGAATGTGCGGCTCGAACTTGGTCGAGAGGTGCTGAATCGAGAGGATGTCCTTGCCCGGCGTATTGTCGACCGGCGGGAAACGATTCTCGAGCGAGCGTCCGACCATGGCTGCGATCAGCTCGTTTAAGTCGGTGTCCTTCGTGTCCTTCGTCATGACCAGCTTGCCGTCTCGGAGCACCGAGACCTGGTCGCAAATCTCAAAAATCTCATCCATCTTGTGCGAGATGTAAATGAGGGAGATGCCCTGATCCCGGAGTTTCCGCATCATCGCGAACAACTTTCTGACCTCGGGCTCGGTGAGCGAGGAGGTCGGCTCATCCAGCACGATAATCTTGGAATTGTAAGAAATTGCCTTTGCAATCTCGCACATCTGCCGCTGTGAGACAGACATGTTGCGCATCGGCTGGGTCAGGTTCACGGTCATGCCGAGACTTCGGAAGAGCTCCGCAGCCTCTTTCTTCATTCTCGCCTCATCCACAATGCCCATGGAATTCACGGGGTAGCGCCCGAGGAAGAGATTGTCCACAACCGAGCGCTCCAGGCACTGATTCAGCTCCTGATGAACCATGGCAATTCCGTTTTCCAATGCGTCTTTCGGCCCCGAAAACGAGACCTCGTGTCCGTCGAGAATGATCTCGCCCTCGTCCTTCTGATAGCTTCCGAAGAGGCACTTCATCATGGTGGACTTTCCGGCGCCGTTCTCTCCCATGAGCCCCATGACGGAGCCCCGTCTCAAATTGAGCTCAATGTGATCCAGAACGCGGTTTCTGCCGAAGGACTTCGACATACCTCGTATGGATAAGATGATATCTTCTTTTTGATCTGACATGGTTCTTCTCCCAATAATTAGAACAGGGGTATCAGGTGTGCCCCCGATACCCCCAAAACACAAGCTTCGTTTACTGGTTCAGAATTGCGGTGTAGGAAGCTGCATTGTCCGTCTTCACCATGTTGATTGCGAATGCATCGTACTGGCTCGGGTTGCCGAGGCGGTTCGTGATGTTGGACTCGGTCTGTCCGTCGCCATCCACGTAATCGACCTTCAGGTTCAGCAGCGCCTCGTAGTTCTTCAGCAGGGGCTTGTAGGTAGAGCCAAGGAAGTTATCCGCCGCGTTGTAGGTGTTCAGCCAGACCTTCTTCTCTGCATGCTTCGTTGCATCCAGCTTGTTTGCGACCGGTGCATAGACCTTGGTTGCATCCGCGAAGTCCTTATAGTTGTCTGCGGTGACCGCAAGGTTCAGTGCGTAGTAGGATCTCTCCTCCGGCACATACTTGTAATCTGCCGCGGTGAGGACATTGCCTGCCTCATCCGCCGTGCCGATGCCCGTGTCGACATCCACACCGTCGAGAAGGTTTCTCAACACTCTGAGCGTGAGGTAAGCCTGAACGTCTGCATGCTGGCTGATGGTGCCGCCGTAGCCCTCCGGAATCGCAGCAACAGCGTCGGAGTTTGCGTCGTAACCGAAGGTCGGAACACCCTTCTCCTTGGACCAAGCGTTGAACATGGACATGCCCATGCCGTCGTTGTTCGATGCGACAATGTCAATCTGATCGCCGAAGGAAGAAGCCCAGGTGCTGATGCCGTTTCCTGCCGTTGCAGCGTCCCAGGTTGCGCCCGCTGCGTTCTTCATCTCCTGCGAAGCAAGCTCTCTGACCTTGTAGGTCTTGCCGTCAACTTCGATCTCGCCGTCCTTGACAACCGTTGCCGTTCCGTCGACGTTCGTGCCTGCCGGCGTGGAATCGATTGCGCCGTCCTTCTCAACCGCCGTGCCGAGTGCCTTTCTGACACCTCTCGTACGAGCGATCGAGTCGTTGTGGCCGATATCCCCGATAGCAAGGACGTAACCGATCGTGCCGTCGCCGTTCTTGTCGATCTCGGCAGCGTGCTTCTTGATGTACTCGACAATCATCTCACCCTGGAGCTCGGCACCCTGGTTTGCGTCGAAGCCGACATAGTAGGTCTTGTCGTTGAAGTGAAGTGCCTCTTTGTCGAGCTCGCCCGTGGAGCTGTTCGAGGGCTGACGGTTGTACCAAACCAAGGGCTTATCCTTGTTTGCAACCATTCCGGTCTCGCCGCCCGCAGCCATGGTCTCGCTTGCGCTCTCGCTGCCGCTTGCCGCTGCGGAGCTGCTCTCGGTCTTGCCGCCGCCGCCGCAAGCCGCAAGCATCGTGGTCGCCATCGCCACAGCTGCGATGATGCTAATTGCCTTCTTCATATCTGACTCCTCCTCTTTCTGTATGCGTATTCGCATTTCAGTGATGGGACAAGAATACCAAGTCGAGGCACAAAAAAAAATAGGATTTTCTATACTTTTCCTAGAAAATCCTATTCTTCTTCGAAAGCCACCTTGATTCTATCGGCGAAACCAAGTGTTTAGTTCTAACTACCCGTCATTTTGTACAAGCTTCGGTGAATTTTTTGTGCACTCTCCTCAGAGACTCACTTCCACCGCGCCGTAACGGCGCAGACCCATGCGGTAGATATTCTCTTTGCCGAAGAACTGCGACATGAAAGCCGTGTAGTCCTCGCGCTCCTCCTTCGGGAGTATCGCCATGATGACACCGGCAAAACCGCCGCCGTGGATGCGGCAGGTGCCGCGCGCACAGCGCTTTAAGAAAAGCTCCGTGAGGCAGAGGGCCAGCGGAATCGACTGCTCCTTCGTATCCTCGGTGCAGTAGGCGTTCTGCAGCCACTCGTAGGAGGACTTGCCGCTCTCCCCCATGAGCTGTAAAAGCTTGTCGCTGTTGCCCGCAGCGACCGCCTCTCGCGCCTCATCGACGCGCTTGTTCTCCTCGAAGAAATGCAGGGCGCGAAGCAGGGCTCTGTCGTTTCCGAGTTTTTCCCGCATGCCGCCGAGGGTCGTGAGCAGCACGAGTTCGCTCACATCCGCAAGCCGGCTCTCGCCGAGCTTTTCCGCGACCGCATACATCTCGTGCGGGATGGAGGAGTACTCTTCGGTGAGATCCGCATGCCCCTTGCCGGTGTTCAGGATAAAGAGATCCATGTCGTAGTCGTCGAAGGCGAAGTCTATGGTCTCGTAGCGGACTCCCTCGGAGAAATCGAGAAAAATCACGCCGCCCGCCGCGCAGGCCATCTGGTCCATTAAGCCGGAGCTCTTGTTCCACCAGTGGTTCTCCGCGTACTGGCCCATGCGCGCATAGTCCGCAATGCTCATCTTGCCCTCGTTATAAAAGGCATTGAGTACGGTGCAGACCAGCATCTCAAACGAAGCCGAGCTCGAAACGCCCGCCGAGGCAATGACTTCGCTCGTCACATAGGCGCGAAAACCGCCCACCTTGTAACCGAAGTTCTCCGCAGCCTCCGCCATGCCCGCAACCAGGGACCTGGAACCGTCTTCCTTCGGGGTCTCCGAGAGCGCCTTGGTGTCTACCGAGACCGGGCGATAGCCCTCGCTCACAATCGTAATAATACCGTCATCGGTCGGTGCCGCGGCACAGATGGTGTCGAGCGTAATGCTGCCCGCCAGTATCTTACCGCCGTTGTGATCCGTGTGGTTTCCGATAATCTCCGTTCTTCCCGGCGCGGAGAAATAGCGGAGCTCTGCCGCGCCGAATTCCTCCGTAAACTTTTCTTGCAAATGCGCATAGCGCTTCCGCGCGCTCTCGCTCTCTTCTCCGTAGAGCGCCTCAATGCCGGGCTTAGTCTCGTTCATTTTTCTGTCCCCCTTAGGTCTTTATCGCGATGCCAGTCTCATCATAGCGAATTCCCGCTCCCTTTTCCAGCGCTTTCCGAGTCGGCGCTTCCGGCGAGCTCCGCAGCGCGCGAGGCGTGAATCAGGGCATCCAGAATTTCATCCAAATCGCCGTCCATGACGCGCTCTATGTTGTAGAGCGTGAGTTTAATCCTGTGGTCGGTCACGCGCCCCTGCGGAAAGTTATAGGTTCGTATCTTTTCCGAGCGGTCGCCGCTCCCGATCTGGGCGCGCCGCGCCTCCGCGGTCTCATTCTGCCGCCGCTCGAGTTCCAGCGCGTAGAGCTTACTCCGAAGCAGGCGGAAGGCCTTCTCCTTATTCTGGAGCTGTGACTTCTCGGTCTGCGAGTAGATCACAATGCCGGTCGGGTAGTGCGTTAAGCGCACCGCCGAATCCGTCGTGTTGACGCACTGACCGCCGTTTCCGGATGCACGCATCACGTCGATGCGCACATCTTTTAAATCAAGCTGCACATCGACTTCTTCCGCCTCCGGCATCACGGCCACACTCGCGGTGCTCGTGTGGATGCGCCCGCCCGCCTCGGTCGCCGGGACGCGCTGCACGCGGTGCACGCCGGACTCAAACTTGAGCCGCGAAAACGCGCCCCGCCCGCGCACCGTCGCGATGACTTCCTTCATGCCGCCGAGCCCGCTCTCGTGGAAGTCATCAATCTCAACCTTCCAGCCGCGGTGTTCCGCGTACTGGCGGTACATGCGAAAAAGCTCCGCCGCAAAGAGCGCCGCCTCATCGCCGCCCGCGCCCGCACGAATCTCGAGCACCACGTTTTTCTCGTCGTTCGGATCCTTCGGCAGGAGCAATTCTTTGAGTTTTGCCGCCTGCGCTTCCTTTTCGCGCCGCGCCTCCCAAAGCTCCTCCTTCGCGAGCGCCCTAAGCTCTTCGTCTTTCTCCTCGCCGAGCATGGAGAGCGCCTCCGCCTCCCTCTGTTCGGCGCTACGCAGTGCCTCGACACAGGAGACCAGGGGAGAAAGTTCCGCCTGTTCCTTTAAAAGTCGCTGTAAGAGCGCGCTGTCTCCGTGGGTTTCCGGCACGGAGAGCTCTGCCATCACTTCCTCATAGCGGCGCAGCGCCTCGCTCAGATGTTCCTCCAGCATGCATGCTCCCTTTCACAATGCGATCCCGCCCCGCGAGATCCCGAATGATTTGTATGTCCGAAAATGCGGCCGCCTCGAGAAGCGAAGCCACCGCCGCCCCCTGCGACATGCCGATTTCCAGATAAAGTCTGCCGCCCGGCTTTAAATGTGCGCCGCTCTCCGCAGCGAGGCGGCGGTAAAAGGCGAGGCCGTCCGCCGCCCCGTCGAGCGCAAGCCGCGGCTCGTGATCTCGCACTTCAACGCTCAAGCTCTCTATCTCCGCGCTCTCGATATAGGGCGGATTAGCCGTGATCACATCAAAGCGCTCCGGAATTTCCGAAAAGAGATCCGACTGCCGGAAGAGAAGCGGCAGGCCCGTACGCGCGCGGTTTATCTCCGCGACCGCAAGCGCCTCCGCAGAAATGTCCGCGCCGAGCGCACACGAAAAGTTCCCGTGCTTCAGAAGCGCCAGCGGAATGCAGCCGCTTCCCGTACAGAGGTCAAGGAGTGCTCCCCGCGCCCCGTCCCGCAGTACTTCCTCGACCAGACACTCGGTGTCCTGGCGCGGAATCAGTACCCGCTCATCCACATAGAGGGACAGGCCGCAGAAATTCTGTTCCCTTGTCAGGTACTGGAGCGGCACGCCGCTTGCCCGGCGCGTAAGCAATTCCTCGTAGCGCACGGCGTCGTGCGGCGAAAGCAAGTCTTCCCGCGCGAGCACATAATCCGTAAAGTTAAAGTTCAGCACATGGCAGAGAAGAAGCCGCGCGTTCTGCGCGGCTTCTTCTCTGCCCGCCGCCGCGAGGGTTTCCGCCCCGCGGCGCTCTGCTTCCCGAAGGGTCTCTGCACTCATGCGTTTGTCTCCGTCTCCGGAAACGTCGCATCAAAGTTCTTTCTCAGATACTCTCTCCAGTCAAAAACCGCCTCGACCGCCTGAATTGCGACTTCCGCCATTTCGGGCGTCGGTTCCGTCGTGGTAAGTCCCTGCATCCACATGCCCGGACGACTCAGCGCATTCACGAATGCGGAGTCATGCGTGCCTGTAAAGCGGAGAAACTCATAGGAGACGCCCGCAATCACCGGCATTAAGAGGATGCGCGATACCGCACGGAGTAAAAGAGTCTCCGGCCGTATCACAATGAAAAAGAGAATCGAGATCATCATCACAATCAGGATGAAGCTGGTCCCGCAGCGCTTGTGCTCCTTGGAGCTCTTCATCACGTTCTCGACCGTGAGCGGGAGCCCGTGCTCCACGCAGTTGATGCACTTATGCTCGGCCCCGTGGTACATAAAGGTGCGGTGTATATCCTCCATCCGCGAGATTGCCTTGATGTAGAGGATAAAAATCAGAATGCGGAATACGCCTTCCAAAACCGCAATCAAGGTCTCGTTTGCGAGAACGCGGCGCAGAAGTCCCGCCAGAAACATGGGCAGCAGCATGAAAATGCCGATGGCCGCGAGGAAGGAAAGCGCCATGATGACACCCATCATCACCTTCATGGCCTTTTCGCCGAAGGCCTTCTCAAGGAAGCGCTCAAACTTCGAGGGTTCCTCCTCTTCCTCCTCTCCCTCCGCATAAATCTCCGCCGACCAGTTCAGCGCGCGCATACCGAGTATCATGGAATCCGCAAAGCTGAACACGCCGCGCACAAAGGGCAGTCGAAAGAGCGGATAACGATCCGTGAGACTCACGTAGCGCTGCCGGTCCACCGCAATGCTCTTATCTTCGCGGCGCACCGCGCAGGCGTAATACTCCCCGTTCTTCATCATGATGCCTTCCAGTATCGCCTGTCCGCCGATGCCGGAGTATTTTTGTTTCGCCATACTTCGCCTCCTCTCTGAAGCGTTTTAACGTAAAACAGGGGCTGAGTCTACCCTCAGCCCCTGTCCCCTGTTTATTTTTTACTCGCCCTTCACGCCGTACTTCTTGTTGAACTTCTCAATGCGTCCGCGCGCGCCGGCGGTCTTCTGCTGACCGGTGTAGAAGCTGTGGCACTTGGAGCAGACCTCAACGTGAATCTCCGGCTTCGTGGAACCGGTCACAAAGGTGTTGCCGCAGTTGCAAGTCACCGTTGCCTGGTAGTAATTCGGATGGATTCCCTCTTTCATTTGTTTCACCTCACTTTAATCTTGATCTTTTATGAAAGCGGCGAACCGCTTTTCCGTTCCCATTCCCATAGAAAAACAGCTTTCACAGTATAACATGCTTGTCAACGCTCCGCAAGTCCGGAAAACGCTTTTATTTGCCGTCCCGAAGCCGTTTTAAGAGGGTTTCGTTGTCCGCACTCTCCGAAAAGAGCTCCAATATCTGTTCCGTCTGCTGTTCCCCGCTGCCGTTGCCCCGCATCCTCCTGAGTTTCGCGACACTGCTCTGCGCAAGCGGAGAGAGCAACAGCTCCTCTCTCCGGGTTCCGCTCCGCGCGATATCGATTGCCGGAAAAATGCGCCGCTCCGCAAGGCGGCGATCCAGCATGAGCTCCATGTTGCCGGTGCCCTTGAACTCCTCGTAAATAACATCGTCCATGCGGCTGCCGGTCTCGACAAGAGCGGTCGCGAGTATCGTGAGGCTTCCGCCCTCCCGCATATTCCGCGCCGCGCCGAAGAAACGCTTCGGCATATAGAGCGAGGCCGGATCCAGACCGCCCGAAAGCGTGCGCCCCGAAGGCGTGACCGTGAGATTGTAGGCGCGCGCAAGGCGCGTAATCGAGTCGAGCAGTATCATCACATCCCTGTGCTGCTCCGTGATGCGGCGCGCCCGCTCGATTGCCATTTCGGCAACCCTTCTGTGCTGCTCCGGCTCCCGGTCAAAAGTCGAGTAGATGACCTCGACCTCCGGATCCGCGATGTACTCCTTGATGTCCGTGACCTCCTCCGGTCTCTCGTCGATCAAAAGCACAATGAGATGAATCTCGGGACGCGTGCGCCGCACGGCCTTCGCGATTTCCTTTAAGAGTGTGGTTTTGCCGGCCTTCGGCGGCGCGACGATAAGACCGCGCTGCCCCTTGCCGATCGGCGCAATCAGGTCGATCACTCGGAGGGAAAGCGTGGACTCAGCCCCTTCCGAAAGCGGTATACGCTCGCTCGGAAAAATCGGGGTCATCTCCTCAAAGTTTGCGCGGCGCAGCTCCGCTGCGCGCACGCCGTTTACCGTATTCACATAGAGCAGGGCGCTGTAGCGCTCCTTTTCGCCGCGAAGGCGCTTCACCCCGGTCACCAGATCTCCGGTTCTCAGACGAAAACGCCGTATCTGCGAGGGCGAGACATAGACATCCTCTTCGCCCGGGAGGTAATTCGCCGAGCGGAGAAAGCCGAAGCCCCCCTCGCTCACAATCTCCAAAAGGCCCGAGGCGAGGTTTCCGCCGTCCGCCGCCTCCCGGAGCTCGGGCGGAAGCTCGGAGACCGCCTGCTCAATTCGGCTCCGCGGCTCTCCCTTCAGTTTTTGAATCAAGTCCTGCTTTCTGAGCGCACTCACGCCGGAGAGGCCGCGCTCTCTCGCGAGCTCTCTGAGTTCCGTGAGGCTTAGGCTCTCAAGTCTTTCTTCCGTCATGGCCCTCCTCTCCCGCTGTCTTCAGCCTTTTAAGCCGCGCTTTGATTTCGGCTTCTTTTCCGTTGTCGCTCGGTCGGTAAAGTGCGCTTCCCCGCAGGCTCTCCGGCAGATAGTCCTGGGCCACATAGTTGCCCGGGAAGTCATGCGGATAGAGATAGCCCTTGCCTCTGCCGAGCTGCTCATGCCCGCGGTAGTGGGCATCCTGTAAATAAGGCGGAATCGGCGCCGTCGCCGTGCGCTCCGCGAGCTCCAGTGCCGAAAAAATCGCCGTGGTCGCCGCATTGGATTTCGGCGCCGAGGCCACATAGAGGCAGGCCTGACTGAGTAAGAGCTTCCCCTCGGGCATGCCGATGCGGTCAAGCGCCGCGGCCATGCTCTCCGCGACCACCAGCGCCATCGGGTCCGCATTTCCCACATCCTCCGCCGCACAGATTACAATGCGCCGCGCGAGAAAGCGCGGGTCTTCGCCGGCATAGAGCATGCGCGCCAGATAGTAAATTGCGGCATCCGGGTCCGAGCCCCGCATGCTCTTGATAAAGGCGGAAATCGTGTCGTAGTGATTGTCGCCGTCCTTGTCGTAGCGTACGGCGCGCTTCTGTATGCTCTCCTCCGCAACGGACAGCGAAAGGCTAATCACGCCGTCCGCATCCGGCGGCGTCGTCTTCATCGCGAGTTCCAGCGCATTCAGCGCGGTCCGCGCATCGCCCCCCGCGGCATCCGAAAGAAAGGCGCAGGCCTCCTCCGTGAGTTCGGCGCGCCAGTTCCCGTAACCGCGCTCCTTATCCGCCATGGCACGACGAAGCAGCGCTGCGATATCCGCCGCCGCAAGTGGTTTCAATTCAAAAATGCGGGAGCGCGAAAGCAGCGCTGCATTGACTTCAAAAAAAGGATTTTCGGTTGTCGCGCCGATCAGCGCAACAGTGCCGTCCTCCACATAGGGGAGCAGAAAGTCCTGCTGCCCCTTGTGGAAGCGGTGTATCTCGTCGACAAAGAGGGGGGTTCGCTTGCCGCGCCCAAAGTTCTCGCGGGCTTCTTGAATCACTTCCTCCATCTCTTTTTTGCCGGCCGTCGTCGCGTTCAGGCGACAAAATTCGGATTTGGTCTCGCGGGATATGACTTCCGCAATCGTAGTTTTTCCGCTGCCCGGCGGTCCGTAGAGAATCATGGATCCCACGGCATCCGCCCGCACGGCACGGTACAGAAGCTTTCCCTCGCCGAGGATATGCGTCTGCCCCGCAATCTCCTCCAAGCTTCGGGGCCGCATGCGCACGGCAAGCGGTGCCTCCTGCCGGAGCGCATTCTCGCGCATATAGTCAAAGAGGTCCATCAGTTCAGTCTCTCTCCCTGCAGGAGTTTAAAGTCGCGGTAGCCCTTTGCCTCATGCTCAAGCTCCGAGAAGATATAGCTCGTATCAAGGGGGCCGCTCTCGTTGTCGTAGTTACTCGTATCAAAGATCAGCCAGTTTCCGTCGATCTTGGATGTTCCGAAGATGTGCATGACACCGGTCTCCCGGTTGTTTGCAATCATGTTCACATAGGAGAGTCCGACACTCCGAAACAGGAGCTCGGTCAAACCGTTATAGCCCACACAGGCCGTGCGCTGCGATACCACGACATCCTGCAGGCAGTTCTGCTGCAGACTGTAGTCGTAGTTGAGGCGCTTTGCGACCGTGTCGCAAATAAACTGCGCCTTTTCCCGCTGGGTCTTACCCGCGGTCTGCGCCTTCACTTCTTCCGTGAGGCCCTGCAGACGGAGTAAGTTCCGGTAATTCCGGTAGGCCTCCGCCTCCGAAAAGGGCCGCCCCAGCTCAACGGCCGCAATCAGCTTATCGCCCTTGGTCGTAATCAAGACATTGGCATTTGAAAAGAAGGGGAGACCTGCGAGCAATTCATAGCTCAGCTTTTTCCGGTCGGAAGCCGCACCCTCATAGACCAGGAGATAGGGCTTGCCGTTCTCATCGACATACTGCGCGTCCTGACGATACCAGACGCTGTTCAGATAGAACTGCCTGCGCATCTCCTTGCGCTCGGCATCTGTCTCGTAGGAAAGCAGACGCGCAATGACCGCATTGGCGTCCTCCGACACATACCCGTATTCAGCCCTGCGAGGAAGCGCTGCGCTATCCGGATGCAGGCGATTTTCAACCGTCTGTATCAGCTTCTGCTCTTCTGCGCGCACATTGCTCGGCAGTGCCGCACAGACCCCAAATCCCAAACCCAGCGCAAACAGCGCTCCTTTCCAGCTTTTTATGGACAATTTCTTTCCTCTTTCTTATAATAAGCGTGTCAATAACTACGATTCTCACGCTTGACAATGAGTATTTCCAGTATAGCGCAGCTCGGCGCGCTATGTCAAAAGAGAAAGGATATTCGCATGAACAATGAGGAGAGAGAGCGCCGCGTCGCCGTACTGATTGATGCCGAAAACATCGCGCCGAAGTACCTGCCCATCGTGCTCTCCGAGGCCAACAATCTCGGCAGTGTCAACATCAAGCGCATCTACGGGGACTGGACCACACCGCAGATGGGAAGCTGGCGCAATGTGATACTCGATAACTCCGTTCAACCCATACAGCAATACTCCAATGTGTCGGGCAAGAATTCCTCGGACTCCGCCCTCATCATTGATGCCATGGACCTGCTCTATCAGGGACGCTTTGATTGCTTCTGCATTGTCTCCTCGGACTCCGACTTTACGCGCCTCGCGGCGCGCCTCCGCGAATCCGAAATTTTTGTGCTCGGCATGGGCGAGCAGAAAACGCCGAAGAGCTTCATCTCCGCCTGCAGTAAGTTCTCATACATAGACCTCCTCTACCGCGCGAACCAGCCCGCAAACCCGCTCCCGGCCCAGGCCGAAAAGAGCAGCGAGGGCGAGCACAGCGAGAAGGGCGGCAACGCCTCGAACTCCGGCATGGGCATGCGCCTAAAAGCGGTTCGAAAAGCCCTCATTCAGATTTGGGAGGAGAATTCGGACGAGGAGGGCTGGATCCCCTCGAGTCAGCTCGGAAACTT
Source organism: Stomatobaculum sp. F0698 (assembly GCF_030644385.1). Classification (GTDB taxonomy): domain Bacteria; phylum Bacillota; class Clostridia; order Lachnospirales; family Lachnospiraceae; genus Moryella. The sequence goes on along the minus strand of NZ_CP130060.1, from coordinate 65,256 downwards.
CTTAAACAAGCAATTCCCGGACTTTGACGTGAGAAACTTTCAGTTCAAGAAATTTGTCCCCTTCATCGACTCCACGAATCTCTTCGAGAAGCGCACCGAGGGGCTGCACGTGAGCTTCCGCTTAAAGTAAATTCGGCAATGCGAGCGCCGCGGGCTGCAGCTTAAGCGCAAGCCCGGCCATAAGCATCCCGAGTAACACGCGGGCAAGGAGGAAGACAACCAGCCCGATCCAAGACGCAAGGAAGAGCATGCGATTGGCGCGCGCAATATCCGCTGTCTCGATGTCCCGCGTATCATCCCCGATGTAGGGCTTGTCCTTGATTTCACCGAAGTACCGCGCGGGTCCCGCAAGCCTGACCCCGAGGGCCCCCGCCATGACACTCTCGGTCTGCGCGGAGTTCGGACTCGCGTGGCGGTAGCGATCCCGTCGAAAGATGCGAAGGGCATTGCCCGCATCCTGCCCGCCGAGTGCCGCCGCAAGCATCAAAAAAAGCGCGGCAAGCCTTGCCGGTATCCAATTGAAGACATCATCCATGCGCGCTGCCGCTCTCCCGAAGAGACGGTAGCGCGCATTGTTGTAGCCGAGCATCGAATCCATGGTATTCACGGCCTTATAGACCCAGCCGCCCGCCACACCGAAGAAAATGAGAAAAAAGAGGGGTGCAATCTCCCCGTCCGAAGTGTTTTCCGCAACGGTCTCGACCGTAGCCCGGATGACAGCGGCCTCGCTGAGTTCTTCCGTGTCCCGCCCCACAATATAGGACACCGCCTTACGCCCCGCCGTGAGACCGCCCTCCTTTAGGGCACGCGCCACCGCCGCTGCGCTGTCCGAAAGGCAGCGCGCCGCGAGGAGCTGATACGAAAGCAGGATTTCAAAGGCAAAGCCCGCCAAGAAGAAATGCTGCCGGAGCACTCCGGTCAAAAGATACACGCTCCCGCCGACCGCGCCGACACAGCAGAGCCAGAGGAAGAGGCCGTTCCAAAAGGCGGTGACCGGCGGTCCCGCCTTCGGGTAGAGCCGCCGCTCGAGTTCCCGCACGAGCCCCCCGATGAGACGCACCGGGTGAAACCAATGCTCCGGATCGCCGAGCAAGAGGTCTAAGAGAAAACCGAGCACCACAGCGACTTCCAAATGCCACCGCTGTAGCAGCACATACCAAGTACCCATTCAGCCCTCCTCCTTAAGCAGCGCGGCACCCCAGAGCGCCGTGAGGCGCTCCAAGCGGTAGGCCGCATTCGCCGGACTGGTCGAAGGCAGGCAGGTAGCCGCAATTCCCGTCTTCGCTTCCAGATAGCGCGCATAGTACTTCGCCGCGGTCGTGCCGTTTACAAGCACGCGGCGTATTTTTGCCTCTCTCGTGACCGTCTCGATATCCACCGGAACCGCGCCCCGTATGCTCGCATCGCTCGACCCCTGAATCTCGCAGCGCTCCAGCACGTCCCAGAGGGCAAGCCCGTTTGAAAGGAGCAGCGCCCGCTTTTCTTCTATACTGTCCGGCACTTCCGCCCCGTAGACCGCCGCTAACATGCGCCAGAAACGGTTCTGCGGGTTCGCATAGTAGAAGCCCGCCGCCCTTGACTGCACCGAGGGAAAACTCCCCAAAATAAGTGTATGACTGTTCCGGTCAAAGACCGGTCCAAAGGAATAACTCTCCCGCACCCTGCCTCCTTCACGAAAAAGTCCCCGCCGAAGACTCGCGCGGGGACTTTCTGTTCACTTGTATCAAGCGTTCTTTGCTCAGCAAATCTTGCGAATCCAGCCCTCCGGTCCCGCAATGTGACCGGACTGAATGCCCGTAATCGTATCGTAGAGCTTCTGAAGCACCGGTCCCATCTTCTCTGTGCCGGAGGGGAAGTCAATGACTTCGTCGCCGTTCACGACACGGCCCACCGGGCTGATGACCGCAGCCGTACCGCAGAGACCCGCCTCCGCAAAGTCCTTTAACTCGGAGAACTTAACCGCTCTGTGCTCCGTCTTCATGCCGAGCATGTGCTCCGCGATGTAGAGGAGAGAGCGCCGTGTAATCGAGGGCAGAATGGAATCCGACTTCGGGCTCACCAGAACGCCGTCCTTCGTCACGAAGAGGAAGTTGGCGCCGCCCGTCTCTTCGATATAGGTTCTGGTCGCAGCGTCTAAGTACATGTTCTCGTCAAAGCCGCGCGCATGTGCGTCCACATAGGCATGCAGACTCATCGCGTAGTTGAGACCGGCCTTAATGTGTCCCGTGCCGTGCGGTGCCGCGCGGTCGTACTTGCTCACGCAGAGCGTGGTCGGCTTTGCGCCGCCCTTAAAGTAGGGACCCACCGGGGTCGCAAACAGACGAAACTGGTATTCATCCGACGGCTTCACGCCGATTACCGGTCCGCTCGCAAACATATAGGGGCGCAGGTACAGAGAAGCACCGCTGCCGTAGGGCGGAACCCAGTCCGCATTTGCCTTGACGACCGCATCCACCGCTTCCAGGAATCTCTCCTCCGGAAAAGCCGGCATTTCAAGATAGCGCGCGGAGTCCGCCATGCGCTTCGCGTTCAGGTCGGGGCGGAAGGTCACAATGCTGTCGTCCTCGGTGCGATATGCCTTGAGGCCCTCAAAGACCTCCTGGCAATACTGCAGGATGCCCGCGCACTCCGAAATGCACACGGTCGCATCCGCCGTGAGACCGCCTTCATCCCACGCGCCGTTCTTATAGTTAGAAACGTAGCGCTGATCCGTCACGTGATAGGCGAAGCCAATGTTACCCCAGTCCAGATTCTTCTCTGCCATGTAAAAACGCCTCTCTTCTGTATCTGATTTGCTGCCGACTGCTTAGATTCTGTTATTCGATCCCAGAACTTCCGTGATCTTGTGCGCGACAATTGCCTTGACATTGGCTCTGCCGTCGCCGAGGTACTGTCTCGGGTCAAAGTGATCCGGGTGCTCGTTGAAGTGCTGGCGAATGCCTGCCGTCATGCCGAGGCGAAGGTCGGAGTCAATGTTGATCTTGCAGACCGCGCTTCTTGCAGCCGCGCGGAGCTGATCCTCCGGAACACCGATTGCGTCCTTCAGCTGACCGCCATTTGCGTTGATAATCTTCACGTACTCCTGCGGGACGGAAGATGCGCCGTGCAGAACAATCGGGAAGCCCGGCAGTCTCTTCTTCACTTCCTCGAGGATGTCGAGGCGAAGCTCCGGATTCGTGCCCGGCTTGAACTTGTAAGCGCCGTGGCTCGTGCCGATTGCGATTGCGAGGGAGTCGCAGCCCGTGCGGCTCACGAATTCCTCGACCTCTTCCGGTCTCGTGTAGGAGGACATGCCCTCCTCGACGCAGACATCATCCTCAACGCCCGCCAGCGTGCCGAGCTCAGCCTCGACCACAACGCCGTGTGCGTGTGCGTACTCGACAACCTTCTTGGTCTCTGCGATGTTGTCCTCGAAGCTGTGGCTCGAGAAGTCAATCATGACCGAAGTAAAGCCGCCGTCAATGCAGTCCTTGCAGGTCGCGAAATCCGCGCCGTGATCCAGGTGGAGCACCATCGGGACCTCCGGGTGCAGCTCGACCGCCGCCTCAACGAGCTTCACGAGATAAATCGAGTTTGCGTACTTTCTCGCGCCCGCGGAAGCCTGCAGAATCACCGGGGACTTAAGCTCGGCAGCTGCCTCCGTAATTGCCTGCACAATTTCCATGTTGTTGACGTTGAATGCGCCGATGGCGTAACCGCCCTCATATGCCTTACGGAACATCTCCGCCGAAGTGACCAATGCCATAACCGTTACCTCCCTTTCATAAAGAAGTCGACGAGTAATTATTTCAACTTTCATTCTAAACAAAGTTGTGGCCGAATTCAAGCAAACAGCAGAAAAGAGCTGCGATTCCCGTAAGCTGCTTTCTGCTTTTCCCGCGGGCATGCTACAATACAGAACATAGCAAGGACAGCTCATAGGAAAGACAACAGAAAGGCTCTCGTCATGGCATTACAAAACAGCGCCGATGCGGAACTGCTTCTGCACTGGTATCAGAAAAACAAGCGCTCCCTCCCCTGGAGAGATACCGGAAACCCGGAGGATGTCTGGATTTCCGAGATCATGCTGCAGCAGACGCGCGTGGAAGCCGTGAAAGAGTACTTTGTGCGCTTTCGGGAGGCACTCCCCACACTGGAAGCCATTGCGGCCTGCCCGGACGAAACCCTCTTGCGTCTCTGGGAGGGGCTCGGCTACTACACCCGCGCGCGCAATATTAAAAAGTGCGCCCAGGTTCTGCTCCGCGACCACGGCGGCGAACTGCCCGTGGATCCGCTTGAACTCCGAGATCTCCCGGGCATAGGCCCCTATACGGCTGGCGCCATCGCCTCCATTGCCTACAATGTCCCCGTTCCCGCGGTCGACGGCAATGTGCTCCGCGTCTTCTCGCGACTCACGGCCTGCGAGGACGATATCATGGAGCCCGCGACCAAGCAGGCCTTCACCGAGCGCCTGCAGGATTTACTCTGGCAACTGGTCTATGCCGATTGGAAGAACTTTCCGGTCGCAGACTTTAACCAGGCCCTCATGGAACTGGGCGCCCTGGTTTGCATTCCGAACGGTGCGCCGCTCTGCGAGCGCTGTCCGGTCGCCGCACAGTGCGACGGCAGAAGACTCGGCATTCAGGAGACTCTGCCGCGCCGCGCACCGAAAAAACCGCGTCGGGACGAAGTGCGCACCGTACTCGTACTCCGGGACGGCGAGCGCTTCTATGTGCGGCAGCGCCCGTCAAAGGGCCTGCTCGCCGGGATGTTTGAGTTCCCCGGCTTCCCCGGAACGCTCTCAGAGGAAGAGGTTTTAAAGCTGGTGCACGAGCGCGGCTTTACCCCGCTCCGCATCCAAGCCCTCCCGCCCTTCCACCATGTGTTCACCCACATCGAGTGGCATATGAGTGCCTACGAGGTGCAGATTGCGGAGCCGCTCTCTGCCACCGAGCCCCGGCGAAACCGGAAGGAACTCGCGCGGAGCGGCATCTTTGTGACCCGCGCGGAGCTCGAGAAACTCGCGCTGCCCTCGGCCTTCCGACCGCTCTTATCCCGCTACGCCCTGCGCCCGCCGCGCCGTCAAAAAAAATAAAATTTCCGCTTGCTTTTTTCTTCTCCTTCCGCTATACTGAACCTCGCTGGAGATATAGCTCAACTGGGAGAGCATCCGCTTGACGTGCGGAAGGTCGCAGGTTCGAACCCTACTATCTCCATTTTTTGTACCCAAAAAGCATATTTACGGTTTCGTTTTCGAACAGCGAAAAGCGCGTGTCGGTCGTGAGTTGCGACCGGCACGCGCTTTCTTTTCGTTTCTCTCAAACTTCCACTTCCTCGATGCGCTCGGCATCTCCTTCGGCGGAGCGCTCCAAAACTCCGCGTCTTCCGTCCGCGCGAAGCCACTCGCCCTCGCGCACCGCCCGGAAAAGGCCGGGGACTCGAATCAGCGAGAGCAGTCCAAGCTCTCTCGCGACGACCGCCTCGTGCGACCAGAGATCCCCTCGCTCCAGCACCAGGCCGCGGCTCAGTGCGAGCAGCGGAAAGAGCTTCTCCGTGCAGTGATTTGCGAGCAGCACGGCACCGCTCGCGCGGGGCAGGGTCTCTCCGTCAAAGAAACCTGCCTCTCCCTCTCGCACCGCACCGCAGGGAATGCCCCGCAAGAAGAGGCGCTCGCTCTCTTCACTGAGCTCTTCCCGGGTAAGCGACTCCCGAAGCACCGTCATATTTTCCCGCGTGAGGCTGCCGAAGCAGCAGAGATGACTGCAACGGGGCAGGGCCGCATAGCGCTCCTGTTCCCGTCTTCTTTCGCTGATGCAGGGCTGCAAACCGCCGAAAACCGCCGTACTGCCGCTGCCAGCCGAAAAAGCGCGCTCCAGCTCATCCCGCTTTAGATAGAAGATATCCCGCGCCTCCGCGAGTTCTCCGCGGCGCGTGAGCAGCTCGCCGAGCTGCAAGACCTGCCTCCGCAGCCGGTCCACGCGATTTTGCGCGAGGAAATCCAGATTCTCCCGCGCGCGGAGAAAGAAGATAAGTTCCTGTAAAAGGCGCTTCCCGCGGAGCTTCCCGAGAAACCCGAGGGTCTTAAACAGCTCTTCCTGCGCCTTTGCGCTCACCTCACTCTGCTCACTCCGCACTTCGACCGGCTTTGCCGCCGCATACTGCTGTAAGAACGCAAAGAGCGGCTGCGGATTCTGCCGGTAACTCTCCCGCTCCAAAAGATACTCGGCCGACGTGCAGCTGCCGTAGTGCCTTAAGTAGTGCTGCACCTCCCCCGCAAACACACTGCATTCGTTCTGTGCGCTTCCCTCTTCCGTGCGCACTCTCCAGCAGAGCCCCTCCAATTCCTGGGCGCTCTGCGAGAGCACGAGTTCGCGCAGCGCTTCGCTCTCCTGCACCGTGCGGAGCAGGGCGCTCAGTGCCTGCACGCTTTCCGCGCTCTTCATGCCGCCCTGCCCCATGAGTGCGGCATTCAAAAGCCCCTCTGCATTCGGAACGCTGCGCTCGCGGAGCTCCTGTAAGAGCTCTGCGTAGCAACTCCTTGCGCTCGCCTCCGCCTCGGCCGCAAAACGCCCGAGTGCCGTGAAGCCGTTACTGAGATCCACGATCTTCCGCCAGCGCTCCTCTACTGTCTCCGGAAGCTCCGCTTCCGCTTCGGTCTGCTCCTCCTGTTCCGCCGTCTGCAAATAGTGCGAGAGCTGATAGTGCTTGGGCAGGCGCTGTAAGAGTTCCGCCGAGGGCGAAGCTTCCGCTTCCGCCTCTTTGCCGCCCTCCCGTCTCGTGTATACTCTTCCTTCAAAGAGCAGGGGCTCTTTCCCCGCCTTTTGATATAGGCCTCGGAGCAGTTCAAAGCCGAGCGGCGTCAACACCCCGTCCGCCGCGCCGTTACGTCCCGCCGCGTCCAGATAGAAGTGCTTGACCCGCTTGTCGAGGTGACGGTAGGAACTCATCTCGCTCTCCCGAAGGAGCCTCAGTTCTCCGTCCGGCTCCACCGCAAACTCAAAGCAGCAGGCGGTCTGCGGCGTATTGCTCGCCTCCAGTTCCAGGGCGAGTGCGGCAAGACGGACAAAGAGCACTTCTCTCTCTTCATCCGCCTCCTCGACTTCCGCTCGCTCGCTGGTCTGAAGCACCCGCCCCGCGAGATCGAGCACCGTTCGCTGCTGCTTTCCCGCCGCGTCAAGGTACTCGGCGAGCAACTCCTCCGGATTTCCGCTCTGCGGATTGGTCGTATAGACCGTAAAGTTACGCCCGTTACCCGCCATGTCCTGGAGAATCACAGCTACCGCTATGCTCTCGTCAAAGAGTCCGTACTGCAGCATATAGCGGGTGGCGCGCTCCGAAAAACAGGAAAGATAGCAATCCTTTACCGCCTGTAAAAGTTCATCGCCCCGCGGAACCTCGAGTACACTCTGAAAGAGGCCGTCGAAACTGTGGCGCTCCTCGCCCTCCAGAATAAAGCTGCTGCGCACCGCAAAGCGCTCCGCCCGCGGCATCGCGACCTGAAGTTCGCGCCTCAGCTTTTCGGCCGCTTCCTCTCCGAACGCGCAACTCTCTAAGAGCGCCCGAATCTCCGCCCCCGTCTCCTCGGAAGGATTGCGGAGCAGCTCCGCATAGCGCTCCTGTTTGTCGCCAAGAAAGCGAAAAAAGAAGTTCCGGTCCAGAATGAAAAACGGCGGCACGGAATAACCCTGCGCCCTTCTGCGGAGCAAGTTCCACGCCTTGTTGCCCAATAGCCGTCTGCTCTCCGCCTCTGTGTCTCGCATCTTTTCTCCCCCAAATGACTTTGTCGTAATTTTATCTATTTTCTCATATTCCGCGGATTCTAACAAGCAAAGAAGGGGCAGCGCGTTTTTGCGCTGCCCCTTTCCTCCGTTGCCGGTTTCCTTATTCTACCGTAAGTGTGAAGCTACCGACCTGATATCCGCCGGCTTTCACCGTCACCTCATTGCTGCCGCTCTCAAAGAGATTGCCGCTCAGCGTGAGGCCCGCGCGACGATAGCGCTTCAGACTAAAGGCAAAGCGATCGTCATACAGGTGGATGTAATTCGCATGAACCGAGCTCAGTTTCTTGCCGTTCACCGAAACTTCCAAGTCATTGCTTCGAAGCCAGGTGTCGAGCGCCTCATCCTCGAGTCCTTCAAAGCTGAGCGCATACGCGGGCTTCGATCCGATGTCATAGCCCTGACGCGGAATCACTTTCTCAATCACCGCGCCGGTCGGCACTGCCTTACCCGCTGCCGCCTCGTTCTCACTCTCTTCCGCGGAAGCACGCTCCACCGTAAAGCGGAAGGGCTCGTACCCCTCTACTTCAAGAATGACTTCATTGTTCGCCTCGGTAAAGCCGTTCGCCGAGAGGCGCACGCCGTTCTTCTTGTAAGTTCTGTCAAAGAGCGTCGCATACTTATCGTCCATCGAGAAGAGATAGTTCTTGCTCTGCGCTTCCGTATAACGCTTTCCGTTCACCGTGAGCTTCGTAATCTTGGCGCGAAGGTAGGTATCCAGAGCATCCGCATCGAGTCCCGTGAAGGTGAGATCATAGACCTCCTTCGTGCCGCTGTCATAGCCCTGACGCGGCGAAACCTTCTCTGCCTGAGCAGCCGTCGGCGCTTTCTTCTTTGCCGTTTCGGCCGGTGCAGCGTTTCCGTTTTGCACCGCAAATTCCTTCTCTGCGTAGCCCTCGGCCTTCACGACAATGCGGTTTTCGCCCGCCGCCAAAGCCCCGAGCGCAAACTTGAGGCCGTCGTTTCTGCCGTAGCTGTCCTTGTGGAAGCCGTACTCGCTGTTCCCGAGACCGTAGCTGTAGCTCTTCCGCTCGTAGGCCGTACCGTTTACGCTGAGCTCCGTGATCTTCGAAAGATAGCTCTCAAGCTCATCCGCCGAGAGACCCTCGAAGTGAAGAAGCCAGTTGCTGCTGAGCAGGCTCTCTTCCTTCTCAAGCGTTGCGCTTGTCGGCGCTGCCTTGGTCTCGACTGCCGGCGTCTCCGGCGCGGAAGCGCCTCCCTCTGCCGGGATTGTGACCGTCAGTTTCGCATAGCCCTCTGCCGTAATTTCAATCTTCTTCTCGCCTGCCTGTGCTGCCGCGCTGCCGAGCGCCAGGGCATTGTTTCTGCCGTAAGCATCTTTTTTCAGCACATACGCGGCGGCGCCGAGGCCGTAGCTAAAGTTGCTCTTTTCAAAGACCGTTCCGTTCACACGGAGCTCCGTAATCTTCGAGAGGTAGTTGCCGAGTTCCTCCCCGGAAAGTCCCTCGAAGCTAAGTACAGTCTCGCTGCCAAAGACACCGCGATTCGTGCCGAGGGTTGCGCCGCTCGGCGCTGCCTTCTCCTCGACCGCGGGCTGCTCGGGCGTTGCCTCTGCCGCCGCGACCGTAAAGTCTAACTTCACCGGTATCTTGGCATCCGTAAACTTAAGATAGAGCGAGTAATTGCCGGTAGTCTTAAAGAGTCCGCCCTTCAGAATGAGCTGTGTGCCGGAGAGCGCATAGTAATCGTCGGAACTCGTACCGCCCTCCGTTGCCGTCATGAGTCTTCTGAGACCGCTCTCCTCCGAATTGCTGAGCTCCACCTTTGCGAGCTTTGCCGCCAATCTCTCAGCGCTGAGACCTTCCACGTTCACCGTGATATCCGCGTTCTGCTTTGCCTCGCCCTGCAGCGCAAGGGTCGGCAACGCCTCCGCAGCCGTATAGGTAAGTTTCAGTTCCGCCGTTCTGTACTTCTGCCCCGCATCAATCTTCAGCTTGTGCTCGCCGACCTCCGGCGTGTTGTAGAAGTTAAATGCGCCGCGCTTCACGGTAAGCGTGCCCGCCGCTTGATCCAACACGTACTGCTTTTCGTAAGCGTCCATGAGGTTACGGCTCTCGCCGTCCACATAGAGACCGCGGATTGCCTCGAGGTAAGCGCTGTCATCCGTGCGAAGCACAAAGTCATTGCCCGCGACCGCTGTCGTGCCGCTAAAGTCCGGAATCTTGTCGCCCTTATAGAACTTAAAGCTCGTCAGTGCGCCGAGGCTGCCGTCCTCAAGGACATTCTGCACCTCGTTCGGTTCCGCATAGCTTGCCGCCGCGTGGGAGTCCGTATATTCCTTGAAGCTAAGGCTCTTGCCACCCGCAAGGCGCGACTCCTTGTAGGCATCCATGTAGTCCGTGAAGCGGTACAACTTCTCCGCGCCGTCCTTATAGATGTAATCGCTCTCCGTCGTCTCGAAGAAGCGCTTCACCACCGCCCGCGCATCCTCGTTCAGCGCCTCGATTTCATTGAGAATCAGCGCATTGGTCAGGAGATCGTAGTCAAAGACCATGCGGCCGTCCACATACTGGCCGCCGCCGCTGCTGCCGCTGCTCTTCTTGCCGGAGACGGAACCCGTCGTTGCACTCGAGACCGCATCGATCTCGACCGGCTTACTTCTCGCGCTCTTCTTTGCCTTCAACTCGGTCTCGCTGTCCTCTTCCTTTAAGAAGGACTGACCCGGGTAAACCTCAAACTTTTTCTTAATCGTCTGATAGCCCGAGTACTTGAGCGTTAATGTGTAGACACCGACCTCGTCCGTGTTGACCGTCTTCTCCTCATTGGAGCTCTTTCCGTAGAGGACAAAGAGGTCGCCGAAGTTGAAGAAATCGTCGATGTACTTTAGCTCAACGACCTTACCGCTCGGCTTCTTTAACGTGACGCGCATGGAATCGATCTTCAAATCGTTTCCGAAGCTCTCGCCGCCGCTCGCCTCCACGTTGAACTGGACGCGCTCGCCCGCCTTCGGGTTTGCGGTCTCAACGCGCTGCTTTAAGCTGAACTTTGCGCTGCTCACAAGCTCAAACGGCACCGTGACCGTCTCGTTCGTATAGCTCGAGTGAATGTTCACGCGGTAGATGCCTCTGCTCCGCATGTTATCCTGACCCGTCGGAATTTGGATGATGCCGTTTTTGCCGTGCTTCGTATCCTTGACTTCCTTCGTGAATGTCGGGTTCCGGTTGACCGGCCAGTTCTCGTTGTTCATAATCTTCAGGCTGTCAATGCCCTCAAACCACTTCTTCTGCTCCTCGTTCTCGACATTGAACTTGATGACAATGTTGTCCTTTTGAACGCCCTTGCCCTCTGCGTTGATCTCCACAGCCTTCACATAGAACTGCGTCGTGACTGCGTCGCTGTTCTCTTTTCTCTCCTGCAGAAGATCAAAGGTCGTCGTTGCCGGGAGTATGCGGTCCCTGCCCTCCTTGTCCTTCGGCGCAAGCAGGTAGTCAAACTTCGAGACGCGACCGCGGGAAAGAATGTAGTCCGGCTGATCCTCCGGATTGCCCGGCGTGACCGTCTCGCTTGCGGTACCGGCATTCAGGCGAAGCGTCTGCTCCGTGCTGCCGTCCGCCTTGTTGACCACGACCAGCTCCTTCGGAGAAGCCACCGTGGAAGCCCACTTCACCACCCGGCCGGCATCATCCACCTTCCGCACTGCCTCGGTGACATTCACGCCGTCCACATAGATCTCATGGTCCGCAAGCGTTCCCTGACGGAATACCACCGTCACAAAGTCCGCAAAACCGAGGTGCACCATGCGGCTCTTCAGTTCCTTCTCAGGCTGCTTGTTTTCAGGCTTGGAAGCATCCCCATTCTTGCCCGGTCTGTCATCTTCCACCGGACCCACCGGATGCTCGGGTGCCTCCGGGCTTACCGCCGGATTTGCCGGATTTGTCGGATTCTCCGGGGTAATCACACCCGGCTGTGCGGGGTTGCTCGGGCTTGCGGGCTGTGCCGGCTTACTCTGTTCCTCGGGCTGTACCGGCTTTACCGGCGTCGTGTGGGAGCTGCCGCCGCTTGAACCGCCGGAGCCGCCTCCCCTTCTGCCGCTACGGCTTCCGCCGCCGCCCGAACCGCCGCGCTTTCCGGAAGAAGACTTTCCGCCCGACTTGCCGCTGCCGGAGCCGCCCTTGCCTGCGCTTGCGCTCTTGGTGATATAGCCCTCACCCGTGCGGCTCTGAATGTTGCCGCTCGCATCGACCCACTTGCCGTCCTTGTCCACGCGATAGCCGTCCGGCGTCATGCCGTCCTTAATCAGCTTACCCTCGCGCTCATCCGCCTCGGTCACAAAGTAGTAGCAGTTGCCGTCAATCCAGTTCCAGCCGGTCAACATCTTGCCGAAGCTGCCGTCGTGCTTGTTGCTGAAGAAGTACTGACTGCCGTCCGCAAGGTAAAGCCAGCCGCTGCGAAGTGTTCCCGTCTTCGGGTCTACATAGTACCAGCTGCCGTTTTCGTAAATCCAGCCGAGGACATTCTGTCCCTTTTCATCCAAGAAGGACCAGTTTTCACCGCTCTGCTTCCAGCTTCCCGCCGTGTTCGCACGTCTCTTTGCAAAGACCTGCAGCGGGCTCGATAGAACCATGCTCATTGCCGTTGCAAGGGCAAGCGCCTTTAAACCATACTTTCTCATCTCTGTCTCTAGCTCCTATCGTTATTCATCTCTAATTATTAGTCGATGTTAACCTAGCATAGCTTTACGACAGCCGTCAAGAAACATATCTTGCGTTTTTCTCGCATATCTTAAGATTTTATTGCGGGTAATAGAATCTGGATTAAGACCATTGCTTATTACTCAGAGCCCCCGCCCGCTGTTCCGATACAGAACCACAAACAGGCGGGTGCCGTACAGGATAATCTTTCCGTGTTTACAACGTATGGTGCGGATGTCGCCATAATTCAAAAGTACTTCCTTCGCGCTTGCTTCTGAAATTTCCTTTTTCAGAAATCTATCCCAATAGAGCTTCATGTCCGGTGCATTCGGATCCTTTCTTCTTTCTTCATCAACGAACCATATGCATCGATACAGAGCCCTCTCCGCTATCATCACAATATCAAGAAGTATTATTCCCAGAGAAACGCCCATCAGTGCACGCCAAACCATAGCCGACATACTGTGAAATAAAACCAAAACAATCAATGCCAAGACCAGTAAAAAAGACAGCATAAGGACCGGATTCCCCAAATGGATAAACCCGAGGAAGCACATCCTCTTGACCTCTCCCCAGCAAATATACTCTTGATCTTCTCGTCTCTCTTCCTCTTGCCTTAATTTCTTTGCGGCTTGGATCCAGCCACGAATCTGCGCAAGCTGTTCGTCTGTCAATTCTGCCTTCGGTATAGCCAGGTAGACTTGCACGGAACTCATAAGCGCTACTGTTTCTTTCCCGACAAGCAACTTAATGCCTAGCCAGCTTCGCTTTCCGGTATCGGATAGAATTCCCTTCTCGTATAGAATCAGACGTATCCCCTGTATTTGAAGTATTCTCTTCAGCATCTCATCGCTGTATTTGAGTCTCCGCCGAATGGCTTGAAGAAGCAAGCCGATTAAACCGAAGCCCATCAAAACACAAAACACTTGTGCTCGGTCTGTATCTGCCAAAGACCCTAAAAACCCCACAATTCCGAGTCCCGCAATCAGGCAACTACTCCAATGCTTTGCCAGCGCCAAGCGTGTTTTTCCTGCCGCCCATCGTATACAACGCACCGCTTCCTCGACATCGCCGTACTCTACCGTAATGATGGTTTGCATCCTATGCTCTCCTTCCCCCCCCGGCTTTCCGCATCTCAGCGATTGACCGTATCGACAAATTTCTGAATTTCACCTGCCTCCGCTTCGTCAAGCTGCGTCTTATAAAACCAATACTGCAATTCCCGCTGTTCAAAAGGTCTCGGAACCTTTCTCTTCAGTTTTAGCACATATCCGTTTCTGCCTCGAATCCATCGAGCGGATTCCCAATCATCCGCATCCAAACAGAGTGACGTCCTTCCTTCATAGAGCATTTCCAAATCCGCTATCGTTTCCTCTGTATAGCGACTCTCACGCATATCCCTTACATCCCAAAGCACAGTCCGTATGATTGTCATCGCATATTCAAAAATCAATCCGATGCTAGCCCCATGTAGCAGAAAAGCAAACAGATGATGCACATGGGTTTTCGCTGTAGCCATATAATCACCGGAAATCAGAATGGAAAACGGTAGAATGAAAAACAGTCCCCAGGCAAAGTTTTTTTGAAGCAGACACCAAAAGCGAAATATTCGAATCTCCTGCCAATTCAGTTGCTGATTTCCGCTAAGCGGTCTGTTGGGAATCTCAATTTGATTCATTTGCTCTTCCATTGCTACTTCCCCTCCGAAACCCATTGTATGAGCCGCTGCAACTGTTCATCTGACATATCTCTCACGGAAAAAACAAAATAGATACTCGTTTCCGATACAATCGTCGCATAATCCTTCCGCACCAGCAAGCGTTTATTCTTCCAAGTCCGCATGCCATCTCGCATCAGAAATCCCTCCTTTGAAAGGAGAAGCTTTTCGTCATCGGCCTGCAATAGCCTCGTCACTTGTTCCACCCGGAGCAACCACTGAACGAAAAAAATAAGTCCGCTGAATCCCAAAAGAAAATTCCAATATTCGCTTGTCAGGATGTTCGTATTCCGCATAATAATCACGGAAATAAACGCGATTCCCGTGATTTTATCAAGGCGCTGAAATAACGGCATTTTTCTCACCGCCCAGAAATATTCCATCAGGCGTTCCTTTTCCAGCTTTGGAACAACTATTTTATCGTTCATATCAGCCCTCAATATAATCCCAGACAGCAGATTTCACTGCTGTCTGGGATTCATTCTATTGCGCGTTAATTATCGGAGCAAGTTCAACTGCCCTCTGACAACACCACCCAATAAACTCCAAAACTGCTATTTCTGCTGCAGTCAGCACCAAATATACAAAGCTAATTCCGCGCTATACTGCTTCCGACGAAACCGCATTGTAACATCTGCTTTTCAGCTACAGGGCACGCCCTATGTTTTTATACAGGACAATAAATCCCTGATAGCCATACATAATAATTCTACCATGCTTACAGGAAATCGTGTAAATCGAATCTATATCCGGGAAAAGTTCCCGCGCTTCTTCCTCAGAAATCTTTCTTTTAGGAAACACTTCCCGATATAATTCCATTTCCGGAGCACTCGGATCCACCTTTTTCGCCTCATCCACTGACCATATACATCTATAGAGCATTATTTCGAGTGTACTAACGATCTCCAGAAGTATGATTCCCATCACAACACCCAGAAGTACACTCCAAAACATATCGGATATCCAGTAAAACAAAACCCACACAATAAGTCCCAACACCAGCGAAAAGCTCAGTCCAATAACCGGAATTCCCATATTGAGAAAACCCAGTAAGCACATCTTCTTGACTTCTATCCAACAAATGCCGGATTGATCTTCTCGCTTTTCTCCCCTTGCTTCAGCTTTCTTTGCCTCTCGCATCCATATACGAATTTGCGAAATCTGTTCCTCTGACAACTCTGTCTTTGGAATGGCTAGGTAAACTCGTATGGAACTCAGCAATGCTAAGCTCTCCTTGCCAATAACCAGTTTAATTCCTTGCCAACTTCGCCTACCGGTCTTTAATACAATCCCTTTCTCGCACAGAATCACCCTAATGCCTTGCAACTCGTATTCCTGCCTTCTCATCTGACTAATCGTTTTTGATTTCCGCCAAATATGTTGCATGAGCAACCAAGTGAATCCGAACCCCATTAGAATGCAAAATATCTGTGTACGTTTAATATCTCCCAGCGATTCTGCAAAGCCCCCCCCCCGACACCTGCAAAGCAACAAGCAAGCCAATGCTTTGCCACATCCAACCTCTTTTTTTTATCAGCCCACTGCATACAGCGCACGGATTCTTCTGTATCGTAATATTCCACGACAATTACATCTCGCATTCTTTCCACCTTTTATAAAAATATATGAGCAGAACCCCCTGCCCTGTCGCTTTTCCCTTCCGCGCTTACGAAACCCTTCCGTTGTCCATGTGATAGCGGCAATCCGCAACAGACATCGTGGACTGCCGATGCGAGACCAGCACTATGGTTTTTCCTTCTTTTTCTTCCGAAAGGGATTTTAAGATAATGCCCTCGTTCAGCACGTCCAGATTGCTGGTCGGCTCATCCAAGAGGATAAAATCGGCCTCGTGGAGAAAGGCTCTTGCGAGGCCTATTCTCTGCTTCTCTCCGCCCGAGAGCCTGTCGCCGAGCTCGCCGAGTTCGGTCTCATAGCCTTTCGGGAGGCTCATGATGAAGTCATGGATGCTCGCCTTTGCCGCCGCGGCCTCAATCTCCGCCTGTGTCGCATCGAGCTTTGCGACCGCTATGTTCTTTGCAATCGTATCACGGAAGAGTACGGTGTCCTGGGTCACATAGCTTGTCATTTCTCGGAGCGCCGCGGTTTGAATGTCCCGCACATCCTCCCCCGAGATTCGCACCGCGCCCTTTTGCACATCCCAAAAGCGCATCAAGAGCTTTAAGAGGGTCGATTTTCCGGAGCCGCTCGCGCCGTGAATGCCGAGCACCTTCCCTCTTTCGATTTGCAGAGAGAACTCGCTCAAAATCTTCTCTTCCCGGTAGGCAAAGCTGACCGAGTCAAGCGCCGCGCCCTCGAAAGATGGCCTCTCCCCGTCGCTTCGCTCTGCCACCTCCGGCGTCTCTTCGAGTAGCGAGAGCACGCGCTCTCCGCAGGCCAGCGTCTGGTTTAGATTGTTCGAGAGAGATGAGAGCGCAACCACGGGGCCGAAGGAGCCCATCATCGCGAGGGTCGCAAGCAGCATGCCCGAGAACGTGGCCTCTCCCCGTCGATAGAGGAAGAGCATCAAAAAGAGCATACCGAAGGAATAGAGCTGAATGACCAGATTGGTGAGCGCACGCTGCGAACCCTCAAAGTCGCTCAGCTTTTTCTGAAAGCCCGCAAGCCGTTCGGATCTTTGCTCCATTTCCGCGAGCTTCGTTTCTCCCCGATTGAACTGTAGGAGCTCGTCCACGCCGTAGAGGCTCTCCAAGACAAAGTGATTGAGTTCTCCCATCTCGCTTCGTAAGGCCATGCCCGCCTCGGCGCTCCGTCTGCCGTTCCGAATCGGAAGGCCTATGCCGACCGTCACATATGCGAGAACGGCAAGCAAGCCCGCAAGTCTGTGCTGCGTCCCGATAAAGCCCGCCATGATGAGCGAGGTCAGAAAGGCAATCGCAATCGGAGATATGGTGTGCGCAAAGAACACTTCCAGGAGTTCGATATCGCTCGTGATGACGGCAATGAGATTGCCCTTATCCCTGCCCTCAAGTTTTGCCGGGCAGAGTTTTCTCAGAACCGCAAAGACCTTATGGCGGATGATGGCCAGAATGCGAAAGGCAATGTAGTGGTTACAGTACTGCTCGCCGTAGTGCAGGACGCCGCGCAAAATCGCAAACACCAAAATTGCGGTAAAGAGCTGCTTAGAAGAGCCGCCGAACAACGCCGTGAACTGCCCCGGAACTTCGCTGCCCGCGACCGCTGCGAGCCCCTTGATTACACCGTAGCCGCCGAGTATCGTGATGAAAATGGCGCAGAGAAAGCCGAGCACGCCGAGCAGAATACCGGTTAACATAATTAGAGTGAGGGGCTTCACGAGCCCGATCAGGCTGCCCATGATCGCGAGATCCGATCTTCGTTTATTCATGACCGTCACGCCTCCCTTCCGCAAAGCGCTCAAGCTGACTCTGTTCCTCAAAAAGGCGCCGATACGCACCCGCTTGCCGCATCAATTCCGCGTGACTGCCCGCCTCCGCGATTTTGCCGTCCTTTAGCATATAGATTTTGTCGCTGTCTACCACATTCGCAAGTCGGTGCGAGATGAGCAGCACGGTTCTGCTCTTTGTGAGCTCGTGTATGACTTTCATAATCATCTCCTCGCTCTCGGCATCGATGTTCGAGGTGGCCTCGTCAAAGATGTAGACTGGCGTGTCGTGAAGCAGGGCTCTCGCGAGCGCAAGGCGCTGCTTTTGTCCGCCCGAGAGGTTGCTGCCGTTCGATGTAAGCTGCATCTCGAGACCGCCCTGCGCCTCGATAAAGGAGAGGAGATTCACCTTCCGGAGCGCCTCTTTCATCTCAAGCTCGGTCGCCTCCGGCTTTGCGAGCAGGAGGTTTTCCCGCACACTCGCGCGGAAGAACCGGCTGTCGTGCCCTACCATGGTCAGGTGATCCATAAGACTCTCGGTCGAAATGCGGCTCAGCTCTTCGCCGTTTAAGCGCAGCGAGCCGCCGTAACCTCTGTTCCGCCCCATGAGTATGCCGGCAATCGTGGATTTCCCAGAGCCGGAAACACCGACCAGGGACACAAAGGACTGCGCGGGAAGCGCGAGCGTGATGCCCTTTAAGATTGGGCGGCTCTCCTCATAGGAAAAGCTGAGCTCTTCCATGCGGATGTCGATATGTCCCGCGCCGAGTTCTGCCTGTCCCGGCTCGGGTTCCGGGAGATCCAGAAAAGCAAAAATGCGGTCGCTCGCCTTCATGCCGTTCATGCCGATGTGGAAGAAGCTGCCTAGGATGCGCATCGGCAGAAAGAACTCTGCCGCGAGCAGGATGAACATGAGCACGCCCGCCAGGGAGAGTTCGCCGCTCGCAAAGCGGGTCAAGGCCGACACAATGCCGACCGCCGCACCGCCGTAGGCGATGATGTCCATGACCGAGGTGCTGTTTAACTGCATGGTAAGCACCTTCATCGTAATCTTCCGGAAGCGCTCGGACTCCCGGTCCATATCATCAGCCGCCGCTCGATCGGCCTGATAAATCTTCAGAGTGGTCATGCCCTGCAGCTTTTCGAGAAAGCTGTCTCCGAGCCCGTAGTAGATGTCAAAATAGCGGCTCAGAAGGCGCTTTGCGACCAGCATGACGAGCATGATGACCACCGGAATCAGCGGAACCGCGAGGAGCAGCAGGGTCGCTGTTCTAAGATCGATCGGGGACAGCACAAAGAACAGGGTGAGCGGCGCAAGCAGGGCGTAAAAGAACTGACTTAAATACCGGCCGAAATAAGTCTCGAGCTGCTCAACGCCTTCGCCCGACATCTGCACCAGTTCGGCGCTGCCGATTTGTTCCCGGTAAGAAGGGCCGATCCGCAGTATCTTTTGATAAATGCGGCCGCGGAGAATGCGCTTCACGTCCGCGCTCGCGCGGAAGCTTGCCGCGGTATAGAGGCGGTCACAGACAAAACGAAGTAAAAGCCCCGGTATGATAATTCCGAGCGCAACGAGAATGCGCTCCGTACCGATTCCTTGGTTCCGAACGTCCTCGATGAGCCCCGCGATGTTCCAAACAATCACAATCTGTACCAGGAGCGACAGCCACTGCCAGAGTATCTGGTAAACAACGTACTGACCGGCCCCCTTTAGGAGCCGTATGAGCCGCATTTTAATCATCTCTTTCCCCCTTCTTGCCTGCCTTTTTGTTTTGCATGCCCGTGAGTGCGTGCCGCACCACGAGGAGCGGGTGACGTATGAGCATGCGCGGGCCGCTGTAGCGCATGACTTCGCGTATCCTCTCCCGCATCTCGGGAGCGTAGCAGTGCACTTCGCAGTGGCTGCAAAATGTCTTGCTCTCCGTGAAGGGGCAGCGCGCAATGCGCGTGTGCGCATAGCCCTCCAGTTTCAGGCAATCCTCACAGAGCATCCCTGCCGCGCTGCCGTGCTTCTTTTGGCAGTAATATGCAATCATCTCCGCAACGAGCCGTTTTTCATCCTGCCGCTTCTTTTCAGGCGTTTCTCTCCTCATGCTCTGCTCCTCTCAAGCAAGCAAACTCCGATCGCTGCTCTGAAGAAATCGGTTTTATGCTACTAAGTCCAGTATAGTTTAGAAACTGTTACCGTTTCAAGCGCTTCTACCCGATGCACCCGCCTTCTAAAACACCGCGTACGCCCCGTCCGGTATGACCTTACTCCGGGTTAGACTGTGTGCTGACAAAGCCCGCGCGCTAAGCTATAATAAATTCGCACAATTCAGTCAAATATTGTTTTTTCGGAGGGTAAGGCCATGTACCAAGATGAATTTTCGGCAATGACCAATGCGGCAGCTGCGAAAGTCGGCTTACTGAAGAAAACCCCCCTCGGGTATTTTCTCATGTCCATGCTGGCAGGCGCTTATATCGGCTTCGGCATTCTTTTGATTTTCACGGAAAGCGGCCTTATGGCCGGTAACCCGGCGGCCAAGATTGTGATGGGCGCATCCTTCTGTGTCGCGCTGAGTCTCGTGATCATTGCCGGCGCGGAACTCTTTACCGGCAACACCATGGTCATGACAGCCGGTGTCCTCGATGGCAAGATAAGCGCAGCCGAGCTCCTGAAGCTCTGGTGTGTCTGCTGGCTCGGCAATGTCGCGGGTTCCGTACTGCTCTCCCTGCTCTTCTACGCGAGCGGCCTGCAGACCGGTGCGGTCGCGGAAGCCGTTGCAAAGGGCGCCTTTGCCAAGATGTCGGCCGGTTTTGTGCCGCTTGTATCGCGCGGCATCCTCTGCAACATTCTGGTCTGTCTTGTGGTCTGGTGCGGTTTCCGCGTTAAGAACGAGAGCGCTAAGATTCTCATGTGCTTCTGGTGTCTCTTCGCCTTCATCACGACCGGCTTTGAGCACAGCATTGCCAATATGACCCTGCTCACCTCGGCGCTTTTAGTCCCCGCCGGTCAGGCTGTGAGCGTAAACGGCTGGATTTTTAACCTCGCAGCGGTCACCCTCGGCAACATCATCGGCGGTGCGGTCTTTGTGGCGCTGCCCTACTATGTGGTTTCGAGAAAGAAATAATTTTTGCAACATCTCCCCCGGCCTCTGTCGATTTCAATCGGTACGCACACTTAGGGGAGCTTCCATATCAAAAGCGCCCCGCGAATCCCTTCCGGAATTCGCGGGGCGCTTGTTTTATATGCTGTTCTGCCGATTTCGGCGCGCTTCTTTTTTTAACTTCGCCTTCAGCGTGCGCCACATCTCAAAGACCGCCGTGATCACGGAGATGCCGGCCGCAATCGCAAACGCATACTGAACGGTTCTGGAACTGTAATAGCTCGCCGCCTCGCTGTCCCCGTGCACAATGGCGCTCATCGTATAGTAAAGGCTGCTTCCCGGCACCAAAGGGATAATCCCCGAGATAAAGAAAATGGTCACCGGAGCCCGCTGCCACCTCGCCAGTAACTCCGCATAGAGCGCGGTGAAGGCCGAGGCGAGAAAACTCGCCGGGAACACCGCGTCCAAAAGTTCCATGAGCAAGAGATACACGCCCCACTCCAGCGCACCGCCGAGCGCCGCGATGAAGAGATACTTTCGCTTCAACTGAAATAAAATCGCAAAGCTCCCCGCGCCCATGAAGGCCGCTAAGAGCTGAATGACTACCGTGCGCATTTCCTCGCTCATACGCTCTTCTCTCCTATTTTCATCGTTTTAGGTTCAGGAGAGCATGTTGATCAGCGCCAGGCTTGCCATGAAACCGCAGGCCAGCGCGACTGTCCAGAGCAGACTCTCAAGAAGGCGCATCATTCCCGCCATGGTATCGCCCGACAGGACATCGCGCACCGCATTGGTCATCGCAATTCCGGGCACGAAGAGCATGACTTCTCCGATTATGATGGCGTCCATGTGGAGGAAGGGCAGCGCCTGCACCGTTCCGCCGAGCAGACAACCGGTCAGGAAGGAACCCACAAAGTTGTCGATGACCGGTGTCGGCGTGATTTTCCCGAGCCGCTTTCGCATGGCAGAGACAAGCAGCCCGAGTATGCTCGCCGCGATGATATCCGGCAGTGTCCCCGCAAAAAAGGCGGTAAAACTGCCGGCACCGACCACATTGCCCACGTAATAGAGCAAATCCGAATGTTTCCGGGCACGGATTTCCTCTATCTTCTCCTTCAAATCCTCAACGGGGAGCGGATTTGCGCAGCAGCGCCTACTGAGCGCATTCAAGTCCTCGAGCAGGGTAAAGTCCGTAGAGCCGCCGTTTCGTATGCGTCTGGTCTGCGTGCGCTCCGTGCCGTCCGGAAAAATCATCGTGACCACGATGCTTGTTGTAATCACAAATACATTCATGTGGGATGCGCCGTACGCCTTTCCCATGCGGGTCAGAGTGTCCTCAACGCGGTTTACCTCCGCGCCGCTTGCCATCAAGAGTTCCCCGATATCAAGCAAGCGGTGCAAAAGCGAGGCATGACGCGCGCTGTTGTCATCTGTCCATTGGCCTCCGCTGACGAGAGGCGAGGTTGTAAGTCCCATAGAATGTTCCCAGCCTTAGTTGGATTTAGAAAAGACGAAGCTGTGCCGCAATGCTGTAATCCGCCGGCAGCTGCATCTCGGGCTCTGCCGTACCGCCGAGTTCCCAGCGGTAAGCGTTCGCATTGTACTTCGAATAGACCAGCCAGAAATTTGCCATGGTCGCGCCGAGGCTCAGACATCTGTCCTCTTCGCAGGTCTTCGCATCCGCCGCGTCGAGAAGGTAGAGGGTGCGCCCGCTCTGCAAATAGCGGTAGTTCTGACGGTTTAAGAAACTCGGCGCAAGGCTCGCCGCATAGAGTGCCTTGTCGAGGAAGGGATCGAATTGATCCTCGATGAACTCCGATTCCTGTCCGAAGCGCTCCTCATAGAAAAGGGCCTGCTCGGAAATCTTCGGGGCAATGTGACCCGCGCGTGTGTCTACCTTGACATTGGCGGGCGTGTCGATGTCGAGACGGGTCTCTGCCCGCTCTGCCTTCCCGTAGCCGACCGCAAAGAGCGCAGCCGCCTTTTTATCGCCCTCAATGCCGAGCGCCCGCTTGGTTGCCGCCCCGTCGGTCAGGGTGAGCCAGCACGCCGAGAGTCCGAGCTCGATCAGCTTTAAGAATAACTGCTCGCCCACAAAGCCGGCGTTTTCAAGCCAGCCCTCCTTCTCTTCCGAGAGCAGAAGCAAGTAGAGCGGCGCGGAAAAAGCATTGCCGCCGTAGCCCGCGATGCCCTCAAGCCCTGTTCCGCTCCCCGCAGCGCAGTGCAGTTCCAGTCCGAGTTCGGGCAAAATGCGCTCCGTCTTCGCAAAATAAGTCTGTAAGTCCGCAAGGGCCGCCGCCGGAACTTCCTTCCGCTCAAACGAGCGCAACGACTGTCTCTGTTCAATCAATTTCTCATAGTCCATGGTAACACCTCCGTTGGCTTTCACTTTCCCCCATTATACACAGATTTTCGGCGCTTTGCAAAATAGCAAAACCCCCTCTGATAAGGCGCCGCTTTCTGGGCGTTTTGCCGAAAATGCAAGGTCTGCTTGATTTCGTCCGCAAAAGAGCCGACAATAGAATTGCTGCGTATGATGAACCGTCCATAGAAGGAGTTGTCATGAAAACCGCCATGTCCTATGAACACTTCATACAAGTCGCGGAGCTCAGGACCAAGGTCCTCGAAGCCGCCGCGCGCTATGACTTTGCGGAAACCCCCAAGGCTCTGCTCTTTGCCGAGCGCTGTCACGCGGGACAGCGGCGCAAGGGCCCCGCTAAGCTCCCCTACATCATCCACCCTCTGACCATGGCATGTCATGCCCTGGCGCTCGGACTCGCGGAGGATGAGCTCATTGCAACGGCACTGCTTCATGACACCTGTGAGGACTGCCACATCCTGCCGGAGGAACTCCCGGTCAATGCGACCGTACAGGAGGCTGTGCGCCGTCTCAGTTTCTTCCCGGAACCCGGTGTGGCACATGAAATCGCGCGGGACCGCTACTTTGCGCGCATTCCCGGCAATCGCATTGCTGTTTTAACCAAGCTCTTGGATCGCTGCAACAATCTCTCTTACATGGTCTACGGCTTCTCAAGGGACAAGCTCCTCGACTACATCGAGGAGACCGAACGCGCCGTAATGCCGCTCCTCACCTACGCCGAGGAGAACTACCCGCACGATGCCAACGCCCTTTTTCTTCTGAACTACCAGATGCACTCCACCATGAACTCCATCCGTGCTCTCTTGGAGCGCGAACTCTGAAGCGGAACGCAAAAGGACCCCGAATTCACCGGAACAGCCGGTGCCTTCGGGGTCCTTTTTCTGTCAACTTCGCTTTACTGCTTTACAATCATATCAATGCCGCGCTCCAGTGTCTCCTTGTTGATGGCACCGCGCGCCTGTGCGGTCAGCATGCCGTCCGCATCGATAAAGTAGGTGCAGGGAATCGAGAAGACGCCGTACGTCTGCGCCGCATCCTGTGCCGTATCGTAGAGGATGGGCAGGCTGTAGCCCTGCTTCGAGACAAACTCGGAAGCCGTCTTCACGGTCTCGCGATTTCCGTCGGTCATGTTGACCATGAGGAAGTGAACCTCCTCACCGCGTGCCTTGTAAACCTCGTCAAACTCGGGCATTTCCATGCGGCAGGGGCCGCACCAGCTCGCCCAGAAGTTCAGGACAACGGGCTTACCCTTGTATTCCGAGAGCTTGTGCGCCGTGCCGTCCGCATCCTGCACCGTGAAATCCGGCGCTTCGCTTAAAGCCTCGCTGCTCTCCTCCGCCGCGGCGGTCGTCTGTTCCGTTCCGGCTTTTGCCGTTATGCTGTCCTGTCCCTCCGCAGCGCGGCTCTCCGCACTGCTCTCTGTGCTGCTCTCCGCCTTCTTGGACTCGGCCTGCAGCTGCGAGCCGCTCTGCCCTGCCGCAAACTTGCGGTACAGCGTTCCGCCGCCGACCAGTGCGACAAGGAGCAGCAGCGCTAAAATCCATGTTGTAATCTTTTTCATTTGTTCATTTCCCTTTCCGGTCCGCATTCTCTCCTCAGACTGTGAGGAGGGAGAGCAGGCGCCCCATGGTGCCTGTCGCCATCAGGATGCCGACCAAAACC
Source organism: Stomatobaculum sp. F0698 (assembly GCF_030644385.1). Classification (GTDB taxonomy): domain Bacteria; phylum Bacillota; class Clostridia; order Lachnospirales; family Lachnospiraceae; genus Moryella. Next base: position 40,638 of record NZ_CP130060.1, on the reverse strand, counting down.
AGGAAGATGCCGCTCACGCGGTTGATGATGCCGTAGTGCGACTTAATCACGGCAAAACTCTCCTTCAGACGATCGATCAGCGCAGCGCTGATCAGGAACGGAACACCGAGGCCCAGTGAATAGGCGAGCAGCATTCGTATTCCCTCCCCGGCGTGCCCGCTCTGCGAAGCAAGCGCAAGCGCGGAACCGAGGAACACACCGACGCAAGGCGTCCAGCCGATCGAGAAAATCGCGCCGAAGAGCATCGAGGAAAAGAAGCCGAGCTCCTTGGTCCCGAGGCTACGCGCGCCGCCGCGAAACAGCTGAAAGCGAAATACGCCGAGAAAGTTCAGTCCGAAGATAATGACAATGACGCCGGAGATCAGATTCACCGCCGTCCGATGTTGGCCCAGAAAGCCGCCCACCGTTCCCGCGAGCGCCCCCATCGCCATAAAGACCAGGCTGAAGCCGAGCACAAAGCCCACCGCATTCCGCATGGTCTTTCCGAGGCTTCTCTCCCCGCCGCCCGCAAAATAGCTCACATAGACCGGCAAGAGCGGCAGGAGGCAGGGGGAGATGAAGGTAATCATGCCCTCGAGGAACGAGATCAAATATTGCATCAGCCGAGCGCTTCGTCGAAGACGCGCTTCACGGCGTCTTTGATTTCATCGTAGCCCATGCCGATGTGCGCTTCGAACTTCTTCACGCCGTCCAGATAAAGGGTCGGCACCGCATAGTAATCAAATTTCTCAATGAACTCCGGCTCCCGGGTCTCCTCGACCTCACGGAGGGAGAGCGTGCCGTAGGCCGGATTCTCCGCCTTCAGCTCCGCAATTGCCTTATGCGCCTTCGCGCAGTACCCGCAGTCATCGCGGGAAAACAACAAAATTTCTTTTGCCATAGCTTCCTTCCTCTCAGGCAAGCAGCGGCTTCATCGCTGCCGCCAGTTTCTCCTTTTCCTGCTTGGCCTCTTCCATGCCCTGACCCTTGGTCGTGAAATAGGTCTTAATTTTCGGCTCCGTGCCGGACGGACGAACGATCACGCTCTCGCCGTTCTCCAGCGCAAAGACCAAGATGTTGGCGCGCGGCAGACCTGTGGACTCACTGTTCTCAAAGTCCGTGACGGTCGTAACCGCATAGCCCGCGAGCTCTTTCGGCGGATTCTTACGGAGTGCCTCCATGATACCGCCCATCTTCTCCATACCGGAGAGACCCGGGAACTCAAAGCTGTCCACGGCGTTCAGATAGTGGCCGTAGCTCGCATAGATTTCCTCAAGGCGCGCCTTGATGGAGGAGCCGATGCTGCGGTAATACGCCGCCATTTCGCAGATTAGCATGCTTGCGACGACAGCGTCCTTGTCGCGAACATAGCTTCCCGCGAGGTAGCCGTAGCTCTCCTCAAAGCCGAAGATGAAGCGCTCTGCCTCATTCTCTGTCTCCAGTCTGTGAATCTGGTCTCCGATCCACTTAAAGCCCGTGAGCACACTGCGGAGTTCCACGCCGTAGTGCTCTGCAATTCTGTCTGCGAGCTGGGTCGATACAACGGACTTGACCGCAACCGGGCGCTCCGGCATGGTGCCGGCTTCGATTCTGCCCGCCGCAATGTAGTCGAGCAAGAGGACGCCCATCTCATTGCCGCTCACGAGTTCGTACTCACCGCTCGGGGTCCGCATCGCAATGCCGACGCGGTCCGCATCCGGATCCGTCGCGAGCATCAAATCCGCTCCGGTTTCCTTTGCGAGCGCAAGTCCCTTCTCGAGAGCCTCAAAAATCTCGGGGTTCGGATAGGGGCAGGTTGTGAAGTAGCCGTTCGGATACTCCTGTTCCTTGACGATGGTCACATCCTCGATGCCGATGTCCTTTAAGACGCGCGTCACCGGCACGAGACCGGTTCCGTTCAGCGGCGAATAGACAAGCTTTAAGCCTGCCGTCTTGCAGATACCCGGGCGAACCTGACGGGACTCGACCGCCGCATAGAAGGCCTCCTTGCAGGCATCCTCGACAAAGCGAATCAGCCCCTTCTCAACGCCCTCCGCAAAGCTCATGAACTTTGCGCCGCCGAGCACATCGGTCTTCTGAATTGCCGCATAGACAATGGCCGCGTCTTCATCCGTGACCTGGCAGCCGTCCGCGCCGTAGGCCTTGTAACCGTTGTACTTCGCCGGATTGTGCGAAGCCGTGATCATAATGCCTGCGTTGCAGTTATAATAGCGCGTCGCAAAGGAGAGCGCCGGAACCGGCATGAGCTCGTCGTAGAGACGAACCTGAATTCCGTTTGCCGCGAGCACGGAAGCCGCATCGCGCGCAAAATTCCAACCCTTTAAGCGGCTGTCATAGCTGATGGCAACCGTCTGACTGCCGCCCTTCGTCTTAACCCAGTCTGCGATGCCCTGGGTCGCCTGGCGCACCACCCAGATATTCATGCGGTTTGTCCCGACACCGAGCGTTCCGCGAAGTCCTGCCGTACCAAAGCTGAGGCTCGCGGCAAAGCGCTCGCGAATCGCATCCTCATCTCCCGCAATTTCCGTGAGCTCTCTCTTCAAGTCAAAATCAACTAATTCTGCCTGGCACCAACGACTGTATTCGTCCTGAAACATCCGGATAACCTGCCTTTCTCACCTCTTGCGAAGTCCGTTTTGAGCCGCCGTCTAAACGGCGAACTCTGTCTTAAGAATACTCGATTCTACGCACTTCTGCAAGCTGTGCCTAATTTTGCGATAGCACCTATGTGCGGGGCAGCGTATCTGCGGGCGCAAGGCTTCCTCCGGATTTTACAGGCTGACCTTCGGCCAAGCCCTCAAAAACAGCCTTGTTTATCAAAGGTCTGAAGCGCTTTTTACCGACTCTTTTTACCAACTCTTTTTCTCCATCCTTCATCTTGTTTCAAAGAAGATAAAACCCCGCAACGCTTGATTCTACCAGCGTTGCGGGGTTTTCACCAACTCTTTTTGTCCTATAACCCATAAAAAAGAGCGGAGCATTTCTGCCCCGCTCTTCCAAAAAGCAAGTCTTACTTCAGGGTAACCTTAGCGCCGACTTCCTCGAGCTCCTTCTTCAGAGCCTCAGCCTCTTCCTTGGAGATGCCGGTCTTCACCATCTTCGGTGCGCCGTCAACAAGCTCCTTTGCCTCCTTGAGGCCAAGGGAAGTTGCCTCACGGACAACCTTGATGACCTTAACCTTGTTTGCGCCGACCTCGGTGAGCTCGACATCAAACTCGGTCTTCTCCTCCTCAGCTGCTGCGCCGCCCGCTGCCGGACCTGCGACAACAACACCCGCTGCTGCGGAAACACCAAACTCCTCCTCGCAAGCCTTAACAAGCTCGTTCAGTTCGAGAACGGAGAGCTCCTTCAACGCGTCAATGAATTCCTGCGTGCTTAACTTTGCCATCTCTGTATCCTCCTATATCGTGGAATTAAAATTTGATAATATCGTTTGAAACTGCGACTTACTCTGCCGCCGGTGCCGCGTCCTTCTCTGCAATCTGCTTGATGACGCGTGCAAAGTTCGTGATCGGGCTCTGCATGCTGCCGAAGAGTCTGCCGAGCAGCTCCTCTCTCGACGGAACCGCTGCGATTGCAGCCATTCCCTGTGCGTCGTAAGCAGCGCCCTCGACGATACCGCCCTTGATCTCAAGCTTCGGTGCGGTCTTCGCGAACTTCGCAAGCAGTCTTGCGGGCGCCGTAGCGTCGTCCTTGCTGACTGCAAGCGCCGTCGGTCCCTCCAGATAAGCGTCGAACTTCTCGAATTCCGTGCCCTTTGCTGCGATGCGGACCATGGTATTCTTGTAGACCTTGTAGACAACGCCGGCTTCTCTCAGCTGCTTTCTGAGCTGGGTGTCCTGCTCGACCGTGAGGCCGCGGTAGTCAACGACAACTGCGGAGCTTGCGCCGTCTAAGAGCGCAGCGATTTCCTTCACGACCGGCTGCTTCTGGTCGATCTTAGAATCTCTCATCTCGTTTCCTCCTTCTTCCGTACTTGCAAAACAAAAGAACTCGCCTGCCGCAGGACAGACGAGTTCGATACATTCACAAATGTGAGCATCCTCCTCGGCGGACAAGAGTTCCTTACGCCATTGGCGTCCGCTGTCTTCGGCAAGATTATTCTAACTGTTAAAAGCTAACACAAAATCAGCTTTTTGTCAAGTTCTTAGTTTGTGATCTTTGCGGTGTTGAGCTTCACGCCGGGACCCATGGTGCTCGTGAGCACAGCGCTCTTCATGTAAGCGCCCTTCAGGGACGACGGCTTCGCCTTGTTCAGCGCATCAAGCAGCGCCTGAAGGTTCTCTCTCAGCTGCTCCTCGGTGAAGGAAGCCTTGCCGATCGGGCAGTGGATGATGTTGGTCTTATCCAGACGGTACTCAACCTTACCTGCCTTGATATCGGCGATTGCCTTGGTGAGATCCATCGTGACCGTACCGGACTTCGGGTTCGGCATGAGACCCTTCGGTCCGAGCACCTTACCCAAACGACCGACAACGCCCATCATGTCCGGGGTTGCAACGACAACGTCGAAATCAAGCCAGCCCTCGTTCTGGATCTTCGGGATCAGCTCCTGGCCGCCGACAAAATCAGCGCCTGCCGCCTTAGCCTCATCCTCCTTCGGTCCCTTTGCGAACACGAGGATGCGGACCGTCTTACCGGTGCCGTGCGGGAGAACAACCGCGCCGCGGATCTGCTGATCTGCGTGACGGCCATCTGCGCCCGTGCGCACGTGCAACTCAACGGTCTCGTCGAACTTTGCGTTAGCGGTCTTCTTGATCACGCCAACTGCATCTGCAACATCATAGTACTGGCTGCGGTCAATCAGCTTCGCTGCCTCTGTATATCTCTTTCCGTGCTTCATGGTCTCATCTCCCTCCCATTAGTCCTCGACAACAATGCCCATGGAACGGGCTGTGCCGGCAATCATGCTCATCGCACTCTCAACGCTCGCCGCGTTGAGGTCGGGCATCTTCATCTCAGCGATCTTTCTGACCTCTTCCTTGGAGATGGTTGCGACCTTTTCCTTGTTCGGAACACCGGAAGCCTTCTGCAGCTTGCAAGCCTTCTTGAGCAGCACTGCTGCCGGCGGGGTCTTGGTGATGAAGCTGAAGCTTCTGTCTGCGTAGACAGTGATGACAACGGGGATGATGAGATCACCCTTGTCTGCGGTTCTTGCATTGAACTGCTTCGTGAACTCGACAATGTTCACGCCGTGCTGGCCAAGAGCCGGACCTACGGGTGGAGCCGGGGTCGCCTTGCCTGCCGGAATCTGCAACTTAATGTAGCCTGTAACTTTTTTCGCCATAATGGCACCTCCTTGTGGTCATGACGGGGCTCATGCCCCTTCCACGCAACTTCCCTTCGGGGAAATTACAACTTCTTTACTTGGGTGAACTCGAACTCCACCGGCGTCTCTCTGCCGAACATATCGATGGGCAGGGTCACGGTTCTCTTCTTCTCGTTGATTGCCGCCACCTTGCCGACCGCGTCCTTCCAAGGACCGCTGACGACGGTGACCGTGTCGCCGAGCGCAAAGTCCAAAACGACCTCACGCACCGCAGGCTGCTCTCCGCCGCCAAAGCCGAGCTTTCTCATCTCCTCCTCGGAGAGCGGTACCGGTTTGGATCCCGGTCCCACGAAGCCCGTGACACCTCTCGTATTGCGGACAACATACCAGGTCTCATCGTTCATGATCATGCGAATCAGGACGTAGCCGGGGAACATCTTCCGCTCAATCGTCTTTTCGACATTGTTCTTGAGTTCCGTGACCGGCTGGGTCGGAACGGAAACTTCCAGAATCTGATCCTGTAGGTTCCGATTCTCCACAGACTTCTCGATGTCTACCTTCACCTTGTTCTCGTATCCCGAATAGGTATGGACAACATACCAATTTGCTTCAGCCATGCGCTCTCCCACTTCTTACTGAAATACGCGTGTCAGCCCCAACCGGAAAGCCCAGTCGAGTGCGGCAATGATCGCGCCCAGCACAAGGGAAACTGCAATGACGGCAGCGGTCTGCTTCGCAAGCACTTCCTGCGTCGGCCAGACAATCTTTCGGAATTCGGCTTTCAGGCCATCCACAAATCCCTTGCTCTCGGAATTTGCCTTGTTGTTCTCAGCCATCTTGCTTCCTTTCTCAAAGATTTACTTTGTCTCTTTGTGCGTTGTGTGCGTCTTGCAGAATCTGCAATACTTCTTCACTTCCATACGATCCGGATGGGTCTTCTTATCCTTCGTCGTATTGTAGTTGCGCTGCTTGCAGTCCGTGCACGCAAGTGTAATTCTAGTACGCATGGTCTCCACCTCCCATTTAGATTTGCCGATTGAAGTCAAAAAAAAAAGACCTCTCATCTTTTATCGCAGAGTCACTATAGCGCATCCCGGGGGCGCTGTCAAGGCGCGCCCCCAAGAAAACACGCATTTTCTCTAGTCTTCCGCCACGATGCAGAGGCAAATGCAGAGAACCTTCTCTACCCCCGCCGCACGCAGAACCTGAGAACAGGCTTCGAGCGTACTCCCCGTGGTATAGATGTCGTCTACCAAAATCACGCGGCGTATCTTTCGCTCCCTGACAAGGCCCGCCTCCGCCCGAAAGGCAGAAGCCAGGTTTCGGATTCTCGCATCCGCCCCGAGGCTCTTCTGCGCGACGGTCTTTTTTTCGCGCAGCAGTACGTCCGTGTAGAGCAAAAGCCCAGTTTCGCGCGCAAGTTCCCGCGCAAGCTCTTCTGCCTGGTTAAAGCCCCTTGCCCGCCGCCGCGCGCTGTGCAGCGGAACCGGCAGCAGGCAGTCCGCCGCAAAGCGGCGCAGCTCCTCCGAGAATTTGAGGGCCAGCATGCGCCCGAGCGGGGCAAGGTACTCTTTCTTATGGTGGTACTTGACCGCCGCCATCACGCGGCGCATCCTGTCGTCGTAAAAGAGCAGGGCCAGATTCCGCTCGAAATGCCGCTCTCTGGTCTCGCAGGAATGGCAATAGCGGGACTCCTCTTCGTCTATGCTGCGCCCGCACTTCATGCAGCGCGGTTCCCGTACAAAATCAAGTTTTTTGACGCAGGGCGGGCAGATTCGCTGCCCCTTCGGCATGACAATTTCGCCGCAGACCGGACAGCGCCGCGGAAACAAGAGGGAGAGCGCTGTCTCTTTGACGCGCTCTCCGAAACCGGCACTCACACTTCCTCCCGCGCCGAGAGTTCTCGCAATCTCGCGGCCAGTCCCGTGTAGCGCTCCAATTCTTTTGTGTTCCCGACCATTTCATAAAAATAAGAAGGTTCTCCGATCAGTACCACACATTTCTTCGCGCGGGTCACGGCGGTGTAAATCAAATTTCGCGTGCGCAGCATCCTGGGACCGCTAAAGACCGGAATCACGACCGCCGGGTACTCGCTGCCCTGCGACTTATGTATCGTGACCGCATAGGCGAGCTCCAGCTCTTCCACATCCGCAAAGCCATACTCGACCTCTCTCTCCTCGTCGAAGCGGACGGTCAAGGTCTCGGTAAAGCGGTTGATGTCGATGAGAATACCCACATCGCCGTTATACACGCCGCGCTGGTAATTGTTCTTAATCTGCATGAGCTTGTCGCCGACGCGAAACAGCGCGTGGGCAAACTCTCGCTCTGCCTTACCCGCGCCCGGCGGATTCAGCTTTGCCTGCAATACGGGATTCAACCCCGCGACACCGAGCGCACCGCGGCGCACCGGCGTGAGCAGCTGTATGCTCTTTGCCTCCGCCCCGACATAGGCCGGAAGTTTTTCGGTGAGCAGGCGCAGCATGGTCTCAATGACGCCCTCCACCGTATTCTGACGGATAAAGAGGAAGTCCTTACTTCGCTTCCCTAGGTCGATTGCCTCCTCGTCCATCATCTTGTGCGCGTTCACCACAATATCGGACTCGGCCGCCTGGCGGTAAATCTGTGTGAGCTGTACGACCGGCAGACAGCCGGAATCGATTAGATCGCGGAGCACATTGCCCGCACCGACACTGGGCAGCTGGTTGCTGTCGCCGACCAGAATCAGGTGCGCGCCAACCGGCACCGCTTGGAGCAGGGCATGAAAGAGCCTTAAATCGACCATACTCATCTCGTCGATGATGATGCAGTCCGCCTCGAGCGGCTGCTCTTTGTTGCGGTCAAAGCGAACGCTGCTCCAGTTCTCCTTGCCGTTCTCGCCCTCGTTCTGCTCGCTCGGCGCCCCCGAGACTTCAAGCAAACGGTGTATGGTCTTTGCCTCGCGTCCGGTCGCCTCGGTCATGCGAGCCGCCGCGCGCCCGGTCGGGGCCGCGAGCAGAATCTCCGCGCCCTCGGCCTCAAAGCAGCGGATTATCGCATTGATGGTCGTGGTCTTTCCGGTACCGGGGCCTCCCGTGATGATGAGGAGTCCCGACTGCACCGCGGCGAGCACCGCGCGCCGCTGGGTCTCATCGAGCACCGGCCCCGCCGCCTCTTCTTCCAAAAGGGCCAGTTCTTCGGCCGCGCGTATACCGGGCCGCGCCTCCCGGAGGTCAAGCTCTCCAAGCATCGCGGCGACGTGCAGTTCCATGCGGTCGTAGTTTGCGAGGTAGACCTTGCAGTCCCCACTCTCCTCCCCCGTTCGCCGCAGCACCACGCGTTTCTCCATCTGGAGTTCCGCGAGCAACTCTTTTAAGTTCTCGGGTTCCAACTGCAGGAGCTTCGTGAGCCGCTCGCGGAGCACAGACTCCGGCAGATAGCAGTGTCCCTCCTGCACGGCGAGGCGCAACACGTAGAGGGCGCCGCTCCGAATGCGTGTCTCCGAATCCGCGCGGACGCCCATGCGCCGCGCAATCTCATCCGCAGTCTGAAAGCCGACGCCGCTCAAATCGTCCGCGATTCGATAGGGGTTTTCGCGGAGCAGGGTATAGACCTCGTCCCCGTAACGCTGATAAATCTTGACGGCAAGGTTCATGCGTATGCCGTAGCCGGAGAGAAATAGCATGGCGCGGCGCAGTTCCCGCTTTTCCTCGATTTGCCCCGCAATTTCCATCGCGAGGCGCTCGCTGATGCCCTTCACCTCCGCGAGGCGCTCGGGCTCCTCCTCGAGTATGCGAAGCGTGTCGTTCTTAAACTTTTTGACAATGCGCTTCGCGAGCGCCTCGCCCACCCCTTTGACAGCGCCGGAGGACAGGTAGCGCTGTACGCTTGCGCTGTCCTCCGGCGTCTTGATTTCGTATGTCTCGACCGCCAGCTGTTCGCCGTAGGTCGGGTGAAGCTGAAAATGCCCTTCCGCTGTAATGTACTCTCCCTCCGAAATCATCGGAAAAGTTCCGACCAGCACATAATCCTCGCCGCCGCTCTCCACGCTGAGAATCGCATAGCCGTTCTCCTCGTTTCGGTACTTGATTTTCTCGACAAAGCCGCTCAGCGAGTCCATGCGATCAATACTCCTTCTTTGCGTCCGTGCTGTCGCCGTTTGCGTACTCGATGTACTTTCCGGTTCCGATTGCGACTGCCGTGAGCGGTGCCTCGGCAATCATGGTCGTAATGCCGGTCTTCTCCTGGCAAAGCTGATCGAGGCCGTAAATCAGGGAACCGCCGCCCGTAAAGACAATGCCGCGGTCGTAGATATCCGCCGCGAGCTCCGGCGGGGTGCGCTCCAACACGTTGTGTACGGCATCGACAATCTGCATGGCCGGCTCCTGCAGCGCTTCCAAGGTCTCATCCGAGGTGACCACGATGGTCTTCGGGAGACCGGTGACCAAGTTGCGGCCGCGCACTTCCATGGTCAGCATCTCGGGGCGGCGGTAAGCCGCACCGATCTGAATCTTGATATCCTCACCGGTTCTCTCACCGATCAGGAGGTTGTGCTTCTTTCTCATGTAACGGACCACTGCCTCGTCGAAGTCATCGCCCGCGACCTTAATCGAAGTCGAGACGACGGGGCCGCCGAGGGAGATGACAGCGATGTCCGTGGTGCCGCCGCCGATATCGACGATCATATTTCCGCAGGCCTTCGAAATGTCGATGCCCGCACCGATTGCCGCGGCAACCGGCTCCTCAATGATTGTGACTTCCTTTGCGCCTGCCTGGTAGGTCGCATCCTCCACGGCCTTTCTCTCGACCTCGGTCGCGCCGGAGGGAATGCAGACCGCAATGCGGGGACGGAGCAAGGTCTTCTTGCCGACCGCCTTGTTGATGAAGTACTTGAGCATCTTCTCGGTCACGGTGTAATCCGAGATGACACCGTGGCGGAGCGGACGAATCGCAATGATATTGCCCGGCGTACGGCCGATCATGAGACGCGCCTCCTCACCGATTGCGAGAATGCGGTTGGTGTCGCGGTCAATCGCGACGACGCTCGGCTCCTTTAAGACAACGCCCTTGCCCTTGATGTAAACCAGAATACTCGCGGTTCCAAGGTCGATTCCGATATCATTTGAACTCATCCCAAACATATTAAACATGAAAACCCTCCGGACAGTATAAAAAGAGAGCTCGCGCCCTCACAACCTATTATTTATTGTTTGGAATTCATTATATCCAAAAGTATTGCGCAATAAAAGCCTTTTCCCAAGAAAGCGCATTTAAATTGTCTTAATGACTTCGACCGCCATTATTCAGAAACTTTATTCTTTTTTTAGAGGCGCGCCACAATTTTGACACAGATCTCGGGTATGATGTACTTGTCATCGGGAAGATGACAGAAATGCCCGGGTTTCAGTTAACTGAGACCGCAAAGCTTTTTCATACTCATACCGGGCGGCTACCCCCGCCCGGCCCCCCTAACAAGCTCCTGATCTGAGATCCCCCTCTTATGATCATTTGCATAGAAACAGCAGCACCAAAAAAGCATCCGACTCGCAGCGGATGCTTTTTTTATATTTTATTTGCTTTCCGTGCGTCCGGATTCGCTGTGTCGAAAACCGAGGGCCGCGCTGTCAAGGAGTCTGCGCCCTCCGGAAACGGAGTAATACCAGAGTTCCTTCGCGTCGCCGTAGCCGGAGAGCAGGGTCACGCTTCCGTCCGACTCCACTTCGTAGTCGCTGACACCGTAGAAGAGCTCTTCTCCCGTCTCACCGGCGGTTCCGTCCCAGCGAACCAAAGTCCCCTGCTTGTCCTCACCGATCGAGAGTGCGTCCTTCAGGTAATAGAGGGCGCTCCCGTTCTCACGCACAAGCTGATAACTCGCGACGCGCTCTGCCAAGGTTTCCCCGTTCACCGCGAGGCTCGCGTAGCTCTCGTTCGGATGTTCCGCGCCGGCAAACACCACGCCGCCCTGTGCATTCGAGATGCCGCTCACATCGCCAAAGAGCGCTTCCTCACGCTCCATTCCTTCCTCGTTGTAACGCTTCTCAAACACCGTCCCGAGATTCGCCTTTTGTTCCCCAGACGCATCCGGCTGAAAGAGCACGTAGTAGAACTTATCTTCGCTCGCATCGAACGCGAGATCCAGAAGTCCCCGGTCCGTGAGATGCAGGCCGGTATTCAGCGCTCTGTCATCCCGCAGGAGGTAAATCGAGTAGGAATTCCCGCCGCCCTGCCAGACCAGTGCGCGGTCTCCCTGTGTGCGGTCGCTGTAGACCGAACTCAGGCGCGACACATTTTTTAGGAGCGTGCGGCTTTCATTGCCGTCAAAATAGCAGAGCACCTTGCCCTGCGCCGGCGAGAGACCGTTTACCGCAGTCTGCGGCTGCACACCGCTCTCTTCCTCAGCCTCTTCCGAAGCCTCGCTTTCTTGCTGCGAAAGCTCCTCTTTTTTTGCTCCGCGCGTATCTGTCTCGGCCCTCCCGAGGTTCTCCGGCACGCTGTGCTCATCCCTGAGGTAGTAGAGATGTCCCGTCTTTGAAATAAATGCGGTCTCGGTGACATCCACACTCACAACCCGCAGCGGGGTGAGGCCCGCACTGTAGTAGATACTCCCGCTGCCGTCGCTGCCGTAGAGCTGTTCCAAATCATCGCTCGCAAAGCTCAGCTGCCGTATGCCGGCGCCGATGCGCTGCGGCTCTCCGACTCTCTCTCCGGCTTCGCCGAAGCGCTGCGCAAAGAGCTCTCCGTCGCCCGTCAGATAGACCGCGCGCCTTCCGTCCTTGCTCACGCGAAAATCGAGGACCAGCGCGGCGATCACTTCGGATTGCCAGAGTCCGCCCTTTTCGCCGCGGTACGATAGCGAGAGGGCCCCCGTCTTATCTTCGCCGAGCACGGCTGCTCCCGCGAGCGGCACATACTTTACAATATGCTCCGCGACGGTCTCGGTCTCCCCCTCCCAATTCTTTGCGCAAAGTTCTCCCGAAAAGAAGCTGTAGACATTGTCCTCCGCATAATTCCTCAGGAAATACACGCGCTCCCGGTCCGCACTGAATGCGACATCCGCGCTCGGGTCGTGACGGCCCAGAATGCGCTGTATCACATTGGTCTCGCGCTCGCTGTCAAAGCTCGCAATCTCCCGTATCTCTTCCCCCGGAAAATAGGCATAGAGCCCGCTCCGGTTATACCAGATCAGCGGATCTTCCGTGTGCGCCGCACCCGACCGTTGCTGTCCTCTGCGACAGCCTGTCAGACTTGCCGCCAACAGGCAAAGTCCGAGCACGGTCGCTGCTATCTTTCGCACTCTCATCTCACTGCCCCCTGTCATTCTTATTCTGCCTCTCCTTCGCGTACGCGAGAAGAAGCGCTCTCTTATTCCGCGCGGGATCCTCAAGTACATAGTCCAGAAGGGTACGCAGACAGTCACCGAGCGCCGGCCCCTTCGGTATCCCGAGCGCAAGAAGATCCGCCCCGCCGATTGCGAGATCCGAGAGTCCGAGACAGTCGCCCCGCTTTAAAATGCCTTCCCGCAACGCGCGAAGGTTCGCGAGTCGCGCCGCCAAGGCTTCTCCGGAACAGGGCTCCCCACCCGCACCGTAGCCCGCCTCCTTGAGGCACATGAGCTGAAGAAAGGCTTCGTCTCCGATGGCCGAAAGGCGCTTCCTGAGCGCCGCCTCTCCCGAGGGTAGCGGGCGCTTCAGTTCCTCCGCTAAAAGCCGGGCGCGCTCCGCGGTCGCCCGGTCGCTCTTCAATTCCTTCAAAAGCGCCGCCAGCTCCGCCGGTAAAAGGGCCTCACTCGCCGCGGCAAAGCGCAGGGCTTTTTCCTTCGGGAGCGTTGCCGTGCGGTAATCCGGGTGAAAGCCCGGAAAATGTGTCGCCATCTGCGGTGCCAGCCCCGACTCGTATAAGAGTTCCGCTTTCTCCGGATGGTCCGAGAGCAGGAGCTTCGAGAGTTCCGCCAAAATGCGTTCCTTGCTGACCAACTTTAAATTTTCCGAGAGTTCCGCGATTGCCGCAAAGCTCTCCGCCTCAATGGCAAAATTCAACTGTGCGGCAAAGCGCACGGCGCGGAGCATGCGGAGGGCATCCTCCCGGAAGCGCTCACGCGCATCGCCGACACAGCGGATGCAGCCTTGTCGCAAATCTTCCTGTCCGCCGAAGAGATCCACCAGCTCCCCGCGCTCCGAAACCGCCATCGCATTGATGGTGAAGTCCCGCCGTTTTAAATCTTCCTCGAGCGAGGGCGTAAAGCGAATGCTGTCCGGATGTCTCCCGTCCGTATAAGCGCCGTCAATGCGGTAGGTCGTGACCTCATAGCCCTCACCGCCCATCAAAACCGTCACCGTGCCGTGCTGCAGTCCCGTGTCCACCGTGCGCGGAAACAGGTCCTTGACCTCCTCGGGGCGCGCATCCGTTGTGATATCCCAGTCGTCCGGCTCTTTTCCCAGTATGCTGTCCCGCACACAGCCGCCGACCGCATAGGCTTGATGGCCCGCCGTCTCCAGTTTCCTCAAAATTTCTCTCACCGTCTCCGGCAAGTGCATGCGCATCACTCTCCCTTCTCAGCCGCAAAGTCAAAATGAGGGCTGTCGCGCTCATTGCGGCAGCCCTCACGGTTTTAGTATGCGATTCCCCAGTAGACCATCTTTTTCGCGGGCTTACCGCAGCAGACACAGGTCTCGGAGATTGTTTCCTGGGCAAAGGGAATGCAGCGGCTCGTTGCACCGACCTCCTCTTTGATCTTGTCTTCGCAGGCGCGATCGCCGCACCACATCGCACGGACAAAGCCCGGGCGGTTCTTTACGGTCTCCGCGAACTCCTCCATGCTCTTCACATCGTAGGTATGTGTGTCGCGGTGCTCCTTGGCTCTCTCGTACATGGCCTTCTGGATGGTCTCGAGCATATCCGCAACGGTAACGGCAATGCCTTCGAGTGCTGCCTCGGATTTCTCACCGTTGTCGCGGCGCACCAGCACGCAGCTGCCCGCCTCGATATCCTTCGGTCCGAGCTCGATGCGAAGCGGCACGCCGCGCATCTCACACTCCGCAAACTTGAAGCCGGGACGGCGATCCGTGTCGTCCACGTTGACGCGTACGCCTGCCGCTTCAAGCTCTGCCGCGAGCGCCTTCGCCCGCTCCAAAACGCCTTCCTTGTGCATGGCAACCGGGACAATCGTGACCTGAATCGGCGCAATGTGCGGCGGCATCTTGAGACCGGAGTCGTCGCCGTGCACCATGATGAGTGCGCCTATCATACGGGTGGTCATGCCCCAGGAAGTCTGGTGCATATATTTCAGGCTGTTGTCCTTGTCCTGGAACTGCATGCCGAAAGCACGTGCAAAGCCGTCGCCGAAGTTGTGGCTCGTACCGCTCTGCAACGCCTTGCCGTCGTGCATCAGAGACTCGATCGTATAGGTCGCGACCGCACCGGCAAACTTCTCCTTATCGGTCTTCTGACCGCGCACCACCGGAATTGCGAGTTCCTGCTCGCAGAAATCCGCATAGAGATTCAGCATCTGCTCGGTTCTCTCCTGCGCCTCTTCCGCGGTCGCGTGTACGGTGTGTCCCTCCTGCCAGAGGAACTCGCGGGAGCGGAGGAAGGGACGGGTCGTCTTCTCCCAGCGCACCACCGAGCACCACTGGTTCAGCACCTGCGGCAGGTCACGGTAGGAATGCACATTCTTGGCATAGTAATCGCAGAACAGGGTCTCCGAAGTCGGGCGCACGCAAAGGCGCTCCTGCAGAGGCTCGAGGCCGCCCTGGGTGACCCAGGCCACTTCCGGCGCGAAGCCCTCCACATGATCTTTCTCTTTGTCGAGCAGACTCTCCGGAATAAAAAGCGGCATGTAGCAATTTTTTACGCCTGTCGCCTTAAAGCGCCGATCGAGGAGACTCTGGATGCGCTCCCAGATTGCATAACCGGCGGGCTGAATGACCATACATCCCTTGACGCTCGTATAGTCGCAGAGCTCTGCCTTCCGCACAACATCCGTATACCACTGTGCGAAATCCCGATCCATCGAAGTAATTTCTTTGACCGCCTTTTTTTCCTCTGCCATACTTCCCTCTTTCCCTTAGTTCCGTTCCTGCGCAGCTCTGTGCTTGGTGAGTGCGCGGTGAATGCGCTCATGGGGCTGCAGGAGCTCACTCACGGATGTGTCATGGTTCAAACTGTCAATCAAAAGCGCAATGTACTTGCTCATCTCGACGCTCACATAGTAGGGGCGGCTTAAGAGCTCCGGGCTCTGATAGACCAGATTGGTCGTGAAAATCTTATCAATCAGCCCCTCTTCGTAATAGCGGTCAAAACGCGCAAGGCCGTTCGTGAAGAGACCGAAGGTCGCACAGACAAAGACCTTCTTTGCGCCGCGGCGCTTTAACTCACGCGCGACTTCCTGCACGGTCTCGCCGGAGGAAATCATATCGTCTACGACAATCACATCCTTGCCGGTGACATCCGTGCCGAGGAACTCGTGCGCAAGGACCGGATTTCTGCCGCCGACCAGGCGCGTGTAATCCCGGCGCTTATAGAACATGCCGACATCGAGGCCCATCATGTTTGCAAAGTAGATTGCTCTGCCCATACCGCCCGCGTCCGGACTGATGATCATCATGTGCTCGGAATCCACCTTGAGTTCCGGCTCCGTCTGGAGGAGGGCCTTGATGAACTGGTAGATGGGCTGCACGGTCTCAAAGCCCTTCAGCGGAATCGCGTTCTGCACGCGCGGGTCGTGCGCGTCAAAGGTCAAAATGTTATCGACGCCCATGTTGACGAGCTCGTGGAGTGCAAGCGCACAGTCCAGGGACTCGCGGCCGCCTCTCCGGTACACACGGCTCTCGTAGAGGAAGGGCATGATTACGTTGATGCGGCGCGCCTTACCTGCCGCCGCCGAGATGATGCGCTTCAAGTCCGCAAAGTGATCGTCCGGAGACATGTGGTTCGTCATGCCGCAGAGCGAATAGGTCAGGCTGTGGTTACAGACATCCACCATGAGGAAGAGATCCTTGCCGCGCACCGACTGTAAGAGCGTACCCTTGCCTTCTCCCGTGCCGAAGCGGTTGATGAGGCTCTGCACAATGAAGGAGTCTTTCTCGTAGCCCATAAACGCGAGCGTATCCTTATGCTCGCTCTGACGTGCGCTTCTCCAGTGCACCAGATAGGCATCGACCTTTTTCCCGAGTTCCTCGCAGCTCTTTAAGGGCACCAGTCCAAGCGGTCCCACCGGGATGGTCTCAATCTCTTTGTCTTCGTTCGACATCTCTTCTGCTCCTTTTCCTTCGATGATAGGGTTGGCTATTGTCTGCGCTTCTGCGCACGAATATCGCTTCCGTAGAAGGGAAGTATATCATATTCACCCAAAATGCGCGATGTGCTTCTCTCGGTATATTGCGCTTTCAGTTGCTTGGGATCTAAGTTTGTGGAAATCAAGGTGCCGAGGCGCGAGAGCAGTCTCTCGTTTAAGAGGCTGAAAAACGCGGCCGTCGTAAAGGCGTTGCTGAACTCCGTCCCGAGGTCATCTATGATTAAAAACTCACAGCCGTAAATATACTCTCGGAACTCTTTCTCCTCCCTGGCTTTGATTTTCTCCTCGTCACTCTCCGCGCGCTGCCGCCATTGCGTTGCGGCGAGCAGGGAAAAAAGTTCCTCCGCACTGAGGTAGAGAACGGTGTGCCCCCGCTTTAAAAGTTCCCCCGCAATGCAATGCGAGAGAAAGGTCTTCCCGAGCCCGGGTTTTCCGGTAAAGAGGAGATTTCCCTTCTCTCGGTCGAAGTTCTCGAGATAGCGCCTGCACTGCGGCAGCACCAGCTGCTCCATATAGGCTCTCTCGCTCATGGCGAGTTTCGGCACCTCGCGCGCCGCGCTGTAATAGTCGAGGGAAAAGCGATCGAAATTCTCCCGCTCGATGCTCGCCGCGAGCCGCCCCTGGCGACAAAGTCGCGCAATGATTTTCTGCCGAAAGCAGCGGCATTTTTTCCCGTCGACAAAGCCGGTGTCCCGGCAAGTCTCACAGCGGTAGGCCGGGCGCAGATAATCGACCGGATAACCGGCGCGCCGAAGAATTTCAAGCTTTTCTGTCTCGAGTGCGGCGAGCTCTTCTTCTAGGCCGTTAAGGCCGTTCTCGTCCCCCTGCATGCGCGATAGATAGCGCTCCATGGCGCGCGCCGCGATTTTTTGCTCGGTCTCCCGATAGGCGGGAAGCACGCGGTTCAGCTCTGCCTTTCGTTCCCGTATGACCTGCTGCTCTGCGGCCTGCAGCGCCTCATACTCTCGCAAAATCGCATTGTATTCCGTATTGCTGAGCGCCACGCCTTACCTCCTCTCAGGAATCCTGCTCAAGCTTCCGCTTAAGCTGTTGCAACACAAGGTCATTCGGATCTTCATCCCGCTCCTCGAAATTGTGGAAGCGCGTGTCGGTCTTCGGCGTACTTCTCTTGCCGCCGCTCTCCTCCCGCTTTTTATCCTCTTCCGCCACATCCCGGAGACTGTGCACGCCCGCGCGCTGCCACTTGGTCAGGATGCCGTCCGTATAGGGGAAGTTCGGCTTGTGAACGTGACGCAGGGTTCGACTGCAGGCCTCCACGACCAATTCCTCGGAAAAGCCGTAGTCGTGATACCATTTCTCGATATATTTTTTCTCTTCGATACCCGGACCGCGGTCCCTAATTCCGAACGCATTTAAAACCGCATAGACTTCCCGGGTATAATTCTCGCCGCGAAGTTCTGCCTCCTCCGGCGTCTTGATGCCTCTCTCATACCAGTCGATTGCGACTTTCTCGAAATAGCGGAGCGAACTCTTCTTTTTTTCCGCGCATATTTCGCCGAGTTTGATCAAGAGATCGGACGACATACCGAGCGTCCCGTAGAGATAAGCCACGGTCTCGCTGTCGGTCTGCGAAAAAGTTTTGCTGAGATAACGCTGCAGGGCATAACTGAGCCCCGCAAACTCGCCGTCGTTCTGCAGGCGGCTGAAATCCACTCCGGATTTATCCGGCAATTTTGCCGGCGGCAACACGGTCTCCGGCTTTTCCGGAACGCTTGTCTCCGACTTCTCCGAACGCACAGGCTCCGCCGGAAGCTCTGTACTCTTTTCCTCTTGCTGCGGCTCTACCGCATATCGCGGCACTTCCGCCTCTTCTGTTTGTCTCTCGGGCTCCGTAAAATCGCCCGCAATTAATCCCTCTCGCTGCCAGCGGAGTAAGGCACGTCTTACATCGCCCTCCGTGAGTTCTAAGCTGTCCGCAATCCGGGCATCCGTTACCTCCTCACCCTGATGGCGCAGGAGATAGAGATAAACCTTTACAAACGCGCCGTTTGCCGATGGCATATAGCGGTCGATAAACTCATTTGAGACGACGGTAACGCCGGGCGCCGCGTCGCCTTGAAAAATAACTTTCATCTCATCCTCCTTCTTTATATTTCACATCTTAGCATAAACTCTCCGATAGGACTTCACATCTTTATCCACAATTTATCCACAGGATTGTGGAAAAGCCGGTGTGCAAAACCGCACACCGGCTCATTTCGCGCTCTCTGGGCGCTTATTATTTCACATTGCCGTTTTTTTCGCTGTTTAAAAGTTCTTCTCCGACGCGATAAATATCGCCGGCCCCCATGGTGAGGACCAGATCTCCCGCTCGAACTTCCCGCGAAAGGCAGGCTTCGATTTCCGCGAAACTGCCGAAATAACGCGCTTTGCCCGGCTGATCCGCATTGATTGCATCCGCGACATCACGCGAACTGATTCCGAGCGTATCGGTTTCGCGCGCGGCATAGATATCCGCGAGCAGTACGACATCCGCACCTTCGAGGGCGGTCCCGAACTCCGGCAAAAGCGCCTTGGTTCTGGTATACGTATGGGGCTGAAATACACACCAGAGCTTTTGATGCGGATATTTTTGTGCCGCTTTTAAAGTCGCCGCAATCTCTTGCGGATGGTGCGCATAGTCATCCACGATGACGGCCCCGTGATACTCGCCCTTGTGCTCAAAACGCCGCTCCGTGCCGCGATAGGCCTCGAGGCCGTCGCGGATTTGCTCCGGCGCGATGCCGAGCAGACGGCAGGCCGCCAGGGCCGCGAGCGCGTTGTAGACATTGTGTTCTCCCGGCACGGCAAGCTGAATGCGCGGCAAGGCCTTGCCGTGCTCCGACGGTGTAAAGGCCGCGTTGCCGCGTTCGTCAAAGCGGATATCCGTCGGGTAATAGTCCGCTTCCGCGGTGCCGACCGTGGTTACCCGCCCCTTAAAATCACCGACAATCTCCCGGTAATTCCGAATGCGGTTGTCAATGACAAGCGCACCGTTCTCCGGCATGCGCTGCACGAAGCGGCGGAACGAATGGCGGATATCGTCCAGGTCCTTGAAAAAATCAAGGTGATCCGCCTCAATATTTAAGATAATTTCCAGGGTCGGGAAAAAGGACAGGAAGCTGTTTGTGTACTCGCAGGCCTCGAGCAAAAAAGTCTCACTGCCGCCGACACGGATATTGCCGCCGATGGCATCCAGGTTGCCGCCGAGCGATATTGTGGGGTCCTTTTCCGCCGTGAGCAGGATATGAGAGAGCATGGAGGTGGTCGTCGTCTTTCCGTGCGTGCCGCTGACCGCAATGCTCTCCCGGTAGCAGCGCATCAGCTGCCCGAGGAGCTCCGCGCGGCTCAGCATGGGAATGCCGAGGCGCTTTGCCTCCAGAAACTCCGGATTATCCGGGTGGATGGCCGCCGTGTAGACCACGTAGTCAACCGGCGCGCTCAGATTTTCGCGCCGCTGTCCGATATAAACCTGAATGCCTCGCGCGCCGAGCTGCTCGGTAAATGCGCTCTCGCGCGCATCGCTTCCGCTCACCGTGAAGCCCTCTTTCTGAAGTATCTCCGCGAGTCCGCTCATGCTGACGCCGCCTATTCCGATAAAGTAGACGCGACAGGGCTTTCCAAAATCAATGCTGACTGTTTCCATTCTGTCTCTCCTCAAACAAATGCGTTCAAACCCGCTCTCCGCTCAGGCGATGCCGCCCTCCGGAAAGAGTTTGTTACCGTAGCGCAACAGCGCCAGGCGAAGCATATTTCCCAGAATGCCGATTGCGATGATTTCGCCGATTCCGACGGTCAGGCCGAAGAAGGGCAGCGAGCCCTCAATGCCGTAGCCGTAGCGCAGCACAAAGGGAATAATCAGCGCGTTGCTCACAATGGGCGGCAGGGAAGCAAGATATCCCTTGTCGCGAAGCCGATAGGTACCGTAGGCGCCGATTAAGCTCGCAAGGCTGCCGAAGACAATGTCAAGCGGCGCGGCGCCGGACAGGAAGTTTGCGAGAAAGCAACCCACAAAGAGCCCGGGCACGGCAGAAACCGTGAAGACAGGCAGGATGCAGAGTGCCTCCGAAATGCGGAACTGCACCGCGCCGAAGCTGATCGGCTTGGTCATGTAGGTGATCGCCGCATAGACTGCGGCGAGGAGCGCTGCATTGACCAGCGCCCTCGTGTTTCCAAGGGACTTCTCTTTCATTTGTGTTTCCTCCATAGTTTTGTTTTAAGTGAGGATGGTTTCGAACTCACCGGTGCAACATTATAGCACGGATTTCTTCGCTTGACGCACATCTCCTTCGAACTGCCGCATTTCTCCGCCCTTCAGTGCGGTCTCAAGGAGTTCGGGCAGACGCTCCGGACTGCAGGCAAAGCAGGGAATGCCGAGAGAGGCGATGTGCTTTGCGTTGTGCTCGTCGTAATAGGGCGCGCCGCCGTCCGCAATCGCGAGCAGAACGATTACGCGAACCCCGGCTTCCTTCATCGCCGCAAGGCGACGCATGAGTGCCGCGCGGTTTCCGCCCTCCATGAGGTCGGTAATTAGGAAAAAGAGGGTCTTCTTCGGCTCCTCGATCAGCTTCTCGCAGTACTTAACCGAGTTGTTGATATCGGTGCCGCCGCCGAGCTGAAAGCCGAACAGCAGCTCGACCGGGTCCTCGGTCTTATCGCTGAGGTCGACCACCTCTGTCGTAAAGGCGACCACATTGGTCTTCACCGTGCGGAGGGAGGCGAGTATGCTGCTCATGACCGAGGCGTAGAGCACCGACTCTCCCATCGAGCCGCTCTGGTCGATGTCGAGGATGATGTGATACTTTGCGGCGTTGTTCTGCTGCTTCGCAAAGAAGTAGTACTTCTCGGGGAGGATGCGCTTCTTCGCCGCATCGTAGTTCTTGAGTCCGTGGCGTATGGTCTTTTTAAAGTCAAGCCCCGAGGCCGAGGGAATCGGTGTGTGTTCCGTCCGCTTGCAGGCCGCCGTTACCGAACGGCGCAAATCGTCCGCGAGACGGCGCTGAATCTCTTCGACGATGCGCTGAATAAAGCGCCGCGCACTCTCCTTGCTCTGCTGCGGTACCTGGTCTTTTAAGAGGAGCAGCATGCTGCCGAGGTCCACGCTCGGTTCGGCGGCGTCCAGGAGCTCCGGCTCAAAGAGAAGTTCCTTTAGGCCGCAGCGCTCCACCGCGTCTCCCTGCACCAGCTTAACCAAATCCGGCGGGAACAGGCTTCTGATGTCGCCGAGCCAACGGCTTATGGTGCTTGTCTCTCTTCCGCCCCGCATACCGCCGGAAGAATTGCCGTCTCCGTAGGAAAAATAGGCATCCGCATTGTAAATCGCATCGAGCGCAATGTCCATGAGCCTATCCTCATCGGAGAGAAGCTTGTCCGTGCCGCTCCCGTACTGCTTCCAGCGCTCCTCGCTCTCCCTGCCGAGCAGCAGCCTCCACTTCCGAATTCGCGCTTCGTTTTCGTTCATGTTCTCTCTCCCTAAAAATCGTCGAAATCAAACGATGCGAGCGCCTGACTTTCCTCTTTGCTGAGCTCCGCGTTCAGAACTTCGCTGAGCTGTTCCTTTTCTAAGCCCCAGATTTCTCCGAGGTTTTCGGCGACCATATCCTTCTCGCTCGCGCTGTAGAGGGCGAAGCTGCGGCGCAAAAAGACCATGGCGCGCTTCCAGCTCTCTTCCGGTATCTCGTCGAGATAGCGGCTCAGGCTCTCCCACACCACACGTCGCACAATCAGCGCATAGTGATTTCGAAGCGAGAGCCCCTCGAACCAAAGCGCACCGAGCTCTGCCCGAAGTCCGATCGACATGCGACGGCTGATTTCCCGCGAGAGTTCTTCCTCGCTTAAATCGCCGCTGTCCAGGCGTATGGCAGTCGCAAGTCCCGAGAGTTTGGCATTCAGATCGTCCCGGCGCGAAAGCTCCCGAACGGCATGCTCCCACTTCTCGCTCGGCAAGCCCTTTTCCACACTGAAGATACTCTGGATGTCCTCGATGCTCTTTGCGAGATGCCCCGCCGCCTCGTCGTCGCAGAAGCAGGCATCCGTGAGGGTAAGGCTCGCGCGGAGCAAAAGGCGCTCCAAAATAGGGCGAAGCACCGAGACATCTGACTGTCTCACATCCCCGAACTGCAGCATGCGCGAGAGAGTCTTGGCTGTCCGCGCAATCTCCTCTATGGAAATCTGATCGATACTCGCGCTGTCAAGACGACTGACCGCCGCCTGCAAGAGTTCCGGCATGCCGCAGAGAAAGGCGCTCTCTAAGAGCTCCGTAATCTCCGCAATCTGTTCCGCCGCCGTGAGCTTCTCCTGCAAATCGAAGCTCACGGCGTGCGCTATCGTATCTCCCTTTAAGACGGCCTCGGCGAGTTGCATCTCCGCCTCCGGCGTCCTGCTTAACACCCAGTTTTCTTCCCAGCTCGCATCCTGCTGTCTGCTGTCCTGCCAAACGGCAAAGCCGATTCCGAGAAGGCGCAGCCGCTGCAAAAAGAAGGAGCGGCGCAGCTGTAAAAAGGCGCTCTTCTCGCTCTTTGCACGGCGATTTTCGCGGAGATCCAAGCGGAGCTTTTCCGCGACCAAACCGAAGCTCAGCTTTAAGTCCGCGCACTGATCCGCAAAGTCCTGCTGAATTGAGGTGAGCAGACCGCTCCGCGGTACCTCGCCTATTTTCGTGCCGATGTCGGTGAGCGCGAGTCCCTCGGCAATCTCGCCGAAGCTCCCGTGCCCCATGCAGGTCACCGCGGCATCCTGCAGCTCGTCGTGGGTCGGGTAACGTCCTTCCCGGAGTGACGCAAGGCTCTGTGCCAAGAGATTTGCCTCCAGGACTTCCGCCGATGAGACCATGCCGCCCCGCTCCCTGATATGCCCGGCAAGGGTCGAGAGATAGCGCGCCGCATGGCTCTCCGGCTGCCCCGTTCGCAGGGCAGCCCAGAGGAGCTCGTAATAGGCCGGCACCTTGTTTCCCGCGCTGTAGCCCGTGCGGCGCGAGAGCCGCTGGTAGGAATAGGGCATCAGCGTCTTTTTCACCTCATACTGCGGGAGTGCCTTCAGCGCCGCGTCGTCGAGGCACTCGCCCTCATAGAGCGCCGCACTGTGGAAGGCACCGGTCAGCACGACGATTTTATCCGCCGCAATGCCGGCCGCCTGTTTTTCCGCAATGATGCGGCGCATATAGGCCTCGCGCAGCCCGTTCCAAGCCTGTTCGATGCGTTCGCCCGGCGCTGCCTCTCTTGCACCCTCGCCGAAAATGCGGGAGCGCTCCAAATACGCGCTTAAGTTCTCGCTCTGCTCAAGATAACGCTCCCAGAAGCTCTCGGTGTCACCGAGCGCGGAGGCCTCTTTTCGCGCCGCCTCCCGCTCTTCCTCGCTCTGCCGCTCGTAATATTTCTCCGCCGCGAGCTGTAGACCTATCATATAAGGCGAGGGCAGGTCGCAAAAGGCAATCTCAATGCCGAGTTCTCGTGCGGCGAGCATCGCCTGAAACTCCGGCGAATAGACCGCAAAGGGATAGAGTACGCTCCGAACCGGCGCCTCGACCGTGTAGGCCATAACCGCAAAGGGGGGCTTGAGCGCGGGATCCGTCAGCGCGGGAATCAGTTCCGCAAAGTCCGCCGGTGCCTCAATCAAAAGGCAGTCCGGCTTCGTCTCCCGGAGCAACTCCCGTATATAGTGTGCCCCCGCCGGCGAGTGATGGCGTATGCCGACCAAGACAGGGCTTTTTTCCGCAGCCTTCATAGTGTCTCCGCGTCTCAGAGCGAGCGGCAGGCATCGTATAGCTCTGCCCACTCACTGCCGCGTCGCTTCATGATGTGCTCGAGGTACTCCTCCCAGATTTTTCTGTCCTTCTCCTCGTCCTTCACGATGGCTCCCTGCAGCGCTGCCGCAAGATCTCTGTCTCTCACCTCGCCCGTTCCGAAGCTTCCGGCGAGCGCCATGCTGTTTACGAGAAGAGAGATTGCCTCTGCCGTCGAGAGCACGTTCTGCGTGCTCTTTACCTTCTGCCCGCCGTCCAGGGTCTCGCCGTTCCTTAGCTCCCGGAACACGGTGCAGACCTTGCGAACCGCTTCCTCCTCCGGCAGAGCCGCCGGCAGGCGGAGCTGCGCCGAGAGCTGCTTCACGCGGCTCTCGACAATCTCAACCTCCGCGTCGAGGTTTTTCGGGCTCGGCAAAATCACAATGTTAAAACGGCGCTTCAGCGCGGCGGACATTTCGTTCACGCCCTTGTCGCGCGTATTTGCCGTCGCAATCAGCGAGAAGCCGCGCAGAGCGGCCTGTTCGCGGTTTAACTCCGGAAGCGAGACGCGCTTCTCCGAGAGTAGGGAAATGAGGGCGTCCTGCACCTCCGGCGCGCAGCGGGAAATTTCCTCAAAGCGCGCAATCTTGCCTTCTTCCATCGCGCGGAAAATAGGCGTCTTTACAAGCGCCCGCTCACTCGGACCCTCGGCAATTAAGAGCGCATAGTTCCAGGAGTAGCGAATCTGCTCCTCGGTCGTACCGGCCGTACCCTGCACGACACGGCTCGAATCCCCGTTGATGGCCGCGGTCAAATGCTCCGAGAGCCAGGACTTTGCGGTGCCGGGCTCGCCGATTAAGAGGAGAGAGCGATCTGTCATCAGGGTTGCGACCGCAATCTCGACAATGCGCCGATCTCCGATGTACTTCGGCGTGATTTCGACATCTCCCGCCTTGCCGCCGAGAATATAGGTGAGCACCGAGCGCGGCGACATATTCCAACCCGCGGGGACTTCATACTGTTCCGCTGCCTTGAGCGCGTCCAGTTCCTCTCGGAAGAGTTCTTCCGCCGGGCGGCGCTGTACTTCCTTCTGTTCCATCCTATCTCCTTCTCTTACCATGTGAGTTCTGCCGGCTCTGCGCCGTCCTTCAGCGCCTGAATCGCCGCGCCGAGCCGCTGCGTCGCGTTTCCGTAGTTGTTGCTCCGCATGTTCACGCCCTTATAGACCCGCTCCAAAAGAGCAATGAGTTCATCCTTCGGAAGTCCGATGGAAAGCGACTGCTCACTGAGTTCCGTTAAGTCATAGTTATAGAAGCCACGCCTCTGCCAAGTCTTTATGCTGCCGTCAAAGACCTTCGAAAAATCCGTCCAGGCGTAGGCTTTGAGACGCTCGATATCCTCCTCCGTCGCGGGACGGTACTGTAAGTTTTTGTACTCCCAGGCACTCCAGAGTTCCTTGGCCCGCGGTATGTCCTCGCGGTACAGGGCGCGGAGCCCCCCTTCGTTCTCGTTGTAGTGCTTATACGTTAAGAGCAGGGGATACCAGCGCGGATC
The DNA here is from genome assembly GCF_030644385.1 of Stomatobaculum sp. F0698. Lineage (GTDB taxonomy): Bacteria > Bacillota > Clostridia > Lachnospirales > Lachnospiraceae > Moryella. The sequence continues at coordinate 14,847 of NZ_CP130060.1, read as the reverse complement.
GAGATGTGCCCAGCCGTACTCCGGGCGCTTCGAAAAGCTCTGCACCGCCTCGAAAATACCCTCGGAGTCCTCGCGTCTCTCCTTTGCTGCCTCGGGAGATGAGAGCACCTTGTCAAGCAGGCGCTCCTCAAAAGACGGCGAAAAGCGGAGAAAGCTCTCTTCCGGCGTCAGCTCTTCGAGCGCGAGTAAAAACGAGAATCGGTTTCTCTTGTTCCGCATCGGGATTGTCGGTATCAGGGCTTTCAAGCTCTCGCGCAATTCCGCGCTGAAGGGCACGCGTAACATCGCCGTGAGCAAATAGTAATCTCTCCGGCTCTCCGCAAGGGTTCCGGAGCGCTGTAACTGCGCGAGCAAAGCCGGGCTCTCCATGTCGATGGCCGCGGTCCAGAGCTCCGCAATCTTATCCGTATCCTTTCTGTCTCTGCCGTTCTTCTCACACGCGAGATAGAGTTTTTCCATCTCTCCCGCGATTAGATCCGCGACATAGGGGAGTCTGCTGTACGAAACCGCATCGATATAGCGATCCGGCTTCTTTAAAAAAGCCTGCTTCACCAGCTCTTCCGCCTGCGGATATTTTACCAGTGCGCCGATGACGGCCGCATGGGCCTTGTTTTTTTCTGTCTTTTCGAGCGCAAGCAGGCACTCATAGTTTGCGGGATCTTCACCGAGCGCCGCAATTGCGGCTTCCTTTAAATCGCCCTGCGATCTCGCGATGATGTCTAAGTAATATTCCTTGGTTCCGCCGCCGGAAATCGCGTCAATCAGCGAAAAATAGCGCAGCTGCACCCTTTCCTTCTGCTCCGGCGAAAAGGCACGCTCTAAAAGGGGCAGAAAGGTCTTGGGGCGCTCCTCTAAAATCCAGTTCTCCACCTCATCCGCAAACTCCGCATAGCGATCGCTGAGCGCACGGAGGAAGAGCTCTTGGAGTCTCAGATCCTCGAGATAGGGGCGCCTACTCTCTCTTGCTGCCTTCAGCACTTCCATGCGCCCTTTTCCGCTCTCGGTCAGGGCGAGGCGCAGGCTCTCGAGGCTTCGATAGCTCTCCTGCCGATAATAGAGCTCCGGGATTGCCTCCTTTCGCACGGCTTCCTCTAAGGGAACTTCGTCCCCGCTTCCCGCAGCCTTGCTCTGCGTGAGCAGGACTGCGTCCAACAGAGCCAGTAAGTCCAGAATCTGCGTGCCTCTTTCCTCCGCGGGCAAAAGAAGCTGTTCTCCGCGGCGCGCGAGTTCTTCTAAGACCTTTGCCTCGCCGCGGTGATTCCCGAGTTCCGCGAGGGCGCGCGAAAAGCGGGGATCCTCCGCAATGCGTTCGCTCCCCGTGAGGGCACACTGAAAAAGACTCTCTCTCATCGAAGTCAATATTTCCGCATTCATGCGTTTCCCTCCCCGCTCAAAGCATAAGGCGGATGATGCCCCGCCCGGTCACCAGACTCTGCGGCAAAAAGCAGAGTTCCCGCCGCACTTCATCCGCAAAGAAGAGCCCGAAAACCGCGCTCTTCCCGGTATCAAATTGCGAGAGCAGGCGAAGTGCCGCCTCGCTGCCGTTTGCATCCGTGATCCGAAGCAGGCTTCCCGCCGCATCTCTCAGATAGACTGCGTCCTCTTTTACCGCTACATCCGAAAGCTGCAAAAGGGCCGGCGCTTTGTCCTCCGCGAGCACCGACTGAAGCGCCTTGGCCGCCTGTTTTGCCGCCTGCGCGATGGGCGCCGCAAAGCCGATCATACGCGCAAAATCCGCCGCTTCCGGCTGCTCCGCAATTGCGTCCTCGAGGCGTATGCGCGCTGCCTCACCCGGAAAGGCCGGATAGTAGGGGAAGTGCTCCGCGCGGAGTCTCCGGTCGGAACTGTCCTTCTCCGCAATGTAATTCTTTGCGCTGACGGGTCTAAAATTCATCTCGCGGTAAAGGGTTCCGTCCGAGAGAGAAATCCAATGTCCCAGATCCAGGAACTCCCGTTTCGCCTCGTCGTAGCGCACTTCGAAGGCAAGCTGAATCAGTGCTGTCTCGGAGAGCTTTAAGCCGAGCGCCTCCAATTCCTCCTTTTTCCGCACGCCGCCGAGCGCATCGTAGAGCGGATTCGCATCCGGCTCGCCGGCCTTCGCCTCCAGTCTCTCCGTTAAGTAGGCGCTGCCGCGGCGCACCAGGGTGCGAAGCTTTTCGAGTTCCCGCACGGCGCCCCTTAAAAGACGCTCTTTTTTCGCCTGCTCCCGCGCATACCCTGCCTCGTTAAGCAGAAAGGTAAAGCGCTTAAAGAGCTGCTGCGGCCCGGAGAGATAGCTGTCGCCGAGTCGCTTTACGAGGAGCGCATCCTCTTCCTTCATATTCGTGAGGCCCGAGAGCAGGCCCAGCTTCATGCGACGCGAAAGCGCCTCGTCAAGGAGCGCGAGGCCCTCAAGCTGTTTTTCCGTCTTCTTTCGGAAGGCCGTCTGTCCGCTCGCGCTCTTTTTCTTTGCCTGCGGCTTCCCCTCGGCAGGCTCGGCCTTTTCTTCGCTCTTTTTCTCGTCCCGCTTTTTGAGCTTTTCCTGCTTCTTTACGATATCCTCGGGAATTTCCGTCTCGGCAAAGTCCTTGCCCGCGGCAATCTCGAACAGAAGGGCAATCCCGTGCTTGCAGGGAAACTGGCGGCTCGGGCAACTGCAGCGTATCACAGGCGCTTTGCCCTCTTCAAAGCAGGCGGAAACCTGATAGAGGCTCTTCCCGGAGCCCTTGCAACTGCCTGCGTAGTAACTCTCGTCCTTCGAGCAAACCCGCTCCGTAAAGGCACCGCTGTCCGAAATTTTCTTTCCGTTTCGAAAAGCGCTGTCATTGGGAGCAAGCGGACGTATATCCTGTTCGCTGAGTGTTCTCATTTCTCTCCTCCTGCGCTGCGATTGTTGGCTATCTTTTCATTATCCCAAAAAAATACAGCTACCGCAACACGCCGTAGCTGTATTCCCAAGCTCATTTTTTTGTTTTCTTTCGCACCGAATAACCGTAAGTGCCGAGCAGCGCGCCGAGCGCATAGTACTCCCCGTGGGAATACGCGACCAGCTTTGCCTTTTCCAGACAGAACTTCCCCTTCTCGTCCATCAGGCTCTTGTCCACATCGACCGCGAGCACTTCCGCAAGAAAGAGGTCGTGGGTGCCGAGAGGGATGCGCTCTGTCACGCGGCACTCGAGGTTCACGGGACTCTCCTTGACGAGCGGCGCCTTGATTTTAGATGCCTCCTCCTCGGTGAGTCCGAGCAGTTCCCACTTGTTGCAGTCGCGCCCCGAGCGCACGCCCGCTTCATCGGCCTTTCGGACCAGTGCCTCCGTGGTCAGATTGATTGCGAACTCGCCGCTCTCGACCAACAGACGGTGAGAGTGACGTTCCGGGCGAACGGAGATCGACACCATCGGCGGATCGGAGCAGACTGTCCCCGCCCACGCGACGGTGATCAGATTGCTGCTTCCGTCGTTTCCGCGGCAACTCACCATCACGGCCGGCACCGGATACAGCATGTTGCCGCCGCGCCACACTTCCTTTGCCATTTCGTTTCCTCCTCTGACGTACTGCTTTTTTCGGCGGCTCCGGCGGCACGCTGTCCCCGCCCTCGCCTATGGCCCGCAGGATGGCATCGACCACTTTACGCGTGCTGAGGCCTGTCTCGTCGATCACGAGATCGGCATATTTTTCATAGAGCACCGTGCGCTCGCGGTAGAGATCCCGGAGACTTTGCCCCTCTTTGATGCTGACCCCGCGCGCCGTCAAATCGCCGAGGCGGCGCCGTATCGCGGGGTAGGAGAGTTTCAGATAGATGATACGCCCCAGGGTTTTGAGCCGCGCCATGGCTTTCTCGCCGTAAATCACGGAGCCCCCCGGCGCAATGACCGCATTCTCGGTCTCGAGTGCGGCAAGGGTCTCCTCCTCCAGTGCGCGAAAGCCGTCATCTCCCCGCTCGGCAATCAGCTCTTTCAGGAGTTTTCCGTTCTGCTCCTGAATCAGAAGGTCGCCGTCAACAAAACGGCGACCTGTCTTTTTTGCCAGCACGACGCCGACGGAGCTCTTGCCGGAAGCCGGCATCCCAATCAGCGTGAGGCAGTTTTTAGTCATAGAGTTTCTCCGGATACTTTCCCGTCCGAATGAGCTCACGAATCGCTGCAACGACGGTCGGCTTATCCTCCTGATAGGTCACGCCGAACCACTTGTCGTGCGTCGGCAATACCTTCACACTGCCCTCACCCAACTGAATGCACTTGTCCACAATGGTCGGCAGGAGATACTCGCTCTTCAATTCCGTGCCGCGCGCCGCGAGGAATTCCGGGAAGCCCTTCTCAAGCACCTCAATGAACTTCGGCGGAAAGCCCCACATGTTCATGGAGACATACTGATCCGCCGTCAGCGTAACCGGCTTTCCCTCACCGTCTTCTGCCTTCAGCGCTCCGTCCTCCATGCGAATTTCAAAGGTCTCCCGCACGCCTTTCAGCATGTGAGTCTCATCGACCTTGCAGACACCTCTCGTCACGGTGCCGTTTTCAGAGAGCGTATTCTTCAGAATGAAGCCCGCCATGCACATGTCGAGCTTTTCTCCCGTCAAATCCATCTCCTCGGTCATGTACTTGTGGATGGCCTTGAAGCCCTCCGGACCGTAGTAGTCGTCCGCGTTGATGACCACAAAGGGCTCGTTGACCTTGCCGCGCACCGCAAGCACTGCCTGTCCTGTTCCCCAGGGCTTCTTTCTGCCCTCCGGAACCGTGAAGCCCTCCGGCAGATCGTCGATTTCCTGGAAGGCATAGTCGGTCTCAATGACCTTCGAGATGCGGTCGCCGATGATTTCCTTAAAGTCTTTCTCCAGATCCTTGCGGATGATGAAGACTACCTTGTCAAAGCCCGCGCGCTTCGCATCGTAGATTGCATAGTCCATGATGATTTCGCCGTTCGGGCCCATAGGCGTGAGCTGCTTGATGCCTCCTCCGAAACGGGAACCGATTCCCGCGGCCAGCACAACCAATGTCGTTTTCATACCCCTGTCCTCCTGTCATTGATTTGTTCAAGTCGTCAAATCTTCCCTGCATATAGCTGAATTATACGTCATTTCAGGAAGCTTTGCGACAGCTTTCTCTCTTCGTGGCGTCCCCGCGCAAATTCAGAAAGAGCGAATCTCATCGTCGCTGTCATCCGCCTCGATGGCGCGAATTTCCAAATCGTAGCCGCCTTGGGGCAGTGCGACATGGACCAGATCGCCGACCCTGTGTCCCAAGAGCGCCTTCCCGAGCGGCGACTCGATCGAGACGCGCCCCGCCGTGGTATCGCCGCGTATGCCCGTCACGATTTTATAGCGCTCGCTCTCATCGTCGTCGATGAAGTAGACCTCGACCGACTTGTTGATACCCACTTCATCCGCCGCCGCACGGTCCTCAATGATGGTCGCGAACTTGAGCATGCGCTCCAGATAAGCGATGCGGCTCTCGTTCCGGTTCTTTTCCCGCTTTGCCGCGTAGTACTCAAAGTTCTCCGAGAGATCTCCCTGGGCTCTGGCCTCCTTGACGGCCTGAATGAGCTCGGGGCGAAGCACCAGCTTCCGCTCTTCGATCTCCGCCTCGATTTTTCGAACGTCCGCTCCGGTCAAACGCTCTCCCATTGTTCTCTCCTTTCTGCTGTCTGCCGCACAACAAAAGGGAAGTCTCCTGTTTTGCGGGAGACTTCCCTCTGTCGGATGTCCCTTATTTTGTAAAATACTGCGTGACGCCGTCCGCCAAGCCCTCTGCGAGCTTTCGGAGGGTCGCCTCACTGTGATCCGATACCTTGTCGCCGAGCTCAATATCAATGCTCGGGACCGTGGAATACGAAGTCTGCGTGAGATCCACATCCATGGAACCGCTGCCGAAAATCTTCACGCCTCTGCCTCTCAGGCCGCCGATCAGCGCCTCGCCGAAAGCCTCGCTCTTCTGCCAGGTCGAGGAGACCGGGTCCATCTTTTTGAGGCCGTCCGGAACACTCATGAAATATGCGCCCTTGTCCGAAGTCGTGCTGTCCCAGTGAACGGCAATGTGGCAGGCCGCATAGTTGTTTGCGAGCACCGTGCGCGCAATGTTGTCGAGCTGTACATCGCTGCTCTCGCGTATCATGAGTACGCTGAAGCCGCGCTGCAAAAGCACGTCGCGCAGAATCTGTGCCTCCTGTAAGGTCACCGTACTCTCCGCCGTTCCGTCTTGGAAGGTCATACCCGAGGACACCGCCATGGACTCCACCGCACCGCGCTGGTTTGTGCCGCCCGTTACCTTCGGGCTGCCGTCCGGGTGCGAGAGGGTCTTGACGCGCTCGCCCCCCTTGGTGCCGTGACCCGCATTGACGCAGATTACCTTATCCCCGTACTTGCCCTTGGTGTTCTTGTAGAGCTTTGCCGTTCCCGTCTTGATTTTCGAAGACGAGGCAAAGCGCAGGTTATCGCTGACCGTGATATCGCTGACCGTGACGCCCTCCGGAACGGAGACCGGCGTACTTGCCGCCGTTGTCGTGCCGGCCGCAGCGCTGTTGCCGCTGCTCAAGTAGCGGCTCGAGACATAATAGTTCTTGCCGCCGAGCGAAATGCGCGCCCAGTCTCCGGAGAGCCCGTTCACCTGTACCGCCGTGCCGCGAGAAAGGCTCTGCGCCTTGCCCGCTGTCGTCGAGGGTTCGGTTCTCACATTTAAACTGCTCGCATTGACATACATGACTTGATTGACTGACTGAAACGAAGCTGCCCATGCGCCGAAGGCCATGGCTGCGCTGAGCGCCGCCGCGGCCGCCGCCGTCAGATATCCCTTTTTCATTTTTTTCTCCTCTCGCTTGCGCTTCTCCCCGGCGCTTTGCGTTTCTATGCTTTGCATCTATCTTAAGGTCCCGTTGCGCTTGTCGCAAGCGACAATACTCTTAAGAAAAAGAGACGGCTTTCGCCGTCTCTCTTATTTTGTCGAACAAAATTCACTGCAACACGACGGTTTCGGTCGCCGGAAGTTCCTTGGTAGAAGCCGTGAACTCGCCCTTTGCCGAAGCGCCGCTCTCGCTGAACGCGCCGTAGACCTGCTCGAACTGCCCCTCCGGTGCCTGTGCGATATACATGCCGCCCTTTGCGTACTGGCGGAGCACCGCTTTCATCGCCTCCGGCTGTATGGCCACGCAACCCGCGGTACTCGGCTTGCCGTTGCTCGTACAGTGCAAGAAGAGCGCCGAGCCGGTGCCCGGCTGGCGGTTTTCTTTGTTAAACCCTGTGTTCAGCGCATAGGCGTAGATGTTCTTTGCCCAGTCCTCCCAGAGCTTTTCACCCTTCTGAGATGCGAGCTTCTCCGAACTCTCCAGGCGGTTGGTTTGATCCGACCAGTACTGGCGCTTCGCATCCGCCTGAATGTGCGTGTAATCGCTCGGGAAGCCCTCCTCCGATGCGTTCCGCCCGAAGGGCGTATCGGTCTTCCAGAGTCCGATCGGGGTCGTGCCATCACCGGTTTTCCGCTTTGCGGACATGCCGCCGTAGCCGTAGACGCCCGCGGACTGAATTTTCGCCTGCCACTGTCCCGCATCGTTCTTCACGAAGACCGTGACGCGCGCCTTGTTCCAGCGCGACTCGTCGCTCACCTTGGTCTCACGGTAAGTATCCTTGCCGCCCTTAACGGCAAAGCCCTCCACGACAATGAGGGATTTTGCGTCCTCGGGCAGCGTAAAGCGCGATACGTCATAGCTGAGGAGCGAAGTGTCGATGCGCTTCTCTCCGTTTGCCGCGACGGTTTCGGTCGCCGCGGTCGCGGTACTTGCCGCACTCGTCGAAGCCGCTGCACTCTCCTTCGGCTTGGAGGGCGCGAGGGTCGCCTGTCCGGTCTTACCGCTGTCGGTGTTCTCCGGCTTAAACGCGGCCACCGTGCTCTCCGAAGCAGACTTTGCCGCGCTTCCCTGCCCGCTTGTCGCCGTGCTCTCCTGCGGCTTTGCCTCCGCCTTTATCTCATTCTTATCGGTTTTTGCCTCGCGCGGCGCATAAACCTCATCAATCGGCTTTTCGACTCTGCCGCGATAGCTCGTGCGATCCGCCTCGCTCTCTTTGACCTCCGCAATATCCACAACCTTGCCCAAGGCCGCATATGTCGTATGTGTTCCCAGCAGGACGCCGCCAAAGAGCAACGTTGCCGCAACCATAGCCTGCATTTGCTTTACTCTCATGATGGTTTCTCCTTTCGCCTTGTCACCAGCCAATAAATCAGTGCCAAATCCAGCGCCGCTATGACAGCCCGCGGCCAGAACGCTTGGATATCGTTCGCAATCCGGGCACTGACACAGAGCACCGCGAGACCGAACAGCGGCGGAAGCTGCTGTCGAAATCTGCGATCCCGCGCCGCACTCCGCTTCTCCGTCTCTTCCTCACCCGGCAGTTTCGGCCACTCCGGTAATTTCGGTTCTTCTTTTCCCAAGTTTCCCTCCTCCGCCGGTACCGCTTCTACAAAAAATCCCCGCAACCCGTCGTCAAGGGAGCGACGGCAGGTTGCGGGGAGAAGCGAGAGCGATAGACGGGACTCGAACCCGCGGTCTCGACCTTGGCAAGGTCGCGCGTTACCAACTACGCCACTATCGCATCTGTCCGAATTTCGGACAGTTAGAGTATAGCACAGGGCTTCTCTCCCGTAAAGTCTTTTTTTATTCCTTCACGCTTCCGAGGTAGATACCGGCGGAATTCTTCGTGACATAGACCAGAATCATGCCGTCCTCCGGCGCATACTTGACCTCCCCCACGTTGTATCCGGCCTCGTAGGTCAGCATGACACGCTTCACGGACTGCGGAAGTTTATCGCCGAGTTTCCAGTAGGGAAGACGCAGCAGTTTGTCCTCCTGTCCGGTATAGACAAAGATCAGAACCTGTTCCCGCCCGTAGACCCTGCCGTAACAGACCAAATCCCGCTCCATTAAGAGCGGCACGAGCGAGCCCCGCCGAAGTGCCTGCGAATTGCGGTGCAGCTTGCTGAGGTAGCGGTGGTATTCGAGGAGCTCCAGGTTTTCGTGTCCCCAGGGGTAGCTTCTGCGGCTGTCGGGATCGGTGAAGCCGCAGACGCCGACCTCATCCCCGTAGTACATGGTGGGCGCGCCCGGCCAGGTAAAGAGCATGAGGGCGGCCTGCCGCATGACCGAGAGCTGCACGCCGTTCTCCGCCGCCGCGGAGCCGAGCTCCGCCAGTCTTCCGACCACGCCGTTGGTGCGCGTCAGAAAGCGCGAGTGGTCGTGGTTCGAGAGCTGGTTCATGGCCGTGTGGAGAGAGGGCTCCGGGAGTTTTGCGATTGCGAGACTCATCATGTCCCAGAAACGCGCGCCGTCGCCGCGAAGGCTTGGGTCCTTGCCGTCCGAATGCTTCTCCATGCCGGTTAGGAACCAGCTGACCGGCTCCATAAAGCCGTCGTAGTTCATCACCGAATCCCACTCCCTGCCGTTTAACCAGGAGGAGGGATTGCCGTAGTGCTCCGCTAAAATGAGGGCATCCCGCCGCACCGCCTTGATACGCGCGCGGAAGCGCTTCCAGAAGCTGTGGTTATAGTCCTGCGTGTGTCCGAGATCGGCCGCGACATCGAGGCGCCAGCCGTCCGCACGGTAGGGCGGGCTCAGCCACTTTTCGCCGACGCGAAGTATGCGCTCCGCGAGTTCCTCGCTCGCCTCGTAATTTAGCTTCGGGAGGGTATCATTGTCCCACCAGCCGTCGTAACTGCGGTTATCCGGCCAGGCCTCTTTTCGATCATCCATAAACACAAAGTAGTCGTGATAGGGGCTCTCTCTCTCAAGATAAGCGCCCGGCGCATAACTTCCCTGCTCCGCATAGATTTTCTCCCGGTCCAGCCATTTGTGAAAGGAGCCGCAGTGGTTAAAGACGCCATCCAGGAGGATGCGGAAACCAAAGCGATGCGCTTCCTCCGTGAAGGCCGCAAAGAAGCGGTCGGAAGCCGCGAGATTCTTCGGGTCCGCGCTCCGCTTTTGATAGCGCGTCGCATTCAGGTTGTCCGTGGCATCCGACGCGAGCACCTCGCCGCCGTCCTCCGCAATAACGGTGAGGTGCGGGTCGATGTGCTCATAATCCTGGGTGTCGTACTTGTGATTCGAGGGCGAGACAAAGAGCGGATTAAAGTAGATGACCTCGACGCCGAGATCTTTCAAATAGGCAAACTTTTCCCGCACCCCGTTCAAGTCGCCGCCGTAAAAATAACCGACATCGAAGGGAGAGGGCTTCTCATCCCAATTTTCGATGTGCTGCACCGGCAGGCCGATGTAGATGTACTCATCCGTATCCACGTCGTTTTCCGCACCGCCGTTCCGGAAGCGATCCACAAAAATCTGGTACATAATCGCGCCCTTGGCCCACTCCGGTGTCCGAAAACCCGGAATATGCTGAAACGCGAGCTCGGGCCGCGCGAACGTGCTTGCGCCGCGCCTGTCGTAAAAGAGGCGCTCACCGCTCTCCCGGTCTTCAATCAAAAACAGCCAGGAGACTGCCTCCTCCGCCGAAAAGGTACAGGCATAGTAGCGGAAGCGTCTTCCGCCGCTGACCGGCAGGAGTTCTGTTTTCTCTTTCTTCTCCTGCAGAATCAAGCTCACACGAAGCTTGTCGTTTAAAGCGCCGCGAAAGCGCACACGTATCTTCGTTCGCCCTTCGGTCTGCCACTCCGTGACAAAACGCTCACTGGTGTCGCTGAAAAATGCGTTACTCTCCATTGCTCTCTTCCGACTTCCCTTCAAACAGGGCTTCAAATTCCTCCCTGTTAATTTTTTCTTTTTCGAGCAGTAGCGCGGCGCATGTTTCCAAGTTGTCCCGATGCAATACCATGATGTCTTTTGCCTCGCGGTAACACTCGTCTGTGATGCGTTTTACTTCGCTGTCAATGAGACTTGCCGTCGCCTCACTGTAGGGTTTGGTGTGGACGAAGTCTCTGCCGAGAAATACTTCGTCCTCCGCGCCGCCGCAGTGGACCGTTCCCACTTCAGCGCTCATACCGTAGGTTTCAACCATCGCTCTTGCGAGCGCGGTCGCCTCCTTGATATCCTGAGCCGCCCCCGTGGTCGGCTCGCCGAAAACCAGTTCCTCGGCGATACGGCCGCCGAGTGCCACTTTGATCTGTCCGAGCATATGAGACCTGGTCTCGAACAGTTGCTCCCCGTTCGGAAGCGACAGGGTGTAGCCCGCCGCGCCGATGCCGGTCGGAATAATTGAGACCGTGTGCACCGGTCCCTGTCCCGGAATCAGTTTCATGAGCAGTGCATGTCCCGCCTCATGATAGGCGGTGATGCGTTTTTCCTCCTCCGAGATCACACGGCTTCGCTTCTCGGTACCGACCGTGACGCGAAGGAAGGCACGCCGCAAATCCGCCGCCGTGACAAACGCCCTGCGCTCGGCCGCCACGAAGATGGCCGCCTCGTTCAGGAGATTCTCAAGATCCGCCCCGGTAAAGCCTGCGGTCATGCGCGCGAGTTCCGAAAAATCCACTTCCTCCGAGAACTTCTTGTTGGCTGCGTGCAGCCTTAAAATTTCCTCTCTGCCACAGAGGTCCGGCCTACTGATCGTGAGTTTCCGGTCAAAGCGCCCCGGGCGCAAAATCGCCGGATCCAAAACGTCCGGCCGATTGGTCGCCGCGAGAACAATGACTCCTTCATTCGGGGTGAAACCGTCCATCTCGACCAAGAGCTGGTTCAGGGTCTGTTCCCGCTCATCGTTTCCGCCGCCGAGCCCCGCGCCGCGCCGTCTCGCGACCGCATCAATCTCGTCGATAAACACGACACAGGGCGCGCTGCTCTTGGCTTCTTCAAAGAGCTCACGCACTCTGGAAGCGCCGACACCCACGAAGAGCTCCACAAAATCGGAACCCGCCACCGAGAAGAATGGGACGCCGGCCTCTCCGGCAATTGCTCTGCCGAGCAGGGTCTTACCGGTACCGGGCGGGCCCACGAGCAATACGCCCTTCGGTATCCTTGCACCAAGTTCCGTGTACTTCTCCGGCGCGCGGAGAAAGTCGACCAGCTGCGCCAGTTCCTCCTTCTCCTCGCTGAGCCCGGCGACGGTCCCGAAGTTCTCCCCCGTCCGGTTCTCTCTTCTTGCTCTTGCCCGTCCGATTTGCACGGCGCCGCCCCCGCCCGGAAGACCGCGGCGATAGAAGGTGTAGAATACCGCGCCGGCGGTGAGAAGGAGCAAAAGCCCGTAACCCAGGAAGTCCCCGCCGACCGGCGGATTCTCCAGGCGAAAATCAATGCCTCTTTCTTCCAGTTCCGACTGTAAGCGGTTAACATCCGAGACAAAGTAGCGCTCTCTCGAAAAGCGCTTCTCCTCTCCCTTGTATACAATCCTCGCCTCGCCGGTCGGCGTCAGGCGATTCTGCCGTATGGAAATTTCCTGTACCGCACCGCCCGCCAATACCGCCTCAAACTCGCTGTGGCTGAGTCTTGCCTCCAAAAGATCGCTGCCTAAGCCTCCGGCCAGCCAAAGCAGGGAGAGACCGAGCAGCACGAAACTGAAGAGTCGAAGGAAGCGTCCTCCCTTTAAGTTCAAGGGTGCTCCTCTTCAAACTCGACCACGCCGATATAGGGGTAATTCCGGTATTTCTGATCGTAGTCGAGACCGTAGCCCACCACAAAGCGGTCCGGAATCGTAAAACAGACATAGTCCACCGTAACCTGCTTTTTTACGCGGCGCTCCGGCTTATCGAGGAGGGTGCAGAGATGAATGTCCTTCGGCCCTCTCTTCTCCAACACTTCGATGAGATACGCCAGGGTGCGTCCCGTATCGATGATGTCCTCGACAATCAGCACATGCTTATTTTCGAGCGACTCGTCGAGATCTTTCACAATGCGCACAATACCGCTCGACTCGGTGCCGCTGTAGCTCGAGACCGACATGAAGTCAAAGGAGACAGGCATGGTGAGGCGCTTTGCGAGCTCACACATGAACATCGCGCCGCCCTTCAGAATGCAGATGAGATGCAGCGGCGTGTCGCCGTAATCGCGGTTAATCTGATCGGCAACCTCCTGAATTCTTTGGTTGACCTCTTCCTCTCGAAACATAATCTTTACATGCTCTCTCATACTTTTTCTCCCTCGTATCGCAATTCCAATATGTCGGTTGTTGTCTCATCCACCCAATAGGCCGCGCTGCTCCGAAGCCCTACGGCCCAAATCAGCTCTCCTGTCTCGCTCACCAAGAGCGGCAAGCGGTCCCGCGAATCGAGCGGCATTTTTGCCTCTGTCATGAGGGCGCGGAGACTCTTGTGCCCGCCGCCCTGCATCGCAATTTTATCGCCGCTTCTTCGCGTTCTGATTTCCCAATGTTTCGGCAGCTTGTCGCTGTCAAACCACTGTACATACGGGTCTTTCGGAGGCTCTGCCCCCGCGGTGCGCGGAAAGCTGCGCGCTGTAATGGCTTCCGGACCGGGCAGGGGCTTTTCTTGCGACTCGCATTTCCCGTGTTCCTCCGCCCTTCGCAGTACCAGTGCCTCCCCGCAGCGCTCCGCGAGAAAGCCCTGCGGAAGCGCAATGCGTTTTCCGTGTTCCTTCGCGGCGAGCGCCCGAAGTGCTTCCAAATGCCGCGCGGAAATATCTTTCCGCGCACAGCCGACCGCATCCAATAAATGCCGGAGCAAATAGCTGCTGACAATATCCGGTTCCGAAAGCAGGGCTTGCCGTGCAATCCGCACGCTGCTCCCCTCTCTCTGCACGAGGACCTGCGCCTTTTCGCCGGCGAGCGTCTCGAAGTACTCATCCGCCTCGCGAAAATAGCGTCCGGCTCGGGCAAAGTGCCGCACGGCCTCCGAATTGATGTCCGTCCGAAAACGCGGCAGTATGTCCCGCCGGAGACGGTTCCTCGCAAAGGAATCCGTCGCATTGCTCTCGTCTTCGACGAAGTTTTGCCCCCGCCGTCCGAGATAGGCCTCGACTTCCGCGCGCGAAACCTCGAGCAGCGGGCGCACCAGTCTTCCCCGGATTGCGGGGATGCCCGCGGCCCCCTTTAGGCCGCTCCCACGGGCAAGCTGTAAGAGCACGGTCTCCGCCACATCGTCCTCGGTGTGCGCGGTCGCAATCTTCACCCTGCCGCCGCACTCTTTTTCCCAGCGCTCGGCCGCCGCAAAGAGAGCGCGGTAGCGGAGCTCTCTCCCGGCCTCCTCGAGTGATTGCCTCTCCTCCCGCGCCGCCCGCCGTACATCGACGCGCACCAGTTCAAAGGGCAGTTCGTATCGGGCGGCGAGCGCCCGCACAAAGTCCGCGTCCCGCTCTGCCGCCTCGCCCCGCAGACCGTGGTGGACATGGAGCACGCGCAGGCTTAGGGCCAGTTCTTCCCGCAGCGCATGCAGCGCGAGCAGAAGCGCCGTCGAATCCGCCCCGCCGCTCACCGCAAGCAAGAGCGCGTCGCCCCGCCGCACCGTACCGCTCTCTCCGAGCGCCCGCAAAAGCTTATCCCGCACGCCTCTTTCTCCTCAAATGTACAGTGAGGACCTCGGCGCAAACCGCAGATCCTCAATGCTTGTTTTACTGTTCCGGTTTTAAGAGGATGATGTCGGGACTCACGAGTCCCCACTTTTCTCTCGCCTTTTCCTCGATGTATTCTTTGGTCTCGACGTAAGCACTGTACTTGGTGAGCTTGTCGTTCCGCGCGAGCTCAAACCGGTATTTCTCCTCCAGTTCGCGCGTCTGCTTTTCCAATTGCTCGGCACGCCGCGCATTCTGTTGGCAGCGCTGCCCCACCAAAATTCCGACCAAAAGCAGTGAGAACAAATAGACGAACAGGATGGGTCTTACTTTTCTTTTCTTCGCAGACCCCGCTTTTTTCTTGCTGCGACTCACGCTCTTCCCTCCTCCTCCGTTTGCGCACACTTTAAGTTTATTTTACTCCACGCCACGCGTTTT